>JAWXBD010000193.1:0-36503 GCA_034439815.1 Phycisphaerae bacterium
CATGCCGCCCATGCCGCCCATGCCACCCATGCCATGATCGTGATCGTGGCCTTGGCCGCCCTTCTCGTCCTTGCCCTTCGGGGCATCGACGATGGCGCAGTCGGTTGTCAGCAGGAGTGCGGCGACGCTCGCTGCGTTCTGCAGCGCGGTGCGGTCGACCTTGGCTGGGGTGATGACGCCCTGCTTCACGAGATCACCGAACTCGAGAGTCAAGGCGTTGAACCCTTCGTCGCCCTTCAGTTCGCGAACCTTCGCGACAATTACGGAACCCTTTTCGCCCGCGTTGTCAGCGATCGTGCGGAGCGGAACCTGCAGCGCCTCACCGACGACGTCGACGCCGTGCTGCTCGTCATCGGTGCAGCTCTTGCGAATCTTGTCGAGCACCGCCATCGCGCGCACGTAGCTGACGCCGCCGCCAGGAACGACGCCTTCTGCCACCGCAGCGCGGGTCGCATGCAGTGCGTCTTCCACGCGCGCCTTCTTTTCCTTGAGCTCGGCTTCGGAGCCGGCCCCGACGTTGATCTGCGCCACGCCGCCCGCGAGTTTCGCGAGGCGTTCCTGCAGCTTTTCACGGTCATAGTCGCTGTCCGTGCGCTCGATCTCAGCACGGATCTGCTCGATCCGCCCCTTGATGGAAGCGGTGGAACCGGCGCCCTCGATCAGCGTGCATTCATCTGCACTGACCACGGACTTCTTGATCTGACCCAGCTGCTGGATCGTGACCTTGTCGAGCTCGATCCCGAGATCCTTCATGATGGGCGTCGCACCTGTCAGCACCGCGATGTCTTCCAGCATCGCCTTGCGACGGTCGCCGTACCCCGGTGCCTTGACCGCGCAGACATTCAGCACGCCGCGGAGCTTGTTGATCACGAGCGTCGAGAGCGCTTCACCCGTGACGTCTTCCGCGATGATCAGCAGCGGCTTCTTCGTGTCCATCACCTTCTCGAGGAACGGAACAAGCTTGGTGATCGAATCGATCTTGTCCTCATGAATGAGGACCAGCGCCTTGCTGAACTCGACGAGCATGTCTTCCGTGTTGGTGACGAAGTTCGGGCTCAAGTAGCCGCGGTCGAACTGCATGCCTTCAACGACGTCAACCGTCGTCTCAAGGCCTTTGCCTTCTTCAACGGTGATGACGCCATCCTTGCCCACGCGGTTGAACGCATCGGCCATGATCTTGCCGATCGTCATATCGTTATTTGCGCTGATGCTCGCGACTGCGGCGATACCGCCAGGCACATTCGCTACAGGCCGGGCCATGGCTTTGATATGCGCCACGGCGCCCTCAACTGCTTTGCGCATGCCGCGCGCGAGTGCATTCGGCTCAACGCCCGCAGCGAGCCGCTTCGCTCCCGCCTTGAAGAGTGCCTCCGCAAGCACGGTCGCGGTCGTCGTTCCGTCGCCGGCGTCATCAGAGGTCTTGCTGGCAGCCTCCTTCACGAGCTTGGCGCCCATGTTTTCGACCCGGTCGCGGAGTTCGATCTCTTCGGCGACCGAAACGCCGTCCTTGGTCACGGTCGGCCCGCCCCAGCTCTTGTCCAGCACGGCATTGCGGCCACGGGGGCCCAGAGTGCTCTTCACTGCTGCAGACAGTTTTTCGACACCGGCGAGGAGGGACTTGCGAGCGTCGTTGTCGAAGGTGAGTTCCTTCACGGCCATGAGGCGATTCTCCAAAACAGCTCTGAACCGGGGAAGTCCCGGAACCCCACTTACGGTTCCGGGGCGGTTCCGGGGCGGATCAAGCGGACGATGAGTTCGAGGTCCCGTCCACCAGCGAGGTGCCGGCGGGAGGGAGACGCCCGGTATTCAAACGCCGCGCCAAAAGGCGACGCGACTCGGGCGGGGGTGCAGCGGTTCCCGACAATCTGGGGGACGCGGCCGTCGAGGCCACGCTCGATGGCTCGTCGGGCGGGCTTCAGACTCCTGCCTGACGGTGGGTTGTCCCGCGAAGTTCGGGCGACGGTTTGATCCCGTTCCAGGCGCGGATTCGCTGTTGAGGCGAATCGCTGACACATGCGCGGGGCGGAACACTCGATCTGCCAAGCTGGCAGCGGGACCGGCCGCCGCCGCCTCGACGCTTCAGGCTTCCGGCGCGGGTGTCGTCTCGCGATCGAGAACGCGCTGAAGGAGCGGTTGCCAGCCCCAGAGCGCGCGCCAAATCCAGATCGCGTTCAAGAGCAGATAGAGAAATCCGACAGCCGTCATCAGGAGACTCACCGACGCGACCACGCGGAGCTGTGACGCCGCTTCGGTACCGATCAACGGCAGAAAGAGGTCCGCGCCAACCAGCGAAAGCACGCCGACGCCGATCGCTGCGGTCAGCGGTCCGATCGCCTGCTGTGATGCGACCTTTTGACGATACGTCCGGCTGCGGCGTCCGAGGTCGCTGACAATGGGTCCGAGCCCGGACAGCGTGAGCATCGCGGCGACTCCGGTGAGAGCCAGCACGACGCCTTCCGGATACAGGCACGCCGCGACGAGCCACGCCCCCAAACCAAACAGCAATATATATCGACGACGTGTTCGATAGCTGCCCCAATGGACGAGCGCGATCGCCGCGAAACTCGCGACAGCGATCGCGATCGGCGCCAACGCATACAGTCGGACTGGCATCGAGGGCGGCAGCCACTGACCCAGAACGCCGCGCCAGCCATCGCGGGGGAGTCGCGAAAGAATGATGGCGGCAGCAGAGACCGACGTTCCGATCGTGGCCGTCGAAAGAGCGACGGCGAGCACCAGCAGACTGCCGCCAGCCAGGCGCGGGTGCTTGAGTGGCTGGAGCAGTGCAAGTTCAGGATCGACGCGGTCGGCAATTGTTTCGAGGACTTCGAGGCTGCACTCGGGGCACCGCCCGTCCGCGTGCAGTCCGCGCAGGTCATAACGACAGCCCCGGCAGGGGAGTGATGTCGCAATGCGGAACGCGTGGAGATCAGTCACAAAGCTGTCCGGCGGAACGTTCCCGAGGAACGCACGACGTTCATCGGAGCACTCGCTCGTCAAATCAACCCCGTCAACCAGCACCAGCCACCAGCCCGATCACGTGAGGCGATGCGATGCGCGCTTCAGCACGTGGCGGTGCGACCAGGGCGAGCGTTGATCGCAGCATGACGACGTGACGGGCACTGCTATACTCCGTCCCCCGTCCGGATACAAGGTCCGGTCACGCGCTGCGGTGACTTCCCGATGCGATCGAACCGCGATTGAAAGCGGAGCTTTGGACCGGTTTTTGGGGACCGGTTTTTGGGGACCGGTTTTTGGGGTTGGGTTTCGACTGCCGAGTCTTCATCAGCGATGCGCGAGGCCCTCGACCAACTCCGCCAGAACATCACCTCCGTTTACATGGGCAACGCGCATGCGGTCGACCGCTTGATCGTGTGCCTCATGGCGCGGGGCCACGTGCTTATCGAGGACGTCCCAGGCGTCGGTAAGACCGTGCTGGCGAACGCGCTCGCGAAGAGCATCCGCTGCAGTTTCAGCCGCATCCAATGCACGCCCGATCTCCTGCCCTCGGACATCACCGGGGTCAGCGTGTTCGTGCGCGAAAGCTCGAGTGCGCACGGCGCGGACGGACGGTTTGAGTTTCGCCGCGGGCCGATCTTTGCGAACGTCGTCCTCGCGGACGAGATCAATCGCACGACTCCGCGCACGCAATCGGCGATGCTCGAAGCAATGAGCGAAGGCACCGTCTCCGCCGAGGGACAGGTGCTGCCGCTCCCGCAGCCTTTCATGGTGGTCGCCACGCAGAATCCCTACGAATTTGAAGGCACATACTTTCTGCCGGAGAACCAGCTGGATCGCTTCCTGATGCGAACCTCGCTTGGCTATCCGGCGCCCGACGATGAAAGCCGCATCCTGCAGCGGCAGCCTGCCCGCACCGCGCTCAAGGATCTGCAACCGGTGATGAGCGGCGACGAAGTGGTCACTATCCAGGAAGCGGTCGATCGCGTGCGCATGGATCAGTCGCTCATTGATTACGTCATTACGCTCGCCGCAGCGACACGCGAACACGAGGATCTGCAAGTCGGTGTGAGTCCCCGCGGATCGCTGGCGCTCGCGCAGGCAGCGCGGGCCACAGCCGTATTGAAGGGGCGGGATTACTGCGAGCCGGAAGACATCGTTCAGAACGTGCTGCCAGTCTGCGCGCATCGCGTGATCAGCAAGAGCTATCTGCACGCGGGGGACACGCAGACCACGCGACGGATCATGCAGCGCGTGCTTGAAACGGTTGCGAGTCCGGCCTGATATTGAGCGCGCGGAACCTTGCATGACTCAGCCCGCGGTGGTTCTACTCTCAGGAGGCATGGATTCCGCCGTGTCACTCGCGGAAGCGAAGTCCGCCGGCTTCGCGCCGCACGCTCTCTCCTTTGATTACGGACAACGGCATCGCGAGGAGCTCGATGCGGCGCGGCGCGTGGCGCGTGCAATCGGCGCAGTGCAACATGTTGTCATTGAACTGAATCTGCGCGCGTTCGGCGGCTCCGCCCTGACAGCCGACATCGATGTGCCGAAGGATCGCATCGAACACGGCGGCGATACACACGCGATTCCCGTGACGTACGTTCCCGCGCGCAACACGATCTTCCTCTCCGTGGCGCTCGGGTTCGCGGAGACACTGAACGCATGTGATCTCTTTATCGGCGTCAATGCGATCGACTACTCGGGCTACCCTGACTGCCGGCCCGAGTTCATCGCGGCGTTTGAACGCATGGCGAACCTCGCCACGAAGATGGGCGTCGAAGGGCGGCACATCACGCTGCATGCGCCGCTCGCCGCCATGGGCAAGGCTGCAATTGTCCGGCGCGGCATGGAACTCGGAGTCGACTTCGGTGACACGCTGACCTGTTACGACCCCATCATGACTCGCGAGGGGCGCGAGGGCCGCGCGGCTGCGTGCGGACACTGCGATGCATGCATCCTCCGCGCGCAGGGTTTTCGCGAAGCCGGCGTGCGCGATCCGGCCCGCTGATGGAGATCGTGCATCGCCCGCGCGGCAACCACTTCCGTTAGTCTTTCCCGCATGACGACCCTGCTGCTTCTGGGATCGGGCGAACTCGGGAAGGAAGTGGTGATCAGCGCGAAACGTCTCGGCTGTCGTGTCGTCGCCGTTGACCGCTATGGCGGTGCCCCCGCGATGCAGGTCGCCGATGCGCACGAAGTCATCGACATGCTCGATGGCGACGAGATTGAACGCGTCATCACCAAGCACGCGCCGGACTTCGTCGTGCCGGAGATCGAAGCGATTCGCACCGAACGATTGATCGAACTGGAACGGCGCGGCGTCGCCGTTATCCCGAGTGCGCGAGCTGCGCATCTCACCATGAATCGCGACGGGATCCGGGATGTAGCCGCGAAGGAATTGAAGCTTCCGACGGCCCGGTACGCCTACGCGTCGACTTCCGATGAACTCAGGGCGGCTGTGACCAGGCCGCGCGGCGGCATCGGCTTCCCGTGCGTCATCAAGCCGGTCATGAGCTCCTCCGGCAAAGGCCAGTCGGTCGTCAAGAAGGCCGGCGATCTCTCGCGCGCGTGGAACTATGCCGTTGATGGCATGCGCGGCGACCGCGTGCTCGTGATTGTCGAAGAGTTCATCCAGTTTGATTACGAGATCACGCTGCTCACCGTGAAGCAGCGCGCCCGCGTTGGACCGACACTCTTTGTGCAGCCCATCGGCCATCGTCAGGAACGAGGCGACTATCAGGAGTCCTGGATGCCATGTCCGATGAAGCCCGCGCTGATCAGAAGCGCGCAGGCGATGGCCAAGAAGATCACCGACTGGATCGCGGGTCCCGCGGGCGCCGGCATCTTCGGCGTGGAGTTCTTTGTGCGTGGCAGCAAGGTGATCTTCAGCGAACTCTCGCCTCGACCCCATGACACTGGGATGGTGACGCTGTGGTCGCAGGACCTTTCGGAATTTGATCTGCATGTCCGCGCGATTCTCGGTCTGCCGATTCCCGAGATCCGCTACTACGGACCAACTGCGAGCGCCGCGATTCTGGCCGACTTTACTGCAAGCGAACCTCCCGAGTACCGCGGCATCGAGAAGGCGATGAAGACGCCCGGCGTGGATGTGCGCCTCTTTGGAAAGCCGTCCGTGCGACCGCATCGGCGCATGGGCGTCGCGCTCGCTCGCGGGCGAGATGTCGCAGCGGCGCGGAGAGCTGCGGGTGCCGCTGCGAAATGCATCCGGGTGATGCCTAGTGAGTACGTGCTGTCATGATTCTTTCGAGGAATTGCTCCATGAGTCTCCGATGCTGTCTCGCCCTCGTCATGGTCGCGCTCTCCGCTGCCGGTGCTCTCGCTGCGGACGATGCCCCGACGCCGAGCGCGCGGGCGATTGCCGCGATCTCTGCGTTCGATGAGACGCTGGGGTATTACCGCATGCCCGGGATAGGCGGAGGCTCGCTGGTGTTTGCGTCGGAAGGCGACTTGTGGCGGGTACTGATCGAGGGCGGCGCCGCGACGCGGATCACGACGCATCCTGGCGAGGAGAAGGATCCGTCCATCTCGCCCGACGGCACGACGATCGCGTTTTCTGCGAGCTACGAAGGACCGACGGAGGTCTACACGATGCCGCTTGCAGGCGGCCTGCCGACGCGGCGCACGTTCGACGCAGCGCGTGTCGGTACGACCGCCTGGACGCCGGACGGCGCATTGCTGTACGCGACAGACGCCGGTGCAACGCTGCCCTCGGTGCGGACGTTTCGTCATGACCTGGCTTCCAACACACGTGAACTGATTCCGCTTGCCCAATGTTCCGAAGCGGCGTTTCTGAACGCATCGACCGTCGTCTTCACGCGTCTGCAGTTTCAAGGGAGTCACACTGATCGCTACCGCGGCGGCCGTGTGCAGCAGCTCTGGCGCTTCGTGATTCCGGCGTCCGGCGTGCGCGGCGACGAAGCGCAGCCGCTCACCGTTGACTACGCCGGCACCAGCCGCAGACCACTCATCCACCGCACCAGCGCGGGAACGCGCGTCGTTTTCTCGAGCGATCGATCCGGGCGGATGAATCTCTGGTCGATGCGACCTGACGGGTCGGATCTTCGCCAGCACACCGCGCACGCCGATCTGGACATCGGTTCATCGGCGATTGACCAGGATCGCGTCGTCTATCAGCTCGGACCAGATCTGCGTCTGTTTGATCTCGTCACCGGCCAAGACAAGGAAGTGCCGATTCGACTGACTTCCGATCTCGATCAGACGCGCGAAAAATGGGTCAAGGATCCGGTGGCGACGGCGAGCAGTGTGCACTTCGGGCCAAAGGGCGATCGGGTAGTGATCACCACGCGCGGACGTATGTTTATCGTGCCGCTCAAGCACGGGCGAACCGTGGATGTTGATCCTCGCAGCGGTATTCGTTATCGCGAAGCGGCGTTCATGCCCGACGGGAAGACACTCGTGGCGATCTCCGATGAGACTGGAGAACTGGAGGTCGTAACCCTCCCCGCCAACGGAATCGGCGCGCCGCAGCGGCGTACGAACGACGGATCAACGGTGCGATGGGTGGCGGTTCCCTCACCAGACGGGAAGCGCATCGCGCATACCGACAAACGGCAGCGGCTGTTTGTGTTCAACGTCGACGACGGCACGAACGCACTGGTCGAGGAAAACACTGTCGGCGAGCTTGGACAGCTCGCCTGGTCCGATGACAGTCGATGGCTTGCATACGTCGCGCCCGCTGCGAACGCCAACCGGCGCATCCGCCTGTGGCCCTCGGAGGGGGGAACGATTCTTGACGCGACGACGGATCGCTATGACAGCTATCGCCCGGCGTGGAGCCCTGACGGAAAATTCCTGTACTTTCTGAGTGATCGCACGTTCGATTCGTTCGTGCGAAGTCCGTGGGGCCCGCGCGCGCCTGAGCCGGCGTTCGACAGAACCGGCAAGATCTATCAGCTGACGCTGGAGCCCGGAACACGCTCGCCTTTTCAGGCGGATGACGAGCTCTATACGCCCCCCAAAATCGATGAAAAGAAGGATGAAAAGAAAGACGAGAAGAAGGACGACAAGAAGGCCGTTACGTCGGACGAGAAACCTGCCGATTCGACCGCCACACCGACTGATGACACGACGCCCGAGAAACCCGAGAAGCCGGCGCCGCGCGTCGAGCTCGATGCAGACGGCCTCGCAACCAGAATCGAGGAAGTGCCCGCGACGTTGAGCAGCTTCGCTTCGTCTCCGCTGCTGGTGACGAAGAAGGCGTTGTTCTGGATCCGCTTTGATTCGCGCAGCACCGACGAAGACGAGCAGCAGGGCAAGGGAACGCTGGTCGCACTTCCGATCAACAACGAACGGCCGGAGGTGAAGACTGTTCTCGCCAACATCAACGGTGCGGAACTCTCTGCCGACCGCGAGAAGATTCTCGTGCGGCGCGACGCCAAATGGTTTGCGATTGACGCTGCACCGGCGCCTGCTTCGGTCGAGAAGCCGGAAGCCGCCTTTGACTTCAGCGGCGTCGCGCTTGCCGTTACACCGCGCGACGAATGGCGCCAGATGACGATCGACGCGTGGCGCATGCTTCGAGACTATTTTTACGATCGGAACATGCACGGCGTCGCATGGCGCGCGGTGCTCGACAAGTATCTGCCCTGGGTTGAGCGCGTGCGCAGCCGGGAGGAACTGTCGGACCTGCTTGCCGAGATGAGCGGCGAGCTGTCCGCGCTGCATCACTTCGTCAACGGGGGAGACCTGCGCCGCGGGGGCGACCGGATCATGCCGGCCACGCTCGGTGCCGAACTTGTTCGTGACGACGCTGCGGGCGGCTGGCGCGTGGTGTCCATCCCGGTGAGCGATCCCGATGAAACGCCAAATCGTTCACCGCTGTCTGCACCGGGCGTCGATGTAGTCGTCGGTGATGTGATCCGTTCCATCGACGGCGTAACCACTCTGTCCGTGCCGCATCCTTCATCGCTGCTTCGCAACAAGGCGGGGCGACAGACGCTGCTGTCGGTTGCCCCGCAGGCCACGCCCGATGCGCCGCGTGATGTGATTGTGCGGCCGGTGGCACCCGAGCGCGACAGTGAGCTCCGCTATCGAAGCTGGGAAGTCTCGCGGCGGCTTGCGGTCGACGAAGCGAGCGACAGTGACTTTGGCTACATCCATCTCCGCGCGATGGGAACGTCCGACTTCAGCGCGTTCGTGCGCGACTATTACCCGGTCTTCAATCGCAAGGCACTGATCATCGACGTCCGCAACAATCGCGGCGGCAACATCGACAGCTGGATCCTCAGTCGTCTCATGCGCAAAGTCTGGATGTACTGGAATCAGGCGGTCGGCAGCTCGCCGACGTGGAACATGCAGTATGCGTTCCGCGGTCCGATGGTCGTCCTCTGCAACGAGGCGACTGCTTCCGACGGCGAAGCTTTCTCCGAAGGGTTCAAGCGACTGGGACTCGGCAAGGTCATCGGCACGCGCACGTGGGGCGGCGAGATCTGGCTGAGTTCAAGCAACCGGATGGTGGACGGCGGGATCGCGAGCGCCGGTGAGTTCGGCGTGTTCGATGAGAAGGGTGTGTGGCTCATCGAAGGTCACGGTGTCGACCCCGACATCGTGGTCGACAACCTGCCGCACGCGACATTCCTGGGCGATGACGCACAGCTCAAAGCTGCGATCGAACACCTGCGCGAGCGCCTCAGCGAGCAGGCTGTCACTGATCCGAAAGCACCGCCAAGCCCTGACAAGACCAAGTGACTCTGAGACCAAGTGACTCGCATCAGCGTGGCGCTTCGGTGGCACCAACATTTTCTACACGCACGGCACCGACGTCGATGAACTGGCCGCCGCGCGTCTGTCGGCAATGGACGGCGAGCGTGTGTTTGCCGGCCGTGCAGCGAGCCAGCGCGGCATCGCTCAGGCGAATGCGCACGTAGCCGCTGGTGTATCCGCTGAGCGCCGCGATCTTTTCGGAGTCGAGGTAGATGTCGGCGTTTTCATCGTGATGAACGAGGAGATGCGTCGGCGGCGCGCCTGCGTCAATCGTGATGCTGCGCCGTAGCCAGATCTCGTTGCCCGTCCACTGGGTGCCGACGATCGCACCCGGCGTCTCCTCCGTGCCGAAGCCTGCGCGACCTTCCGTCCAGCCGCGATCATCGAAATCGACTGCCGCCCAGTTCGCCGGAGGCGCCTCGACGACGTACCGCCATGACGGCGCGGGGCCGTCTGCGGCGCAGGCAATGGACGACGTCACGCGCCTCGAACCGGAGATCGGTCGCGTGGCGGCGGCGTTGGCAGCGCGCACACGCGAGGTCGTCATCTTCAGCACATCCCGGTCATACGTCATCAGTCCGTTGACTTCGAGCTCGACGTCTGTCGTCTGCGTGTAGATCGCGCCGCTCAGTCCGTCGTAGCGCGACTCCGCGACTTCATCGAGGAGCGCGACATATGCGTCGGTGAGTGCGACCGGTTCCTTGAAGCTTCGATAGCCCCACCCGGACTCCTGCCAGAGATGGCCCGGCGTCGGAAGACCAAGCCCGCCGAACTCGCCAATGACCACTGCGCGCTGCGCGGTGGGATCGGTGGGACAACGACCCGCAAGCGAGGCGCCGTAATCGTGAACGTCAAAGAGATCACCGACGCCGCGATCGGCCCACCCACTGGTGCTGTTGGCGAGTCGCGTCGGATCAAGCTTCTTCACCAGATCGGTGATGCGCGCAGTGTCGTACTGACCCCAGCCTTCGTTGAACGGCACCCACATCACGATGGACGGGTGAAAGGAAAGGCGCTCGATCATGGACGCGAGTTCGCGCTCAAATGTCTCGCTCGATATCTTGCCGCGCGGCGCGTCGGGATCCTGCGGTCCGATGTACGGACCGCTCGACGGCATGTCCTGCCATACGAGCAATCCGAGCCGGTCGCATGCTGCGTACCACGTTGCTGGCTCGACTTTCACATGCTTGCGCACGGTGTTGAAGCCGAGCGCCTTCGTCACCTCGAGGTCGTACAGCATCGCCTCATGTGTCGGCGCCGTATACAAGCCGTCAGGCCACCAACCCTGATCGAGCGTTCCGAGCATGAAGTACGGAGCGCCGTTCAAATGAATCGCCGGGCGATGGGCGGAATCAGGACCGATCGATACGGTACGAAACGCGACATAGCTTTCGACGCGGTCGAGACCGTAGCGAAGTTCCATCGTGTACAGCGAGGGCGACTCCGGTGACCAGGCTTTCGGATCAGCGATCGAAATCTCGCTCGCCACATTCGGAACGAGAGTCGCTTTCGCCGCTGGCACTCCATCGGAGCTGTCCGGAGAACGCAGCACGAACTCGACATGTGCGTCCTTCGAAATCTCGCCGCGCACTCTGGGCGTGATCGAGAGCGTCTGGCGCGCGAGATCGGGCACGACGCGGATGCTCGCGATCGATCGCTCCGGCACCCACTCGAGCCACACCGATTGCCAGATACCCGTCACCGACGTGTACCAGATGCCCTGAGGGGCGCGCACCTGTTTGCCGCGCGGCGGTTCCTGGTCGCTGACCTCGTCCGTCGGATCCCACACGGTGACGATCAGCTCGTTGCCACTGCTCCGCAGATGATCCGTGACATCAAAGTGAAACGGATCAAAGCCGCCGGTGTGATCGCCCAGCAGCGCACCGTTCAGAAACACCTTGGCACCCCAGTCGACCGCTTCAAAGTGCAGCAGAACGCGCTTGCCCGGAGCAATCGGCGGCGCAGTGAACGCGCGCCGATACAGGAGCCTCTGACTCGCGTCGATGGACTTTCCAACGCCGGAGAGTGCGCTTTCCAGCGGGAACGGCACAAGAATCGTGCCGTCAGCAGGGGTCGGGAAGTCAAGCCCGCCGTCGAGCGGTCTGATGGCGTACTCCCATTGGCCGTTCAAACTCATCCACTGCTCGCGACGGAACTGTGGACGCGGATGCTCCGGATGCGGATTCACCGAGTCGACATCAGCCGACCATCGAGTGTGCATGCCAGTGACAGGCTCGGACCGACGAAGCGCCTCATCGCCCTTGGGCGTTCCGGTTCCGGCAAGTAGCGACATCGAGAGGATCACAGCAGCGCTCAGCATCGCCTCAGCGTAACTCCTGCTCCGAGGGCGGAGATTACACGTCGAGGTTCTTCGCCTCGATGGCGTACTTCTCGATATATGCGCGGCGCTGCTCGACGTTCTCTCCCATGAGCGTGGCGAACAGTGCGTCCGCTTCGCTCACGGAATCCCACGACACGCGAAGCAGCGTGCGGACCTTGGGATCCATCGTTGTCTCCCACAGCTGTATCGCGTCCATCTCGCCGAGCCCCTTGAAGCGCTTCAGTTCAATGCCACGCCGCCCGACGTCGAGCAGCGTCTTGAGAATCGACGGAATGCTTGCGGCCTCGACGAACTCCACTTTGGCACCGCCGGTTGTCGCCGAAGGTGCCGGCTCTTCGGCGACGTGAGAGGCGTCGACGCGTTCCGCGCCTTCCGAGGTCTCGCCGCCGTCATCATCGTCGTGCGCTTCGATCTTGGGCTTCGCGCGGCCGCCCCCTTCGACCATCCACGCGTAACGGGTCGGCGCCCGTTCACCGGTGATCAGTTCTTCCTGCACGAGGC
The DNA here is from genome assembly GCA_034439815.1 of Phycisphaerae bacterium. Taxonomy (GTDB): domain Bacteria; phylum Planctomycetota; class Phycisphaerae; order Phycisphaerales; family SM1A02; genus JAEUIT01. The sequence continues at coordinate 12,545 of JAWXBD010000193.1, forward strand.
CCCAGTCATCGATCGCAAGCTGATTCGAGCTGAGCTCCTGGAACAGCCGTTCCAGCTCGCGATTCTCATGCAGTTCGCGCAGTGTCGCGATGCGGTTGCGCGGCGTGGCACTCAGCACTTCTGCGGTGTCTTCATCAAGGACGAGCTTTCGATCGCGCAGAACACGGTGTGCCTCCGTGTCGCTCCAGAACAGCTCATCGCCTTCCTGCCAGGCGAGATGCCAGATCGGAAGCCGCCGCTCGCCGCTTGGATCGCGACTTCGACTGTCGAGCAGCTTCCTGAACGGAATGCCGCGCCGTTGCGAGACATTGACGAGTTCATCGAGCCGGTGCAGCGTCTGAATCAACCGGCGCAGCGGAAGTCCTTCGACGGTGTGCACAGGCACGCCCCGCTCATCGCGCACCGCGAGCTTCGCATGCTTGAGTGCAATCTCGACGAGCGCGTCGCTCATCGCTCGGTCGTTCAGCACGTACTTGATCGATTTGCCTTTGGCGATCTGAAAGAGCGGCGGCTGGGCGATGAAGATCTTGCCGCGCTTGACGAGTTCCGTCATCTGGCGGAAGAAGAATGTCAGCAGCAGCGTGCGGATGTGACTTCCGTCAACATCGGCGTCGGTCATGATGACGATGCGGCCATAACGCAGTTTCGAGATGTCGAAGTCGTCGCCGATCCCACACTGCAGAGCCTGAATGAGCGTTCGGATTTCCTCGAAGCCAAGCACCTTGTCGAGCCGGGCCTTCTCGACGTTGAGGAGCTTTCCGCGCAGCGGCAGAATGGCCTGCGTGACGTGATCACGACCGCCCTTGGCAGAGCCGCCTGCCGAATCACCCTCGACGATGAACAGCTCGGTCTTTTCGACATCGTCCGAAGAGCAGTCCGCAAGCTTGTGCGGCATTCCGCCGGAGTCGAGCGAGCCCTTTCGCTTGATGAGCTCGCGGGCCTTGCGTGCGGCCTCGCGGGCTTCGGCGGCCAGCACCGCGCGATCACAAATGCGCCGCGCCTCCTTTGGATGTTCTTCGAGCCAGGCAGCGAGTCGGTCACCGACAACGCCCGACACAAAGCCTTCCACTTCGTCATTGAGCAGCTTCTCTTTCGTCTGATTGTTGAACTGCGGATTCGGAAGTTTGAGTGACACGATGGCCGTCAGGCCTTCGCGCAGATCGTCGCCCGTCGGGGTGAGATCTTTGAGCAGGCCCTTCTGCTTCGCATACCCATTGATGGTCCGTGTCAGTGCCGACTTGAACCCCTGCAGGTGCGTGCCGCCGTCCGCGTTGAAAATGTTGTTGCCGAACGCGAGAACATTTTCGTTCGTCGCATCGGTGTATTGCATCGCGATCTCGCACCGGAGATTCGCCTGCGAGTCTTCCGTGGCAAAGGCGATCACCGGACCGTCGACTGCCTTGGCCGAGTTGAGGTGCGCGACGTATGCCGCAAGACCGTGCTCGTCGTGAAACGTGACGTTGCGGCGATTGCCGCTCGCATCGACACGTTCGTCGTTGAATCGGATGGTGACGCCCGAGTTCAGGTAGGCGAGCTCGCGCAAGCGGTGCTCAAGCGCCTCGTAACGGAACACCGTGTCGGGAAATATCTCGCGATCGGGAAGGAACGAGATGCGTGTTCCCTTGCGCGGCGGCGCGCCGCTGACGGCCGGGTCGTCCATGTCTGCGACATGCGTGACGTGCAGCGGCTCGGTGACCTTCCCGCGCGCGAATGCAATCACGTAGGTCTTGTGGTCGCGAAAAACTTCGACTTCGGTCCACTCGCTGAGCGCATTCACACACTTCACACCGACACCGTGCAGACCGCCGGACACCTTGTATGCGTTGTCACCGAATTTTCCGCCCGCGTGGACTTCGGTCAGGATTACTTCCACGGCGGGGCGCCCGTTGATCGCGGGGTTCTCGTGCCGCATCGGATCAACCGGCATGCCGCGGCCGTCGTCGATCACCGTGCAGGAACCGTCAACGGCGATGCGCACGGTGACGACTGTTGCGTAGCCGGCCATCACTTCGTCGATGGAATTGTCGACGCATTCGTAGACGAGATGATGCAGCGCGTTGAGCCCCGTTCCACCGACATACATGCCCGGCCGCTTACGAATCGCTTCGAGCCCTTCGAGCACTTGAATGGAGTTCGACGTGTAGTCCGCGCTCGCGACCGGACCGTTGCCGGCGTTCACCGGCGCGTTGGCGTCGGAAGCCGCAGTTCCAATTTTTTGCAGGTTCGACGGGGGCTCGGAGGGATACGTCATGTGGTCTCGTGGCTGCTCGGCCGGTGAGCTGCGGTCCATCTCACGATGATCGCTGAAGTGTCGAAACACCGTCGAGCACAGTGCCGAAGCGCTCAGTGCGAAGGATGGCGAAGTGTAGCAGAAGCGAGTTTTTTGAGCGCAGATCTGCTGAGCGCAAGTCCATGGAAGAACGAGGGTTGGCGGGCGCTGCCGCGCAGCCGTACTGGACTCGTTGCAGCGTCGCGCCGCGGACGCGGCCCGCATGTCTGCGGTCAAGTTGGAATTGCGTCGATCTATACTCCGAGCCTTGCACGAACGCGCCCCGCGCGAGCCCAGAGCAAGCCCAGAGCAAGCCCAGTTTCCTCCCCCGAATGTCCACGCCCATTCCGAACATCCGCACTTCGACACCTATCGATCGACGCAGTTTTGTAGCGCTCGCAGGGTTCGCTTCGCTCGCCGGATGCGCTGCCGCTCCGCAGCGCGCCTCCTTGCCGAAAGGTGACTGGTCAACGGCGCACAGCGCTCCGACCCCGTCGATGCCGATCCATGTCGCATCAGCGCCGACTGCGAACGTCAACGCGGCCCCCTCGCCCTTTCCAGGAGTCCGGCCACGGACGCAGTGGGCTCGAGTCGCGCCGGAACTCGCGCTGATGAATCCGATGCTGCCGGTGCGTTACGTCACCGTGCATCACGATGGACTCGACCTTCTTGAGACGGGTACCGCAGACGCGGCGATGGCGGCGCGGATCGAGTTGTACCGTGCCGGTCACCGCGGCAAAGGCTGGGGCGATATCGGTTACCACTTCGTCATCGACCGAGCAGGAACGGTCTGGGAAGCACGCAACCTCAAGTGGCAGGGGGCGCACGTCAAGGATCGCAATGAGGGGAACGTGGGCATCCTTGTGATGGGGAACTTTGAAATTCAGCGGCCGACGCCTGCGCAACTCGTAGCGCTGCGGGATCACGTGCGCGCGGTCTGCACGTACTACACGATCCCGTGGACGCGCGTATTCAGCCATCAGGAGTGGCCGGGCGCCCAGACGCTGTGTCCGGGTGCGAATCTCCAGCGGGAGTTCATTGCGGTGCGGACCGGCGAACGGTCGTCAGAACGGGCCTGACCCCGCAGGATCGGGCGATTTCGCAGGGTCGACCTCAATTCTCAACCGCAATTGTCGCGGTTTCCCTCAGGCGCTGCCGATAGACGCGGACCGTAATGACCTCCCATCCCGGCGCTATGCCATTGCAAACGGATCCAATGCAAACGGATGCAAGTATCCGCTCCAGTTCCACTGCCTCGAAAGCAGCGGCGCCGGTCGCGTGCGCGTTGCTCGCGCGCCGCGGATTTCTCGCGGCATCGGCCCTCGTCCTTGCCGGCTGTGTCAGTGGACGCAGTCAGCGTACAGAGAAGCTTGCTGCCGGAATGCCTGAAGCAATGTGGCCGGGGGGCCAGTACCAGAATGTCCCGGCGCCGCCGCGGCCGCGCGCGGGCCCCGCTCCGAGCAAGCCACTTCCGCAATCCATCGCCCGGCCCGAGCCGTACATTCCCGGCACGGTGATTCCTCGCTCGCGCTGGGCGAAGAGCGGGCCCGATGTCCGCGGTATCAATCGGATGCTCCCCGTCAAGAGTCTGACGATCCACCACGAAGGCTGGGAACCGTTCACCGCACTCGACTTCCACGACACCGCGGCCCGACTCGACCAGGTGCGCATCGCACACCGCAATGCCAAAGGCGGCGGGTATGCCGACATTGGCTATCACTTCATCATCGACCGCGATGGAAGAATCTGGGAAGGGCGAAGCCTGCAGTTTCAAGGTGCTCACGTGAGGAATCACAACGAAGGCAACATCGGAATCATGTGCCTCGGGAATTTCGAGCAGCAGAAGCCGACCGACAAGCAGCTTGCCGCGTTGAGCCTGCACGTGCGAGCCATGATGGCCAAGTACAAGATTCGCGCCAAGCCGCGCAGGCAAGGCGACTCAGGCGTGTACACGCATCAGGAGTGGTCCGGCGCGAAGACGCTGTGTCCCGGCCGTCACCTGCAGTCGTGGGTCGTCAAGGCACGATCACGCGCATTTGCGTAACGAGGTCCTGCCGTACAAGTCGCATCAGTCGCCGCGCGATCGAGCGTCGTCGTCGTCGTCGTCATCGAGCTTCTTGAGAAAGCTCGGATCGCGCTGTTCCTGGCGCTGCACGAGACGCCATGCCACGACTCCGAGCGCCCCCATACCCACGACCGTGAAGGTCCAGATTCCTACATCCGCTAAGGAAATTGCGAGCAAATACGACATGATGGGCTTTGCGCTGGAGAAGCGGAGAGGCGCCAGAATTCAGTGTAAGGCAGATGCGGCTGCGGCGCGAAAGCCGGCGCGGAACGTGTGCAGCGGCTGTTCGTAGCGCGACGCATCGGGGCCCGGCAGCAGCGAAGCGGATGTGGCACCAGCGCCCGCAGCGGCGCACGCGGATGCGACGTCGCTCCAGACGCCCGCGCCGACGCCGGCGAGGAGCGCCGCGCCGAGTGCGCCTCCTTCGGCACCGCGCGCCGCGTGCACGGGAACTCCGAGCACATCGGCGCACAACTGCCGCCACCACGGACTGCGCGCGCCGCCGCCGGCGAGCAGCGCCTCGCGCGTTTCTACACCGGACGCGCGGAGCAGGTCGAGGTTGTCGCGCAGACCGAACGTAATGCCTTCGAACACGGCGCGGGCGAGATGCGCGCGACCGTGAGTGGCGCTCAATCCGAGAAATGCGCCGCGCGCTCGCGGATCGGGGTGCGGGCAGCGTTCGCCGTTCAGATACGGCAGAAACGTGAGCCCGTCTGCGCCGGGAGCGATCGCTTCCGCTTCCGCTGCGATCAGCTCATACGCGTCGAGGCCGGTCTCTTCGGCGCGCCGGATCGCGTCGCCACACATGACATCACGAAACCAGCGCAGGCTCCCGCCGGCGCTGAGCATCACGCCCATGACGTGCCACGTGTTCGGAATGGCGTGGCAGAACGCGTGCAATTCGCCGCGCGGTGACGGCCGCAATTTTTCCGTCGCCGCAAACACGACGCCCGACGTGCCGATCGTGACGGCGACGCGGCCCGGGCGCACGATGCCCGCGCCGATCGCCGACGCTGCCTGATCACCGGCGCCGCCGACAATCGGAATGTCGGCCGGCAAGCCGAGCGCCGCTGCAGCCGCCGTCGACAGCCGCGTCGTCGGTTCGAACGACTCGGCGCAGTCGGGGAGCGTCCGCCGGTCGATGCCAAGTGCGGCGCACATCGCCTCGCTCCAGCGTCGGTTCCGGCAGTCAAACAAGAGTGTTCCGGAGGCATCTGACACTTCGGTCGCGAACGCCCCGGACAAGCGGTAGCGCAGCCAGTCTTTCGGAAGCAGATTCATGGCGGTGGCCGCGAAGCGAGCAGGATCATGCTCGCGCAGCCACAGCATCTTCGGTGCGGTGAAACCGGGGAGCAGGCGATTGCCCGTCAGGGCGACGAGATGTTCGATGCCGAGCGATGCTTCGACCGCCGCGCATTGCGGCACGGATCGTTGATCGTTCCAGAGGATGCAGCGGCCGAGCGTCGCGCCGCGCCGGTCGACGGTGACGAGACCGTGCATCTGCCCCGAGAGTCCGATCGCGCCGACCCGCTTCCCCAACGCGAGGGACGACGCGAGCACTTCGCGCACGGCGGCGACCGTTGATTGCCACCAGTCTTCCGGGTCCTGCTCCGAGAATCCCGGGCTCGGTGCATACAGCGGATGCTCGTGCGTCGCGGTCACGACGACACGTCCCTCGGTGTTCACGAGAACCGCTTTGGTGCCTGACGTTCCGAGATCAATCCCGAGCAGCAGCATCGGCGTGAGCGTACTCGCAGCGGCGTCGGCGCGCTTCACTCACGGCTTCGCTGCCACCGGCTCCACATAGATCTGCTCGGCATCGACGACAAACGCGCCATCCTTCGTGATCTCGCGCACCGTCCCGACCACTGTCACCTTCGACAGGGTCTTCAACCCTCCCGCATTCTCGGCCGAGACTTTCAGCGGCTTCTTGTCCGCACCGACGATCTGAATGGTGACCGTGTTCGCCTTGATAGTCTCAGGTGTGTCGCAGCAGAAGTCCCACGGCGTCTTGCAGTGGTCGTCAGCCTTTTCATCACATGCCACGAGGCGACGGTCGGCGAGGATGAACATCGAGCGGCTCTTCACGAACGGCTCTTTGCGCCCGCCGACGCGCCCGTTGAGCGTGATCTTGTCGCCGACCTTCGCGGTGGTCTTGGACTCGCGAATGTCCTGCGAGTCCTTGGGCTTTTCTTTGATGAACAGCGATGTCGGAATGACGTCGCCGGCCGTGACCGCAGGCGACTGCGTGGCTGCGTTGTGCGCGCGGGCCATCGAGAAGGGCGCGGTGAGAAGACAGACGGCGAGGATCATTGGTGTGAGCATGAGAGGAAACCTTTCAGGAGTGTTGATTGACGATACGCGAGCAAACGAAAGTGTCAGGCCGAGGATCGAAGCGCGTCCGGAATTGAAAGTCGAAGACATCGCCATGCGGGAATGAGGGCGCCGATCACGCCGAGCGCGAGCGTGACAAGGAGCGCGGCTGCCACTGCGAATGTGTCGACGCGCACCGCGAATGACCCCATCGAGGACCGGACGCTCACACCGTCGAGCAGCAGCATCCCTGCGACGGCCGCCAGCAGACCCCCTGACACGGCCGCCAGCACGGCTTCCGTCACGAGCGAGAGGCCGATCGCGCGACGTCGGAATCCGAGCGTCTGCAGTGTTGCGAGTTCGCGTACGCGGGATGCAAACGCCGCATCAAACGTGATGATCCCGCCAAGCAGTCCGCCGATGCTGACGACCAGCGCCGTCGCGATGACCAACCAGCGGATGGGCGCCAGGAACCGATTCAGCGCAGCGTAGTATTCACTTTCCCGCATGGACGCGAGCTCGAGATCAATGCGGATCGCAGCGAACGCGTCGACCTCGCCTGTGTCATCTGACACCATCGTGGTGATCACGCAGGAATCCGTCGTTCGCTGCGTCGCGACCTTCAACGACTGCAGCGGCATCCAGATCTCGCCCTCCATAACCGTCCCGGGCGCCGCGAACACACCGACGATCGGAAGCGATCGATGCTCGAGCATCACGTTGCTGCCGATGCCATCCCCAAGTCCCGCGCGGCGGATCATGGCGAGCGCTTCGCGACCTAGGATGACTTCGTCCGTTCCAGGTTCAGGCGCGCGTCCCTCGATGAGTCGCACCTGTGGATGCACGAGGAACGCACTCGCGGTCACGCCGCGGAAGACAGCGACGACCGGCGCACCGGTGCCGGCGTCAAGCGGCAGTGCGACGTGCACCTCGGGAGAGAGCAGCGGTGCGCCGAGCATCGTGGCAATGCCGCTGACTTCGGCAGCGAGCAGCGTACTGACCTGCGGCGAGATCTCACTCCGCTCGATGCTTTCTTCGCTGCCTGCACCCAGCACGATCACATTGTGCGTGAGGCCGGAGCGCCCAAGAGCCTGTGACATGCCGCGCACAAAGCCCACGCTCGCCAGCGCGAGCAGCGCGACGAGCATGCTGCCGCCGACGCTGATGGCAAGCCGCATCTGCGAGCGGCCAAGATTCCTTACGGCATAGTCAAAGGGAAGCTGCATCGGTGGGTTCACTCATACGGCGCGAAAACTGGAGACGATCTCGCGCTGACCTGCGCGAATGGCTGGAAGAAGACTGGCGCAACCGCCGATCGCTGCAGCGATGCACCAACCGAACAGCGCGACGGAGAGACTGGCCGGAAACTCCACGCCGACGCCCTCGGTCGTGAGATTGAACTGGAAGGCACGCAAAACAGCCCATGCGCCGAGTGCGCCGATCGCTCCGCCGGTCACGCCGAGCAGGACGCCTTCCATGATCACGAGGCCCGTCACGACGCGCGGTTGAAATCCGAGCGTCTGCAGAATGGCGATATCGCGCACACGGTCATGCATGCCAAGCGCGATGGCGTTCGCGACCAGCGCGAACACAGCGAACAGCGCTCCGATGCCGAACCACTGTGCAAACCGGCTGACTTCCACGATGTCCGCGGCAGCGCGGGCGACGAACGCCTTCTCCGCCCGCGTGCTGGTCGGTGCCGGATCGCGCGCGAACTCCGCATCGATCGCCTCTGCCACGCGCGTCAGCGCCTCAGGATCGCGCACCGTGACCGTGAACTGCGTGACGAAGCCGCCGGTCCCGCTGTCGGAACTGGCTACGCGTGTCGCTTCCTGAAGAAACGAGAGATGCACGAACGCGACATTGCGATTCTGCGCTTCATCGCTGTCGATGATGCCCGCAACATACGCGTCGACACCGGCTGCGTTGAAACGGTCGCCAACGCGCAGATCACGTCGTGTCGCGAGCGCGGTGCCGACCATTGCGGCGTCGCTGCGCCGAAGCCATTCGTCAAGCGAACCAGATTGGAGACGCAGGCCCGGCAGCACGAATCGTTCGAACTCTGCATCGGGCACGCCGCGGAACGTGACGACGTCGAGCGACGCGCGACAGCTGTTGACGACGATGCGAATCGGAATTGTCGAGACCACACCATCGATCCGCCGCATCCGATCAACGTAGTGCTGAGGAAGCTGACTCGTGAACGGGCAGAAGCGATTGGCGCGGTACACGATGAGTCGCGTGTCTTTCGCTGTTGCTTCCGTAGCGTTGCTCACGCCCGCGTCGATCGCCCGCACAGCAACAAACAGCAGTGTGGCAAGAGCAACTCCCGCCCCGGTGAGAAGCGAGCGCATCGGACGGCGCGTGAGCTGGCGCAGCACGAACGGAACGAGTCGCGCAAACAGTCGGAGTGACCTCATGGCACCGCCTCCACTTCGATGAACTGGCCCTTCTCGAGCATCAGTGTCTGCCCGGCCCGGGCGGCGATCTGCCGGTCATGCGTCACCATCACGATCGTCTTACCATGGTCGGTGTTCAGTCGCGCCAGCAGTTTCATGACGCCGTCGGCGCTCGCGCGATCGAGATCACCCGTGGGTTCGTCTGCAAGCAGCAGCGGTGGCTCGGTGACAATGGCCCGCGCGATTGCAACTCGCTGTTCCTGGCCTCCGCTGAGTTGGCGCGGGTAATGATCATGGCGGTCGGAGAGGCTGACGAGTTCCAGCGCCTCGGCGACGCGACGGTGGCGCTCACGGCGCGGGAGTGCATGCAGCAGCAGCGGAAGCTCGACGTTCTCGTACGCAGTCAGCACAGGTACGAGGTTGTAGAGCTGGAAGATGTAGCCGATCGTCCGTGCTCGCCATGCTGCGAGGCGGGAACGATTCAGCGCGTGCACCGGCTCGCCGTCGATGTGCAGCGACCCGGATGTCGGGCGATCGATGCCGCCGAGGAGATTGAGGAGCGTCGTCTTGCCCGAGCCTGAAGGTCCCATCAGCGCGAGAAAGGCGCCGCGATCGATCGACAGGTCGAGGTCGCGCAACGGCGTGATCTCGACGTCACCGCGCCGATAGGTGCGGGTCAGCTGGCGGCACTCAATGAATGCTTCGCTCTTCACGACGTGCCTCCTTCGCGACGGACGTTGACGTGCACGCGATCACCGTGATGCACGAGTGCGGGATCAAGCAGCACGTCGCCAGGCCGCACGCCCTCGATCACTTCGATCCATCCGTCGCGCTCGTCACGGCCAAGTCGTATTGCCCGTTCCTCAGCGATTCCCCGATCATCGACGGTCGTTCCCGCCACGATGACCTTGCTGTCGCGGACGAGCGCTGCCGGAATGAACAGGCGCTGCCGACTGCCGCCGCCCGCATCAGCAGCGCCGTCACCTGGGATCGCTGATCCGGCGTGAATCTTCACACGGCAAAGCATGTCCGGTCGCAACGCAGGTGGCGGATCATGCAGCCGGATTTTTACCTGCACGGTGTTCTTCGCAATATCGGCGTGCGCGGAAATGCGCGTCACGGTTCCGCGGCACAGTGTGTCTGGCATCGCTTCGACGCGCACTTCGGCGGACTGCCCCACACCGATGAGCGCGATGTCGGCGTTCGGCACATCAGCGCGGACTTGCAGACGATCCGGGTCGTACAGCGACGCGACGGCGGCGCCGTCGATTCGCGTCGTGGACACCATCATGCCAGGGACCGCCATGCGGGCGAGAATGACACCGCGGAGCGGCGCCTTGATCTCGGTCCGCTCACGCCGCAGCGCTGCCTCGCGCCGCATGGCCTGCGCCAGAGCGAGCTGGGCGTCGGCTTCCGCGAGCGCCGCCCGCTCCTGAACGAGCAGCGACCGCGACATGGTCGCTGCCTCGAGTTCCGCGCGAGCTTCGTTGCGCGCTGCTTCGAGCGCCGCCTGGCGGGCGTGCAGCGCGTCGATCGCGGCCCGCTGCGCGTCGATGCGGAATCCGAGCCTTTTCACGTCGGAAGTGGAAGCAGCGCCACCGCCCAGCAGCGCCTCCTTGCGCGTGTATTCATCGATTAGTTCAGCGAGCAGTGCTCCGGCACCGACTGCCTCGGCCATGACCTGCCGCACGTTCGCCTCGGCTGCATCGACGCGGGCCGCGCTGACGTTCTTGGCGCGCGTCGCGGCGATGAGCGTCTCGAGTTCCTCGGCTGCTGCGTCTCTCGCCGCCTGACGGAGGCGCACTTCCGCCTCGGCCCGTTCGCTGGCGATTTCCGCATCGGCGGTGACCAGCCGTGCGACCACCTGCCCGCGCTCGACCGTATCACCCTCGAGGACGAGGACCTCTTCGATCACGCCTTCCGTGAAGGCTGTCGCGTAGACCGCGAACGGATCGGGCTCAATCCATCCAGCCGCCTGCACTGTCGTGGTCGATGATGATGAGGATGATGATGAAGTCGAACCGCCCGCTGCATCGTCGGCCTCGCTTGCCGCAGGCGCTTCGACAACGAGCAGCACGGCGGGTGTTCCATCAACGAGCTTCGCAGGCGCGAGCGTCGACCACGCTGCGCGAATGAGAATGCCGGCGACGAGCGCGACGATGACGAGCGGGAGTGCGATGCGAGTCCGCCATCGCGTGGCGGGCATCGGTGCCAGGTTGTTCATGCGGAGGGTCCAGTTCGGGCGCGGACGTGTGACAGCGCGTGCAACAACACCGTCGCGTTCTCGAAGTTTGAGACGCGAGGTGCACGAACACCGCGTGATCTACGTGCGCAGAATGGACGACCGCAGCAGCACCTGACGTCCGCCGCCGTCATCGCCCGGTGGACGGGCGGCACTCCAGAGCCCCGTCATCGGCAGCAGTGGCACTCGGACCACCACAACGCCGGCGAGCGGCGCGTCGACACCGATCGTGTCACGAGGAACCTGTGTGCCGCTGTCGTCAACGTGCAGTCGAGGCTTGCAGCAGGCAGCCTGACAATCATCGCAGCGATCGGTCGGGGACTCGGGCGCCTGTTCGGAGCAGCATCCGGAAGCGCAGCAATCCGACTGCACTGCGCGCTCCGCCGAGTCGTGCGCCGCGTATGCATTCGCCGCTCGACAGTGACACCAAGGGATCACGGCGATCAGCAGCAGCGCGATCAGGCGATTGATATGCGAAGAAGGCTGCCGCATGGAGAGTTGATCGGACAATGCGATGCTGCAGCATAGATGGGTTTCGCATCACGGCAACTCCAAAGCTGCCCGGTGACGGTCACGCCCACCGGGTGCGAGGGCAACGTCCGAAAAGACCCCCTCGCCCGACGAGTCGGACGAGGGGGGTGTTTGATCGGTCTCGCGTTCCCGTCGATGTCAGACCAGGGTCAGGTCCGGGGTCCAGCAGGGGCAGGCTGCGGTGGCTGCACCGGCTGCATGAGGGGCGAATTGCGCAGCCGCTGCTCAAGTCGCTGCAGGGTCTCGTTGAGATCGTCGATCCGCTCTTCGAGAATGCGGAGCCGATCCGAGTCGACGGTGGAATGAGCCGACGGCGTCCCCGGCACTGCGAATCGGAACACGCCGTTGCGCGCGCTCGGACTTCCCGGGGCGAAGAAGTCGTCGAGAATGACCGGCGCGCCACTTGGATCTACGAGGCGATCAAGCAGCATCCGCACCTGCGCATCCATGATGGGCAGGTCGGCACCGCTGACCATCGCGCCGGTGCCCAGCGCAGCGCTTCCAAGCTTCGTCGGATCCCACGCCTCGAGTGTGACGACCACGTCCTTCTTGTCGCCGCCCGAGAGCACCTGGAAGCGAATGGCGTCGCCCGGCTCCTTGGTCCTGAGCACCTTGCGAATGGTGTTTGGTGTCGCGGCGGCTTCATCGTCGACGCGCACGACGATGTCGAACTGCTGCAGCCCCGCTTTCGCAGCGGGAAGATCGGGCGTGACTGTGAGGATCACCGTCGACTCGTCCGGGTTCACCTTGAGATGCTTGGCGAGCGAGCCGTCGGGCGTTTCCATCGTGACGCCGAGCATGACCGTTGGTGCCTCGCCGCTCGGCGTGCCAGCCTGCATGGCCCCCGCAGACCAGCTGCCCGCGTGGCCGGGCTTGGTTGGGCCGGCGACTGGTCCACTCGGTGAGAAAGCGAAGCCGCGCCGCGTGCTGAAGCGTGCGTTCGCGTCGATTTCAACATCTGGCAATTCGATCGACCGGATCACCGCGCCCTTTTCGTCGAGGATTTCGAGCGTACTGCCTGTGGTGCGCACTCGGTCCGCGGGTACTTCCTTGCCGGCCAGCTTGACCTTGGTCTCGCTCGAATCGTCGCGGATCTCCTCGCCCTTCTCGTTCGTCGCGACCTTGATTCGCTTGGTGATCGAAACGGAGAGATCACCATCCTGCAGAACGGTCGAAGATGTGCGCTCTGACGACGACGTTCCGTCGGTGTGGGCGTGAACGGCGCGTGGTGCCACGGTCGTAGCGGCGAGTGATGTCGCAACGAGCGCGGACGCAACGGCGGCGGTTTTCAGTGTCCGAATGAATGGTGTGTGCATGGGAGTTCTCGCGGTTTCAAGTGAAGTGGGGGGGAGGTGTTCAGAGCGCGCCGCGGAATGCCGGGCGGACGATCGCGCCTTGCGCGACGCCGTGTTCATCATGGCCGTTTGGCCTGATGAGCATCGGCACCTGACGACGTTCGATGATCTGTCGAACGAACACCACTTCGTAACCGCCGTTCGCGAGCGGTGTCGTATCGATCAGGACATTGGGCTGCACTTCGCCGATGACTACGCCTTCCGTCTGACCTTGGTCGATGTACTGCTTCCACGCAGCGTCGGCATCGGGTGCCAGACCTGCGGCCTGCACCGGCCGTGGAGCGGAGTTGCTCGCATTCGGCACGGTCGCAATCCATGCGATCACGATCGCAGCAGCGACAGCCCAGCCTGCGCCAGACGAAAAGGATCGACGGAACGCCATCGATCGTGAAGACTCTGCAGCCGCTGGCAGTTCAACACGGTTAGCGAACTCGGTGGCCGCGAGGACCAGCTGCTGCATGCGCTCGTTGTCGCGCTGCGCTTCTGCGAGCAGCTCCCACGAGCTTGGTTCCGTTGACGCGCGCCCGCGAAACTCGCTCCACTCGGCCGGCGTTTCGACGCGGTCAATGATGCGATTGATCAAGATGTCGATGCGATGTTCAGTCATGGGTGTCGTTCAGGCTCCGGAGCCGAACGCCTCGGGAAGCGGTGATTCGTCACTGCAGGAGCTCGTCAGGATCGTTGATGCCAAGGTCCGCAGCCGCATGTTCCCTGAGCATGCGACGGCCGCGCACGATGCGGTTTTCGATGGTGGTTTCGGGAAGATCGAGGACATGCGAGATGTGGGCATAGGAAAGGTCGTGTACCAGCCGAAGGAGCAGCGGTTCGGCGTAGCCCGCCGGCAACGAAGCGAGTCGTGCACGCAACCGGTCAGCCGCCTCTTTGGTCGCGCCTCCCCGGCGATCCGGGTGATCCGCCTTCGATCGCTCTGCGACGCGATCCAATGCCTCACCGCTGACGAACCGGTCAACGGCCGCGGACCGCCGTCGCGAACTTCGCGCCGCCATGCGTGCCGCGTTCAACGCGACACTGCGAAGCCAGCCAGGGAACGTGTCGAGATCCCGAAGGGTGTCCACCTTGAACACCAGTGTGGCCGCGACTTCCTGCAACAGATCCTCGACATCGGCATCACGCGGCTTGTGAAGGAGCAGCACTGCGGCGATCCAGCGCCGGTGTCTTTCCCACAGCCGTTCGAGCGCCTGCCGGTCACCCGACTGGGCGGCGGCGAGCAGGACCTGGTCTTCAATGCTGGTCATGAGCGTTCGTCTGACGCCTCGACTGAAAGGTCATGCGAACGGCAATCACAGATGCCGCTCTCGAAGCGAGTCCGTCGTCAAGTTCAACGGTTGGCCGAGGAAGGTTCGCCGATTTCAATCCGCCCCGACCGCTGCCCCGACCTCCGATCCGTACCGGCCAGTCGGATTCTCGATCCATTCCCGCCTTTCGCTACACTCCGCCGCGTGCTGCCCACCCTGCAGTACTCAGCCCTCGGGCATGAGATCTTCCGCGACGAGGTGTTGGTACCGGCGGCGACGCTGGCGCGAATGCCGCTCGAGGTTGGGGTGTGGCACCCCCCAGCGGGAATTCATCCTTTGGCGACCCAGGCGCGGAAGGCGCGTTACCGATCGGTCAACGTCGGTTATCGGTGGGGGCCGGTGTGGTCGAGCGCCTGGTTTCGGCTGAGGGGGAAAGTTCAGCCCGAGATGGCGGGGCAGCGAGTCGCGGTCCGATTCTCGTCCGGCACGGAAGCCACGCTCTGGCTCGACGGTCGGCCGTTCCAAGGTTTCGATCCCTATCGCGAGCTGGCGTTCCTCCTGCCGAAGGCGAAACTCGGCGAGCGGGTGGACCTCTTGATCGAGGCTGCGTGCAATCTGCCGCTCGGGATTTCGACGTTCTGGTGGGACCATCCCGAACTTCATCGCCGATGGGCAGAGGAGAACCCAGGCCGGCTCGAAGCGGCGGAGCTCGTCGTCGTCGACGAGAAGCTTTGGCGCTTTGCGACCCGATGGGATCTGTTGCGCAAGACGCTTCTCGCATTGCCGCCCGATGGTCCGCGGGCGCTCGCGATCAAGGACGGTCTGCAGGACATTGCGCGGTCGATCCACGCGTCCGATCCGCGCCCGGGCATGCGCACGAGTTCGGCAGCGCTCGATCGCTTGTTGCGCGGCAGCGGCACGCCGACGCAAACGACCTGTGTCGCGGTCGGTCATGCGCACATCGACACCGCGTGGCTCTGGCCCGTGCGCGAGACGCGCCGCAAGTGCCTTCGCACGTTTGCGAGCGTCCTGCGGCTCATCGAGCGCTTTGACCAGTTTCATTTCATATGCTCGCAGGCGCAGCAGTACGCATGGGTCGAAGAAGACTCGCCGAAGCTCTTCGCGGAGATCACGAGGCAGGTGCAAGCCGGCCGATTCGAGCCGACCGGAGCGATGTGGATCGAACCGGACTGCACGTGTCCTTCCGGCGAGAGTTTCATTCGGCAGATTCTGCACGGCGTCCGCTACTGGTCGTCGAAGTTCGACAACGCCGCGCCGCAGAGGATGCTGTACCTGCCGGACACGTTCGGTTTTCCGCCGTGTCTTCCGCAGATCGCGAGGCTGGCGGGGCTCGACACATTCATCACCAACAAGATGAGCTGGAGCGAGTCGAATCGCTTTCCACACGTCACGTTTCGATGGCGCGGGCTGGACGGCACCGAACTGCTGACGCATCTGACACCGGGCCACAACTACAACTCGTCACTTGAACCGGCGGACCTGCTGCTTGGCGAGCGCAATCTCGTGACGCAGGACGGCCACAGCTTCGCCGGCCGCGCACTACCGATATGGCTGCAGCCGTACGGATTCGGCGATGGCGGGGGCGGTCCGACCGCTGAGCAGATCGAACGGGCGAATGCGGCCGCGGCGACCGAAGGGCTGCCACACGTGCAGCAGCATGCGGTCGGGCAGTTCTGCGCGGAGCTGCATGAACAGCATGGCGCGCTCCGCGCTGATGGTCATGAGCTTGCCGTGTGGGACGGCGAGCTGTATCTCGAACTCCATCGCGGCACGTACACGAGTCAGACGTGGATCAAGCGGCAAAATCGCTTTGCCGAGAGTCTGCTCCGCGACGTGGAGTCACTGGTGTGTTCCTCGACCGGCATGAGCGGCCGAACGCGCGAGTCGCTGCGTACCGCGCTCGATCCGCTGTGGAAGCTCGTCCTGCTCAATCAGTTTCACGACATTCTGCCCGGATCCTCCATCGCCGAGGTGTATGCCGACGCGCGGGCTGCGCACATTGAAGTGGCGGAAGAGGCAGCGGCGCTGCGCGATGAGCTGATCAAGCACGTCAGCACGCAGTGCGAGACGCGCGGGATGCAGCGTCCTGTCCTTGTGCGCAACCCTGCGTCGACTGATCGCGGCGGTGTGATCGAACTCGACGGCACCTGCGTGGCTGTCGACGGCGTGCCGGCCTTTGGCTGCGTCGTCGTCGATGCGGCGCACCCGCCCGATGGACCGCCGGTGCGGATTTCGAAGACGCGCCAGGGATTCCTGCTGCAGAATGCATGGATCGAAGCCGCAATCGATCGCCAGGGACGCATCGCCGACCTGCGCATGCACGGCCGCGATCGCGGCGCGAATGCACGAACGAGCAATGGCGGGCTGCAGCCGCTCAATCAGCTTTGGCTGTACGAAGATCGTCCGCGACGCTGGGACGCGTGGGACGTCGACCGCGACTACATGCAGAAAGGCGTGCAGCTCACGGATGATGCAACCATCGAGATCGTGACGGCGCATCCGCTCCGCGCCGAACTGCGCGTGCAGCGCGCGTTCGGCCGCGGCAGCACACTCGTGCAGACGTACCGGCTCGACGCCGGTGCGCGACGCATCGAGATCCGGACGGCGGTCGACTGGCAGGAAGAGCGCACGATGCTTCGGGCGCTTTTTCCCGTCGACGTCCGCGCCCGCAGCGCGACGTTCGGCACGCAGTTTGGCGCGCTCGAGCGCGCGACACATCGCAACACATCATGGGACGAGGCACGTTTCGAAGTGCCGGGACATGCATGGATGGATCTGAGTGAGTCGGGCTTCGGCGTCGCAATCCTCGACGACGGAAAGTACGGTCGCTCGTGCATCGACAACGTGCTCGGCCTTTCGCTGCTCCGCAGTCCCGCCTTTCCGGATCCGGGGGCCGACCGCGGCGAGCAGGCGATGAGCTACGCACTCATGCTGCACGACGGCGACTGGCGCTTGGACGGCGTCGACGCGGAGGCCGAGGGCTTCCGCGAGCCGCTGCGCGTGACGCCGCTCGGGATCAATCGTCGCGGCACAATCCGGGAGGCATGGGCGCCGTTTCGACTCGATGTGCCGCAGCACGCGGCGGTGCACATCGCCGCGTGGAAGCCGGCGGAGAACGGCGGCGGCCGCGTCCTGCGGCTCGTCGAGACGCGCGGCGGTCGTGGCATCGTGAGCGTCCGCTGGCAATCACCGGTCGGCAATGCTGTGCCGGTCGATGTGCTTGAGCGGCCGTTTGCGGCGAGCGCTGATCCACCACCGCCGGCGAACTTCACGCACCATCGCAAGGCGGCGCAGACATCGTTTGAGATCCGGCCGTTCCAGATTGTCAGCATTCTGGTGCGGGACGTATGACCCTCCTGGACTGGGCGATCCCCGCTCTCTTCTTCGTGATCCTGCTGGGGTTCGCGCTGCACGCAAGGCAGTTCGGCCGAAGCGTTGCCGGGTTCCTCGTCGGCAATCGATGCGCCGGACGGTACCTGCTCTGCGTCTCGCATGCGGCGTCGCAGGTCGGCGTAATCACGCTCGTCTGGTCCTTTCAGCAGAACTACGACGTCGGCTTCACGTCGATCTGGTGGGCGTTCGTCGAGAACCCCGTGATGATCCTCATCGCGCTGACGGGCTGGGTGCTGTATCGCTTCCGCGAGACCCGTGCGCTCACGCTCGCTCAGTTTCTTGAAACGCGCTACAGCCAGAACTTCCGGATCTTCTGCGGCATCGTGGCCTTTGCCGCAGGCGTCCTGAACTACGCGATCTTTCCCGCAGTCACTGCACGATTTCTCATCGCGCTGACAGGCCTGCCGGCGGAGAGTTTCCCATGGCTCATGGCGATTCTGCTCACCACGGCCGTGACCTTTGTCTTTCTCGGCGGCCAGGTCACCGTCATGGTGTGCGATTTCCTTCAGGGAGTCTTCTGCAACATCGTCTTTCTGATCGTGATCGCATATCTGATGATCGCGATCGGCTGGGGACGGATGGAGTGGATGCTGCTGGAGCAGCCCGCGGGACACTCGATGGTGAACCCGCTGGCGATCGAGAAGGAATCGCAGTTCAACGTCGTCTTCTGGCTCATCAGCGCGTTCACGATTCTCTACACGATGAAAGCATGGCAGGGGGGCGCCGCATATAACGCCGCTGCGCTCACGCCGCACGAAGCAAAGATGTCGTTCGTGCTGGAGGGCTGGCGCTGGCGCGTGCTGCTGCTCGTGGCGCTTGTCATTCCCATCGCGGTGAAGACGCTCATGATGCATCCCGATTTCGCCGCGTCGGCCACGGTCGTGCAGAACCATCTCACCAGCGCCGAGCCGACGCAGCACGCACTGCTGCGCGTGCCGTACGCACTGTCGGTGATGCTGCCGGCTGGCCTGCTCGGCCTGATGGTGGCCGCGATGTACGGGTCGTATTTGGCCGTTGACAACACCTATCTTCATTCGTGGGCATCGATCGGCGTCCAGGATGTGCTGATGCCGATCCGCTCGCGGTTCACCGCGCAGCCGTGGTCGCCGGCGGTGCATGTGGGGTTGATCAAGGGCGCCGTGGTACTGGTCGCGATATTTGCGTGGGTCTTCGGCATGAACTTCGAGTCGAAGCAGTACATCGCGATGTGGGCGACGATCACCGGCGCCGTGTTCGTCGCAGGCGCCGGAAGCGTGATCATCGGCGGTCTGTACTGGAAGCGCGGCACCACTGCGGCCGCGTGGGCGGCGATGATCGTGGGCATCACCTGTTCGCTCTATGCGATCGTCACGAAGGAAGGAATCGCGGCGCCGTTCCTCGTCTTCCTGCAGGGTGGTCCATTCGAGTGGGTGGAGCGCGGAACGCTCGCCCTGCAGAACAACCGCTGGATGACGTCGCAGATTCTCTTCTTCATCACCGCCATGCTGGCGGTGACGACGTACATCAGCATTTCACTGTTGTTCCGCAAACCGGATTTCGATCTTGACCGCATGCTGTTTCGCGGCCGCTGGCGCGAACTGTTGCCAGAGAGCGAACGCGCGCATCGCGAGGAGTTCGTGTCGCGCCGGCCGCGCTGGCTTGAGCGGCTCGGCTTCACGCGCGAGTTCAGTCGCACTGACACGATCATCACGTGGATCACGATGGCCTGGCCGCTTTTCTGGACAGCAGTCTTTGTTGTCGGAACGCTGCTCGGATATCTGCTCAAGCCCTCCGATCAAGTGTGGACGCAGTTCTGGGGCTGGTACACATGGGCGATCTTCGTTGCCGGATGCGCGGTCGTCATCTGGTTCACCATCGGAGGCGTTCGCGATCTGCTGCGCATGTATGCGTATCTGCGCCGATACAGGGCGGATGCGCACGACGACGGCACAGTCGACGGAGGAGCATGACCTATGCAGATCATGCAGATCATGCAGATCATGCTGCCCTTAGCCGGCTGGAACGTGCGCGCGATCGGGGATCTCGTCGCGTGTCCACCTGCACTGCGCGGCCACTCATTCGCGCTGGGTGACGCAGGCACGGTGCACGAGGCGCTCATCGCGGCGGGCGAGCTGCCCCACCCCGATTCGTACGGCGGCGAGGAGGCGCAAGAGTGGATCGGTCGCACAGACTGGATCTGCAGCGCGTGGTGCAACCTCGACCGGCGAATGCTCGCGGCGACGCGCGTCGATCTCACGTTCGAGCGGATCGACACGATTGCCGAGGTGCGCATCAATGGCGTGCGCGTGGCGTCGGTCGCGGACGAGTTCATGCCGATCCGCATCGCCGTCAAGGCATTTCTGCAGGAAGGCCTGAACGAGATCGACGTACGCTTGCGCGGTCCGGTGGCGGCGGTAGAGGCGCTCGAGCGTCGCTACGGCAAGCGCCCGGTGAACGGTGACTGGACGCCGTTCAGTTTCATGCGGAAGTCTGCGTGCAATTTCGGATGGGACTGGGGGCCGCGCGTACCGACGGTCGGCATCGGTCGAGCTGCAATCCATGCGTGGAACGCGGGGCGCATCCAGTGCATTCGTCCGCTGGTCACAGCGTGCGATGCCGAGCGCGCCACTCTTGCGGTGCACGTTGACATGGAACTGGCGGCGCGGTCGGAGCATCGCACGGCCCTGCATGCGACGGTCGAGATCACAGCGCCTGATGGCGAAGTGTGGACATCGGATGCAGCCATTGAAGCCAGCATCGAAGCAGGCAATGCGAACGCGTGCGGTACTTTTGATATTCCCACGCCGCACCGATGGTTCCCGCGCGGCTTCGGCGCGCAGCCGATGTACGGAGTCCGCGTCACGCTGCGCGACGGCGCTGTCGACCTCGACTCGAGCGAGTGCCGCGTCGGACTTCGCAGCGTGCGGCTCGACACATCGACAGATGCGTACGGCTCAGGTTTCACGCTGCATGTGAACGATCTCCCCATCTGGTGTCGCGGCGCCAACTGGATTCCGCTTGGCGTCTTTCCCCGTTCAGCAACGCGCGAAGCGTACGATGCGTGCATCGCCGACGCGGCGTCTGCACACTGCAACATGCTGCGCGTGTGGGGCGGCGGAATCGACGAGCCGCACGCGTTCTACGCCGCATGCGACCGGCTCGGCATCCTGGTCTGGCAGGACTTCGCGTTCGCTTGCGCCACGTATCCCGAAGAGGCGCCGTATCCGGACCTCATCGAAGCTGAGGCGCGCCATCAAGTCGCACGACTCGCGGCGCATCCGAGCGTTGTGCTGTGGTGTGGCGGGAACGAAGACATTCTCGCGTGGTGGTCATGGGGCTGGCAGGAGCGGCTGCAGGCGGGGCAGTCGTGGGGGCGGCGTTACTGGCTGGAGCTGCTGCCGCGCATCGTTGCGGAAGTCGATCCAACGCGTCCGTACTGGCCTGAGAGCCCGTACTCGGGGTCTATGGCGTTGCATCCGAATGATCCCCAGCACGGCGACCGGCATACGTGGGATGTGCAACTGGAGGCGTACCGGACGATTGTCCCGCGTTTCTGCAGCGAGTTCGGTCAGCAGAGCCCGCCGCCGCTCGGCACGCTGCGCGACGTGTTCCCAGAAAGCGAACTCGTTGCGGACTCGCCGGAACTTGCACGGCGGCAGCGCGCGTGGGGAGGCGACGAAGTGCAGTACACCGCGTCCCTCCGCGAACGGTTTCCTCCATTGCGCACGCTGGACGAGTTCATCATCGCGACGCAGCTGCTGCAGGCGCGTGCATACGCCATTGCTATCGAGTGGATGCGGGCCAACGCGCCACGCTGCATGGGAGCGCTGTTCTGGCAGTGGAACGACGTGTGGCGCGGTCATTCGTGGTCGGTGCTCGATGTTGCCGGCCGACCGAAGCCCGCGTTCTTCGCAGTGCGTCGAGCGTGTGCGCCTGACTGCCTGACCGTGGTGCCGCGCGGCGAGGCACTGGACGTCGTCCTCTGCAGCGCGGCCGGTGAGCACGGTCGCAGCGGCGCGAAGCAGGTGCGGGTTCGCCTGATGACGGTGGACGGCGCGGTGCAGATGGACCAGGAACTGAAACTCGTGAGGGACAGCGAGTGGACTGCCGCATGTCGGATTCCGCAACAGCTGCTGCGGTGCGTGCATCCGGCGCGATCGGTGATCGTGGCCGAGTGTGCCGGTCTCCGCGCGACACATTGGTTCGCGCATGACGTGATGGTTGAACATGCACCGTTGGATCTCGCTGTGCATGAGGAGACCCCCGGGACGTTCACGCTGCGGTCCGCCACCGTCGTGCGAGATCTGTGTGTCTGCACCGATCTGCTGCAGGGCGCGCGAAAGCCTCGTGCGTCGGATGGTATGGTGACGCTTCTTCCGGACGACGCACTGCAGATCGCGCTGCACGACGGGCCGACGCCATCGATCGAGTCGCTGCGAGCGTGCATTCGATGCGCGAACATGCTCGGCAGATGAGGCGCGAGCGATTTGCAGAATCTGCGGGAAAATCTGCCATGAAATGGAAGAGTGCTTTTTGGGGACGGTAGTTTGTCGTCCGTGCGTGGAGGTCGCACGGAGGTGACAAGCGATGACAGTGATCGAGGGAGCGGACGAGATTCTGGCGCGCAAGCAGCGGCTGCGCGAGGAGGCCATCAACGCGCTGATGGAGCAGGCCAAGGCCCGCGGTGAGTTCGCGGAGCGAGCGTTCTGGTCGATGATTTATGACTTCGAACGTGCGCCGACCACGACCAATCGACGGCAGCTTGCAGAGCTCGGCGTTGAAGTGCCCCCGTCGTCGACGATCGACGACGCAACGCTGACGGCACAGTTGCATGACATCATCAACGGGCTCGCATTGATGCACATCTACCTCATTCACACCGACCATCTCAGCGACCGCGCGCTGTACGAGCGGCTTGAGAAGGAGATTCTTGAGGAGGAGGTGCGGGACACGCCGCCGATTGACGGCGCCCAGGAATGGATCGATCTGTGCACGGATGCCGACGAGGAGGATGAATTGGCCGAGTCAGACGCAGAGGAGGTACGCGCGGACGACAGCGGGGACGGAAGTGAGGGCGAGGCCGGCGATGTCGGCGGTGTCGCCACAGCCACGAAGCGGCCGTTCGATCGGGATCGGCATCTGCCTCGTCCACCGAACTTTGTCGCGTGGTGAGCCCCGCGCCTTAGGGGGTCGGGACTTGCAATCCGGAGCCTGCAATCCGGGGTCGGGAGTCCTCAGGCCTGATGGACAACCTCTGAGCTGTCCGTGCGGCGACGGCGGCCGAACGTTCGCAGCCAAATCGCCTTGGACCGCGGTGCCCGCCCCTTGCGCTTCTTGGCTTGGATCCAGCAGTGAATGCCGAATCCGACGGCGACGAGGACAGCGCATGCCGCGGCGAGCTTCAACACAAGTTCGCCAGTCGACTTCGCTTCACCGACACCGTGTCCGATGAGGTAGCCGACGCCCATCTGAAGCGGCACCGTGACCGCACACGTGGTCAGCTCGACGGTAATCACTTTCCACCACGGCATATGGAGGATGCCGGCCATCGTGATGACGGGGGTGCGTGTGCCGGGGATGAATCGGGCGAGGATCACCACGATGATGCCGCGCCGCTCCATCTGATGTTTTGCCTCGAGCAGGCGCCGAGGGTGAACGATGCGTTTGAACCAGCGGCTTTGCACCATCTTCGTGCCGTATCGTCGGCACAAGTAGATCCAGAGCAGATCGCCGATGATGAGTCCCGCGTACGCCGCGAGCAGCGTTTCCCACAGCGGGAGCTGCTGACCACGGGCAATGAGAATTCCGGCGGGGATCAGAATCAGATCTTCGCTGAGATGGAGGCCGACGCCGGAAAGAATGAAGATGACCAGCACCGCCCATGGTCCGTACTTCAGGTACGGCGCCATCGCATTCTCAGCCAGGTCGGGCGGCACATCGGCCGGTGTTCCTGCAGGCGGGAGCGACGGCGCGGCCGAATGGGCGATCGAGTGGGCGGCGACATCGGCAGCAGACGCCGCTACGGATGGAACGGTTGAGGCTGCGCTCGCGACGCTATCGCCCGCATGAAGCAGGCCACATTGGACGAGGTCGTAGATTGCACCAAGGCTGCTGCCGAGCGGGCTGCTGCCGAGCG
>JAWXBD010000194.1:0-19431 GCA_034439815.1 Phycisphaerae bacterium
CATGACGCTGCGAACTCGCTGGAGCCCGAGCGGAGCCGCCCGAAAGATGGCCTTCCTTTTCTCTGGCGCCGGCCTGCGGACGGAGCCCGGGCTGCGGAATGCGGCAGCGTCACCCACAGGAAAGCCGGAAGACCCAATTTTGTATGCGAGGCGCCATTCAGTGACGTGCCTGTTGCCGACGCCACCGAGTGATCCGGTCAGTCTCTGCACGCATGAGTGATGCAGCGCGAGACCGCCGAACCCGTTGTCATGCGTGATCTGCGCCGCCTGCGACATCGATGCGCCGACCGTGTTCAACCACAACACGCCGCTCTCCAGAGTCGTGCCGAACGTCTGGCCGAAGATGCCGCCGGTCGTGCTCGACGCGGAGTTCGACGCGAACGTGCAGCTGCTCACGATCGCGACCGGATTGCGCTCCGCGCCCAGCGTGCCGCCGACGAGAGCGAAGGTTTCGTTCTGACTCGCACTAGGAGGCGCGGGCTTGTAAGTTCCGGCAGCGACCCAGATCTCAGTGACGTTCGGTTCGTCGGCTGCTGCATCAAGTGCGGCGGCAAGTGACGTGTATGCGCTCGCCCATGATGAACCATCACCGTTCGCAGGCGCGGCAGGATGAACGAATCGCACGGATGCAATCGCGGTGGGGCCTGCGCCAAAGACGACAGCAGTTGCAGCGATCGCTGCAGCAACAGATTTCATCGATACTCCTCGGAAGAAAAAACTGAGCTGACGCAGTGGCCTCTCGGAGGTGCGGCAGCTCAGTGATGGCGGACCATGGACAAGTGCCAGATGTCGGCGCGTGTGCGATGTCTTGCAGAAGCGCGATGAAAACAGGAGACCGGGGACGCACTCCTCATCAGGGCTGCCACGACCACAGCAGACAGCTTCGGCGGTGCGTCAACGCAGCGCGACAATCAGCTGCGTCGTGCGCTCCGGCGCAGGAAAGCGGGCGTCCCGAAGCCTCAACTTCGGGACGCCCGCGACGAGCGCGCCGCCATCAATTCGTGGCGTGCGACTCGCCAAAGGTGCTTACATCGTCCAATCGCCGAGCAGGATCGCGAGATCGCTTGCACCGACGAAGCCGTCTCCGTCGAAGTCCGCAGGGCCGCCGCCGCCCCACGCGCCGAGAAGCAGACCAAGATCCGTCGCATCAACGTGCCCGTCGTCGTTCAAGTCCGCGATGAGCGTGTGCGTGCCGAGCACCTGATCGAGCTGCACGCGAATGAACTCTCCGTCATCGGGTGCGCCGCTCCCCACGTGACGGCCGATGGAAAACGGGAAGTTATTGTCATTGACGACGAGGATCTCGCTCTCCGACACCGGAATGACGTTCTCGATCGTCGTGAACGGGAACGCGAACGGATTGCCTAGGCCCACGTCGCCCGGCAGTGCCGGCAACGAAATGAGTGCCGGGTCAGCGAGCTGCATGAGATCTGCGGCAAGCCCCTTGGCCACGACGCCGCCGACCGCGTCGAAGCGCACTTCGTAGACACGCTTGAGTGCGGTGAGAATGCCCTGCGAGTTGTCGCGCTCAATGACGAGCCCGCGATTCGCTGAGAAGAGATGGAAGTCACCGATTGCGACGCCGAGCGGCTCGAACACGTAGCTCCAGCGGTTGCCCGTGTAGCTCTTTGTCGCGAGATCGAAGTCGTGGAAGAGGACGGTGCCCGGCGTGCCGCCGACGAGCGGCTTTTCCAGCATCGGACGCAGCGTGGTTCCATCCGTGGTGATGGCTATGCCTTCAAAGCCGCCGGAACCTTGCGCGCGGAACGGCTGCGTGAGCATCGTCACGCGATACGGCCACACCATGCCTGCGAGCCACGGCGTGTTCACACCGTGCTCGTCCTGAAGATTCGTTCCATCGTCGCTGCCGGGAACCGTCGGATCATCAAAGATCGGGAAGTCACCGAACAGGCACACGGTGCGAATGGCAGGATGCTGTTCCTGAACCAGGATCAGCGTCGAGAAATCGAAGCTCTGCACGTCGGCGCGATCGACGAGATTGTTCGCGTGAATGTCACCGGCAACTGCGTCGACGAACGCCTGGCTTCCCACCGTGCGATCGACGAACTTCGCACGCGGATTGCGCTTCGTCTCGATGTTGAATCGAACCTGCTGGGCGTTCACCGCGCGAACTGCAGCATTTGGCTCCCCTGCGCCGGCGCCCGACGCGTAGTACGTCGCGTAGAAGCCGACGAAGTCAAAAAGATTCTGCAGACTCGGCATCACGTACGGATGCGGGAGTCCTTGCGCCGTGGCGAAGGCCGTGGCGACTGGCGACAATGCAGTGTCATTCTGCTGCAGCGGAAAACTCGGGAGCAGCTTGTCCGCGATGAACGTCGACTGAATTTCGGCGAGGGTGTAATCCTTGACCAGAACTTCATCCTTGAACTCGTACGGCTGTCCGTCGGCGCGCCGCACCTTCGACGATTGCACATGCGGATCGTGATCGAGCAGCGGAATGCCGTCGGACGTGATGCCGCAGTCCGTCTCGAGCGTCGACATGAGATTGTCGAGCGCTGCCTCCATCGCAGGCAGCGTGTTTTCAGGACGCAGCGCCCGCGCGCCGCGGTGACCCTGCGCATCGACCTTCGCGCTGTTGATGCGTCCGTCAGCAAGTAGATAATCGCCGGCAACACCGTCGTTGTTGGCATCGTATGCAGCGATTGTCGCGTACAGCACCTGCGGATTGTCGGAAATGATCCCGCGGGCGTTCAACTGCATCAGAGCGGTCATGCGGGCGGAATCATTGATCGTGTACGGGACCGTGTCGTAGCCTGCGTTCCTCAGCGACGAGATGCTGAAGATCTCGCTTGATGCCGCGGCAAGTCCGCTTCCAGCAGGCGGCGCTGCACGGTTGCCGATGAACGTCGCCGGATCGCCGTCCGCAAGCATCACATGCCACGGCGAAAAGACCGGCGTCTTTGTCACGCCGTTCGCGAGCGCGTGGCTGCGCATCGCGTTCATGATCCGCACTGCCGACGCTTCTTCGTTCAATGGATTCTGCGGCGCGCGGACTTCAAGTCCCGAGTTGTCAAAATCCGGCAGCGCGATCGGTGCTTCCAGCACCTTGCCATCGGCATCCGTGTGAATGAGGAACGGACCGAATTCGTCGCCAAACCAAAGCGATCCGTCCGGCGCACGACGAACCGATTCGATGTCGAAGTCAGCGCCCGTGAGTGGTCGATCGCTGGAGAAGTGATTGGTGATTGCGAACGGAACGTGATGATCCGGATCGTGCAGTTCGATGTGGCCAAGGACATCGACCGTGCCCGCGCCGCCGCGCGCGGTTCCCCAGTTCAGCTTGACGGTATAGCAGCGGAGCCGAAAGTCCGCGGAGTTTTCGAGACTTCCGTATCCGTTGTCGCACATGACGAGGTACGTGCCGTCGCCATTGTCGAGGATCGCCGAGAATCCCTGCACAGGCTGTTGGTTGATGAACGGGACGGGAATCCCGTTCACGGTCGGGCCGCCGATGAGCTGTCCGGATGTGGGTCCGTCAGCGAATGTGGTCGCCGGTAGAACCGACCGCGCCGTGAGTGTGTCGGCGGCGCGCGCCAGTACGGTGGGCGCGAACGCCATTGCCGTGACGAGCGCGGCGCGTGAAAGGACGGTATATCGAAGCATGCTGATGTCT
This sequence comes from Phycisphaerae bacterium, assembly GCA_034439815.1. Taxonomy (GTDB): domain Bacteria; phylum Planctomycetota; class Phycisphaerae; order Phycisphaerales; family SM1A02; genus JAEUIT01. The sequence goes on from JAWXBD010000194.1 coordinate 3,635, forward strand.
CCTGTCCTCGCGCGAGCGCGAACGGCCCACGTTCGAGGTGCCTTAGAGCATCAGCAGCAATCGCGCGGATCAAGCGAAGCTTTGCTGCGCGCACCGACAGGATTTGGCGAGGAGATGAGTGTCGTCGCGCAAAGATCTATGAAATCGAAGCAGGCGCAAGGGCGCATCTATAGAGCGACGCATGGTGTGCGCGTGCAGCACGATTGACCGACCATCACGATCCGTCTCAGCTCCAAGCGGCCAGCAGCAGCGCGAGGTCCGTGGCATTCGTCGTGCCGTCACCATTGATGTCGCCGGCGCTCGTGCCCCATCCCCCGAGCAGGATCGCGAGGTCAGCCGAGTTCACGACACCGTTGCCATCGAGGTCTGCGGGATCGCCGCCGTCGATCGGCTGCGTCCAGTCGACGGCGCTGCCGCTCGTGATGGTGTACTCGCTGATCGGCGTGAAACCGTGATAGATCTGCGCAATGCCTCCCCACACGAGTCCTTCTTCGAATTGCGATTGAGCGGTCGAGTTGCCGAAAACGCCGCTCGATGAACGCATGCCGGCGCGGGCATCGGCATAGATGCCGAGCTTGAATGGCGTGCCGAACGTGAAGGGGACGGCGAAGGTAACGGTGTCGTCTACGGTCTTGCTGGCGGTCGGCGGATTGCCGAACGTCGCGACTGCCCAGTTGCCGTACTGGCGATCGGTGCTTATCGGGTCCGAGTCGCCCGGATCGAACAGGGGGTTGGCGAAGAGCAGGATGGTGTCTTTGTAACCCGCCACAGTGAACGCCGCCGAACCCGCGAAGCCCGAGGCGAATAGCGTGCCCTGCACGTCCAGTGTGAACTGCATGAAGCCGTCTTGGCCGGTGAGCGCGCGGTTGGAGATGACAAAGGTTTCGGACCATCCGCCGTTCGCCATGCCTGCAGCGAAGAACGAGTTGTTGGGCGCGTCGTTCGTCGCGCCGAGTTGAATGAATCCAAATCCAGCCAGACCGTTCGCGCCGTTCGTTGTGTTGCCGCCGGCATACATAGCGCTTGCGTCCGCCGTTGTATCACCGGTGAAGGCTTCCTCGACGAGGTTCGCGCCGGAGTCTGGCGTGTAGAACGAGAAGTGGTCGGCACCGGGCCAGCCGCCGCTGCCGGTCGAAGGGCCGGCGCACGCTTGCACGAACCCGCCGGGCGCGGGCGCGATGTTGTAGTTGAGGCCAGCGTGGGCCACATTCGCTGTGATTGATGCACCGAGCGTGGCGAGTGCGATAGATAACGCTGAGTCGTGGCGAGACATGGCTGCTCCAAAAAAGGGTCATCAGTGGGCCGCAGCGAGCAGCGAGATTCGGACACCGAGCGCGACACGCTCAGTTCCACGCCGCCAGCAGCAGCGCCAAGTCCGTCGCGTTCGTCGTGCCGTCACCATTGATGTCGCCGGCGCTCGTGCCCCAACCGCCGAGCAGGATCGCGAGGTCGGCGGAGTTCACGACTCCGTTGCCGTCGAGGTCCGCCGGATCGCCGCCATCGATCGGCTGCGTCCAGTCGATGCCGCTCCCGCTCGCGATCGTGTAGTCATCGATCGGCGTCATGTCGTGCGTCACCTGCGTGATGCCGCCCCACGTGATGCCCTCGTCAAAGTTCGTCTGCGCGCTCGATGTTCCGCCTTGACCGCCGCTGGAGCGCATACCCGCGCGAATGTTCGCGTAGATGCCGAGCTTGAACGGCGTGCCGAAGGTGAACGGCACCGCGAACGTCACGGTGTCGTTCACCGTGAGGCTCTCCGTCGGAGGATTGCCGAAGGTCGCGATGCCCCAGTGGCCGAACTGATGCGTCGTGCTGATCAGCGGGTCGGAATCACCAGGATCAAAGAACGGGTTCACCTCGAGCTGCGCGCCGTCCTTGTAGCCGGTGACGGTGACAACCGACGATCCGGTGAGGCCGGCGGCGAAGAGCGAGCCCTGCACGTCCAGCGTGAACTGCATGAAGCCGGCCTGGCCAGTGAGTGCGCGATTGGTGATGACGAATGTCTCCGACCAGCCGCCGTGCGCGATCCCCGCGGGGAAGAATGCGGCGTCCGGCGCGTTGTTGCTCGCGCTCCCGTGGACCAAGCCGAGTCCGGCGACCGCATGCGAGCTGTTCGTGACGCCGTCGCCTGCGAAGGCAGCGTTCAGGTCGCCCGTTGTGTCACCGACGAACGATTCCTCGACGAGATTCGGGTTGAACTGCGGCGGGTAGAAGAGGAAGTGATCGGCACCAGGCCAACTGACGCCATTGGTTGCGGGACCGGCACACGCCTGCACGAACCCGCCGGGTGCGGGCGCGACAGCGAACGTGAGGTCGGCGTGCGCGGTGATCGCGGCTACGAGCGATCCGATTACTGGGCCCGCCAGGATCGACGACAACTGAAGTCTGCGACCAGCGTGAACGGTGACGTACGAGGTGAATCGATGGCGGGGCATTGGCGGCTCCAGAGGAACGTGTGGTCAATGGTGCGACGCGATCGGCGGTCGGGCCGGGGCGACGGGAGAGGAAAGCTACCGGCAAAGGCGCGGTCCACGCCGAGTCCCTCCGATTCGTTTGCGAGATTCTGAGCGACTCTCGTCTCCGCGAAAGCCCCAAAACGACGACTGCCCGGCGGGCCGATCAGGCCACCGGGCAGTCGTACTTCACCTGACCCACAGCACCGTCGCCATGCGGGCCCAAGCCCAACCCGCAGCGGCGGATTCACTCCGCCGCGCCCGCAGCGCAAGAGCGAGTGTGCGCCCGCAGGGCGCTACGGAGCGCTAAAACGAGTGCGCTAGAACTAATGAACGAGCTGCAGCGTCCATGCTGTCAACGTGCCGACATCCTGCGCCGCGAGATCTTGGCACTTCAGCTTCCACGATCCGTTCGGCGATTTGCCGTTGAACGCGGAGAGAGCCTGTGCGGGCGCGGTGAGCGTGTCGTACGTCGTATTGATGTTGTCGGCGCTGCCGCCCGTCTGGTTGTGCAGGATCACCTGCGTCCCGTCCGGATGAATCAGCGTCACGCGGAGATCGCCCTTGTACGGATGCGTGATGGCAACCGTGATGTTCACATCCTGCAGTGTGCCGCTGAGCCCGGAGACCGGCAGCGTGGACTGCACGCCGGTGCTGTTGTTATCCGGGATCGCCTTCGGCACATCGGTCGCGGTCCTGTTCGTCGTCGTCGGAGGCGGGGCCGTCGTTCCCGTCTTCACGATCAGCGACCACGCGTGGAGCGTCCCCACATCCTGCGCCGCAAGATCCTGCAGCTTCAACTGCCATGTGCCGTTTGGCGCCTTACCGACGAACGCTGTGAGTGACTGCGCAGGGATTGTCAGCGTGTCAAACGTCGTGATCACGTTGTCCGTGGCGCCGCCGGTTTGGTTATGCAAAATGACCTGCGTGCCGTCCGGGTGGATGAGCGTGATGCGCAGATCGCCCTTGTAGGTATGCGTGACGTTGACGCTGATGTCGACTTCGGTCAGCGTGTTCGTGAGCCAGGCGACGGGCAGGAATGACGTGACGCCGGTCGCGTTGTTGTCCGGGATCGATTTCGGCACGTCGGTCGCGTTGATCGTCGTCGAGCCCGGCGGCTGCGTTGTTCCGCCGGCGGCGGCGACGGCCGCGTTCGCGTTCACTTTGCCGTAGCCGTAGAAGTTCGAGAAGCCGCCGCTGTACGCGCCGCCGGCGGGGTCGATCTTGTCAGCGGTCGAGGTCAGCACGCCGTACGCCTGCGTCCACGTGAGGGCCGGATTCTGCGAGAGAACGAGCGCGGCGACGCCGGCAGCGAGCGGACACGCCGAGCTTGTTCCGCCGAAGTTGTTCGCGTAGTTCGTCGACGAATATCCGGCCGATCCCGTGCGATCCGTCGTCCAGATGCCGGTGGTGACGCCGCCGTTGGACGGCGCGCAGATGTCGAGCGACGGGCCGTAGTCGGAGTACCACGAGCGGACATCTTGGTCGGTTGATGCGCCGACCGCGATGACGTTCACGTACTTCGCGTAGCCGTCGAGTTCGACAGACTCGTTGCCGTTGCCGGACGCCCAGAAGATGAGGCAGCCCTTGCCGCCGCGTCCGTTGTTCCGCGCGTCGTCGATTGCCGCTTTCACGTTCGCAGGCAGCGGAAAGTTTCCACCCGTGCCGTCCGGCGGACCCCACGAGTTGCTCATGATCGCCGCGCCGTTGTTCTTCGCGAAGGAGATCGAGTTCGCTTCCATCGTCGTCGTCATGCCGGAACCGACGAGGCGGATCGGCATGAGCTTGCAATTCGGAGCGATGCCGCTCACGCCCTTCGCGTTGTCCTGCTTCGCGACAGCGACACCGGCGCATGCGGTCCCGTGATTGTCACCAGCGCCGCTCGGAAGCGGCGTCGCGTCGTTGCCGAGGAAGTCCCAACCGGCGACGGCGTTCGCGGTGAGATCCTCGTGTGTGTATTCAATGCCGCCGTCGATGATCGCGACGATGATCGAGGCGGAACCCTTCTGCGTGTTCCACGCCTCGGGGGCGTCGACATCGGCGTCGACTTTCGCGCCACCCTGCCCCGTCGAGTGCAGATGCCATTGGCTCGGGTAGTTCGGATCGGCCGGCGTGTAGCGCTCGACGCGATCGACGACGAATTCGGGAAGGCTCCACTCGAAAAGGCCCGTTTCCATCAGTTCGGTGGAAACGCCGAGCGCCGTGCGCTCAGTTCCGCGCGCGAGTTCGAGCACGTAGCCCTCTTCGACGTAGCCAAGTCGCTCGATGATCTGCATGCCATTGCGCTGGGCGAGCGCATTGAGCTGAGCGATCGTCGTGCCTTTCGCAAACGAGACGACAAGGCGATTCGTCAGGCCCAGCTTCTCGCCCGTGCGCCAGACGACCGGCTGCGCGTAGAGCACGCGAGCGTCGTTCTCGAGAGCAAGCCGCGCCGCAAGCACTTCGTCTTTGTTCATGCCGGCGCGAAGCGGCACTTCGATCCAGCCGAGTTCGGTCATGCGCGTGAGATCCGCCGCGCCCGCGTCCGCATCCGGATGCGCGGCGAGTGTGTTCGCGATCAGCGCGGGCGTAAAGCCAGGCGCGAAACGCACGGAGAGACGCGTCGTCTCGGGTTCGACTTCATAGAAGTCGGCGCCGTTGTAGTAAGACCACTCGCTGTCAGTGGCGGGATCCGCGGCCTGTCCGGGCGTCATCGCAGATGCGCCGGAGGGTTTCGGCGCGGGGGACGCCGCGGCAAGAAGTGCAAGTGAGATGCCAACGAGCGTTGTCGCAGCGGCGCGCGGCCAAGTCCAGATCGAAGTGACCATGACAAAAACTCTCCATGAACGAAGAATGCTGCCCCACAGAAACGGTGCCCGCAGTGCGAACACAAGCGTGTATTTTGGAAACGGAACCGAACCGGAGACGCTCCGGTGTGGAGCCGACGTCACACCATAACCGTCAACGGAGGCATTTCCTGCGCGCGCCCCCAAAGAAAGGTTGCGAAGTTTTTCGCGCGGGATGGTTGGCTGCCACGTTACGCTGCCAACCAACACCACATGCCACACGCACACGCTGCCGCTCTCCTCGCCGCGTCTCTCACTGTTGTTGTCGCGTCAGCCGCGGCCCAGGAGTCCGCGACTGTTCCTCCCGGTCCAGCGACTCCTGCCACTCCTGAGGTTGCCGCTCCCGCCGATGCCGATCCGAGCGCGACCGACGCGGTGAAGTTCACCGTCGCGGGTGGCTATCTCCACCAGTTCACAACCGACTTCGACAACAGCATCGGCGACGTTTCGATCGATCGTGGATACGGCGTGGTCGGTTCGAGCTACCGAGTGAGCCCGAACGTCAACATCGGAGTTCGCATCGCGTGGGAAGGCGGTTGGTACAGCTTCGATCGGAGCAGTGCGCTCTCGCTCGGCACGGGCGCTCGACCGTGGCATGCAGTGCAAGGCCTACAGGTCGGCGGCCGCGTTGGATGGAAGATCGACGACGCGTGGTCACTGTCGACAAACATCTTCGGCGGTCTCGCGGGCGAGAGCGAAGCCGACGCCGGCGATGCGCTCACCTTCGGCGGGAGCGTCGGGTTCGGATGGCGAGCGAGTGAGTCATTTACGATCGGCGGCGGCGTGCTCGCATCGAGCAGGCTCGAGGACGACACGCTGGTCATCCCGCTGCTCCTGATCGATTGGAAGATCACCGAAAGCCTGCGACTTTCAAACGTCGCCGGACCCGAGGCGTATCCCACCGGCGCAGGAATCGAGCTGGTGTGGAGCGGACTCGATCAATGGGAGTTCGGCGTGGGCGGGCGATGGGAGTCGCGCCGGTTCCGACTCGATGACAGCGGCCCAGCACCGGAAGGCATCGGCGAAGACCAAGGCGTCGGCCTCTGGCTCCGCGCCGGATTTCGCCCGACGCGCGATCTGAGCATTGACCTTCTTGTCGGAATGATGGTCGGCGAAGAACTGGAGCTGAGTGACCGCGCAGGCAGAGAACTGGCGACGGTGGAGATGGATCCGTCACCGTTTGTCGGGTGTTTCTTGAGCTATAGGTTTTGAGGGGAGTCGGGTGCGGCGCGTCGGCCCAGCTGCGTGGAGGGTCAGGGAGTGCGTCGCGTCGATTCGAGACTCCGAACGCATGGCCTCGCCGCGGTCGATCGAGCCTCGATCGAGCCGGCGGCCGCTCGGAAACTGCCGCTTGAACTCCCGCTGCATCGCATCGCAACGCCATCGGGAAAAGCGCGACCTTTGCTCAGAGGCAACAGGTTCTTCATCAACCACGCCGCCCTTTCCGTACCCTCCGATCTCCGTTCCAACGACGCAACGTTCGCGTCAAACGGGGCGAAGGAGAAATACGAATGTCGAATCGATCAGATGGTGGCCGAGCGTCCACAGGACTCGCTCGGGTCGGCGGAGCGGCAGGATACATGGCTGTCGGGGTGATGCTCTCGACGACGACCGGCGTCGCCGTCGCCGGTGAGAGCGAGCAGTTCTTCCGACGCGTGTCCGCATTCCAGGTGTCGGACAACTCGACCCCCGAGACGACGACCGCGGCGGAGATCGTGGCGGCGGCGAACAACGGCACGCTCCTCGTCTACACCGACGCGCTCTCCTCGCGCATCGGCTTCGTGGACATCACTGATCCGGCCGCGCCCATCGCCAAGGGTGCCATCGTCGTGGGTGGAGATCCGACCTCCGTCGCGGTACTCGGCGGCTACGCCCTCGCTGCGGTCAACACGAGCAAGGACTTCGTGAACGTCTCCGGGCAACTGCTCGTGATCGACGTCGACACGCAGCTCGTGGTGCACGAGATCTCCCTCGGCGGTCAACCCGACGCCATCACGATCTCCGATGACGGGCGCTTCGCGGCCATCGCCATCGAGAACGAGCGCGACGAGGATCTTGGAAGCGGTGAGCCGCCGCAGTTGCCGCCCGGCTATCTCGTGATCGTCGATCTCGTCGGCGAGCCGCAGGAGTGGACCACGCGGCAGGTCGACCTGACGGGCTTCCCGACTCTCTTCCCCGAGGACCCCGAGCCCGAGTTCGTCGCCATCAACGGCAACAACATCGCGGTCGTGACGCTCCAAGAGAACAACCACTTCGCCCTGGTCGATCTCGAGACCGGCAACGTACTTGGCAGCTTCCCGGCCGGAACCGTCGATCTCACGCAGATCGACGTCCAGAACAACGGCCTCATCGAACTGACCGGCGCGAGCGCGAGCGTGGCCCGCGAGCCCGATGCAGTGGTGTGGATCTCCGACAACGCCTTCGCCACCGCGAACGAGGGCGATCTCTTCGGCGGCAGCCGCGGCTTCAGCATCTTTTCCGATGACGGATCGGTTCTCTTCGACGCGGGCAACACGTACGAGTGGGCGGCGGTGCGCGTGGCCCACTATCCGGAGACGCGTTCCGGCAGCAAGGGCACCGAACCCGAAGGCATCACGTACTCGGAGTTCGAGACCACCGACGGTACCGATCGGCTGCTCTTCGTCGCATCCGAGCGCGGCAGCTTCATCGGCGTCTACCGCATCTCTGCCGAGTGCACGGGTGATCTCAGCGGCGACGGCGCCGTCGACGCCGTCGATCTGGGGCTCCTTTTGGGAGCATGGGGACCTGCGAAGCTGGGCCTCGGCGATCTCGACGGCAGCGGAAGCGTGGACGCCGCCGATCTCGCGATCCTGATCGGTGGGTGGGGTGCGTGCGATGTCACGCCTGAACTCGTCCAGGTCCTGCCGGCGGGCGCCCGGCCCGAAGGTCTCCTTGCGATTCCCGAGCGGGGTCTCTTCGTGGCGGCGAGCGAACTCGACAATCGCGCCGGCAAGGTTCGCTCGACCATCACGATCTACGAACGCGGATCAGAGTCGACCTATCCCTCGTTCATCTCGGCGGATCGAGCGGACGGCACGCCGATACCGTGGGGCGCGCTCTCCGGGTTCATCGCGGATCCGACCGACGAGAACCGCATGTGGGGCGTGCATGACAGTGCGTACCGCAAGACGCGCATCTACTCGATCGAGCTCGCGACGACGCCCGCCACGATCGCCGAGGAGCTGCCGCTGAACGACACCAACGGCGTGCTCCTGGCGGCGCTCGAGGCGCTCAAGGCGGAACTCCCCGGTACGCCCAACTTCAATCCCGCCAACTTCGTGAACGCGGACGGCACGGTCAACATCGACGGCGAGGGCCTCGCGCTCGCGTCCGGCGGTGGCTTCTGGATGGCGAGTGAAGGCGCGGGCAACCTCGTCGACGGCGTGAGCAATCCGGCGAATCAGCCCTTCGCGAGTCCGAACCTCCTCGTGAAGGTCGGTCTCGACGGCACGATCCTCCATGCAGCGTCCCTTCCAATCGAGCTGACCCGCAACCAGCTCCGCTTCGGCTTCGAGGGCGTCGCAGCAGTTCTGGAGAACGGCGTCGAGATCCTCTATGTCGCGTTCCAGCGGGCGTGGCAGGCCGCAGGCGATCCCGCGGACCTCGCCCGCATCGGTCGCTACGACACCGCGACCGGCGCGTGGACGTTCGCGCACTACCCGCTCGACGCGGCCACGTCGCCCAACGGCGGCTGGGTTGGCGTTTCGGAAGTGACCGCGATCAGCGCGGGACGCTTCGCGACGATAGAGCGCGACGATCAGGCGCTTGGTGACGCGCGGGTCAAGACCGTCTACGAGTACTCGATCGACGGCGTCGATTTCATCGCCTTCGGGACGGGCGATCTGCCGGTCGTGCGCAAGACGCTCCGACGCGATCTCATCGCGTCGGGCGACTTCGACCCCGGCGTGATTCTCGAGAAGATCGAGGGTCTCGTGGTGCTCCCGAGCGGACGCACGCTCGTCATCACCGACAACGACGGCGTCGGCAGCACGAGCGGCGAGACCCGCATGATGGATCTCGGCATCCTCTTCGGCAAGTAATCGCCGCACGGACGGAATGCAGATCTCTTCTGGCCCGGGACGATCCTTCGCGATCGTCCCGGGCCTTTCTCGTCTCTGTGCCGATGCCGACCGGCTCGCGGTCAGAGGCGCGCGACGATGCGATCGGTGGAGCATGCGCCTGTGCGTTTCGATTGCCATTTCGATTGCTATTTGGATGATGTCCTCCGTTTGTCCCGGAGCGGCCTTTGCCTGTTCGCGCGCGCCAGGTTCCGCGATGGCTTGGAGCGCCGGGTCTCAAACCGGGTCGGATCCCGCGGCTGAACGCCGCGGCGGGCTATGAGATAGGTGCCGAGACAGCTGCGCTGATCCAAGTTGCGCCTCTCCGTGCCGAGCACTCACGAGCGCGACGGGCCGCTCAACGCCGTCCTGATTGGATTGGCTCACCCAGTACCGAGCGCCAATGCTCGCGCGTCTCAGCATCCTCACGCCACACATAGGCCCCACGCACGGCGCGCGTCAGCAGGATGCGGTACCCGCGCACCAGCCGCTGGCGCAAGTGTTCGTGCGCTGGTCCCCCGCTTGATCGCTTCGCCTCTTTCTTCGCGGCACCCAGCGTCTTCTTCCGCGCCGACTCATGAATGTGCTCGATCTGCGGAATCCAGCGATCGGCGCGCCACACGAGATCGGGCAGCCAGATGACGCCGAGGTAGTCGAAATCGAATCCGCGCACGACGTATGGACATCCGACTTCGCAGAGCGGATCGGCGTGAATGCGACTCCCCTGTGGAGCCTGCACGAACGTCGCGTAGTCCGTTCCCTTGTCGGGGATGACCCAATCAACGTACTCTTTCGAACCCGCACAGCGGAACTGGCTCTCCGCGAGACTGATGCGTACGACGTCATCCGCGCCGTGCTCCTTCGCCCACTGGGTGAGCGACGCGACCGACGTCGTCACGAACAGGATGTTGCCGATGAACGATTCCGAGCGTGCAAGCTCGGCCCACAGGTGCGCGGCGAGTACTGACTTCCCCGATCCAGGCGGGCCTTTGACGATGATGACGGCGCGCAGTGCATCTGACGCGAGCGCACGGTCGATCGCTGCGAGGCAACGTTCAAAGCCAAGCCGCTGTGCATCAAGCAGCACCATCTCCTTGTTCCGCGGATCAAGCCATGCGTCGGCGATCGCCCGAACAAAGACGCGGTCCTGACGATATCCACCGTTCTCGAACGCTTCCGCCCAAGTGGGATCCGGGGTCGTCAGGTGCTCGGTCAAGAAGTCGGGCAGTCGGCGTTGCAGATCGTCCGCTGCGACGGTGAACAGCGGATAGTCACGAACAAGCGAGTCGTGCGGAACTTCGCTGTACGGCCCCGCGCGCCCTTTGCGAGTCATGAACGAACATCCGGCTACTGTCGCGGTGTGATCCTGCACCGCGCTATGAAACCGCTGGCAATATTCGACGTAGCCTTTGACCTGTTCCGAAGGATGCAGCGTTTCGCCACTTGATCGCGTGACCACTCCGGCTCGCGGTCCTGCGCGATCCCCGGCTGTGTCCCAATGCTTCAGTTCCATCATCACCGCCGACGGACGCTGTGCCGCATTACGGCCCAGCAGCACGACATCACACCAGGAGTTCGCCGCAGGTAGTCGGTACTCAACGCTCATCGACGCAGGGTGATCGAGATGCATGTGCATGCCCCGCAGCGGAGCGCGATCCAGCACCTTCGCCACTTCCGGCAGCGAGTTCCGCCAGGCATCACAGCTTCTTCATCACCCCAACGGCATGTCTCTTCCCGCAACTCGTCGACTAGGCCATCAAGACCAGATCGGACACGGGAGCAGAACGTTGCGACGCTGAGCAGCATGGAGTGCCTGCAGCGTGGCGGGCGGTGAGGCGTTCGTCAAGTTCGTGGGACTTCAGTCCAAATGGACCATTTTGTAACCCGGCCGTTCGCATACCACCTGACCGCGAAACCAAACGTGGCCAGCATCAAGGCGCAGGGACATCTGCCTCATTGGTCAGCAGGCTGCTGACCAGTTGAGGTTTCGACATCACTTCTTCCCCCGCCGCACCGCCGCCTCGCGCGTTCCTCCCGCCGACTGCACCACGCCGCGCCAGCCCTCATCCGTCAGATGCTTACCCGCCGCGGCGACGACGGCGCGCAGTGATGTCTCCATTGCCTCGCTCGCAGCGTGCGTCTCGGCGACGTCGCCAGGCCAGAGCGTCCACGGCTTCGCTTCCCAGAAGAGCCGCGCGGCTTCGGCAAACGACCGCACGCGATCGAGCGTCACGCCTTCGCCTGCCAGGATCGAATCGATCGGCGGACTCGATCCCGCAAACCGCGCCATGCCGACGAGGCAACGATGCACCTGCACTGGGCGATCGACGATCTCCGCGCGCACGCCGCGCAGCGCGAGTCGCTCGATGAGTGCAGCGGCGTCATCGGGCATGAAACCCGACAGTCCAATGCTGCGCGGCAGATGCGCTGGCGCTCGCGGTGCGGCGCGGACTTCCAGTCCGCACGCCGTTGCCACGCCGCGCGCCGCGTTGTCAATCGCTGTGAGGGCGCGATCGACCAGGTCTCGATCGCTCTCAAGCATTTCTGTGATGACCACGACCGCGGTCGTCGCGTGCAGACCGAGGAGCATCGGCGGCCGCGCAACGAGGAGCGGCGCATCGGGTGGATCTGATTCCGACGAAGGCGGTCCGACCCAGAGCGGCGCGAAGCCGCACCACAGGTCCCATCGATCGAACGGATCGTCATCGATCGACAAGCCGCCATAGGGATGGCGTGGCTCGTTCGCTTGCGCGTGCGCCTCTCGTGAAGATGCCCGCGTCGGTCGCTTCGTTCGCGGTGCGGCGAGTCGCCCAGTGCCGGGAGGCGCGGGCTTGCGTTGCTTGGGGTTGTTGGGGTCTTTCTTCGCGCTCACGTTGTGCAGACTACATCGGACTCCTGACTTCGACCAACACCACGACACTTGATCGCGACGTTCGGTGACGCGATGCTGCGCTCGACCGACGGCGGCGTCACGTTTGACGTCGTCGCGACACCGACCACCGCGCTCGAGAATCCGATCAACGTTCATGTCGACGGGGGAGCGTGCCCATCATCTGGCTCGCCCCCCCCCGTTCTCACGGACCGACGATCAGACGAGTCAGATCACGTCACCCCCGCTGCTCCCCATGCCCCGAGCAGCACCGCCAGGTCCGCACCGTCCACCACGCCATCGCCCGTCGCGTCGCCCTGCACGCACGCTCCCTCGTTGCCCCATGCTCCGAGAAGGATCGCCATATCTGTTGCGTCGACTGTTCCGTCACCGTTGAGGTCGGCGAAGATGAATCCCTGCGAGGCCGCAGCCCGTGTCGCGCGCCGCGCCCCTGTCGGCAATGCGCGGGTTGCCATCGAAATCGATCGGCGTCAATTCGACCGTGATGCCGTCCGCGTCGAGATCCGCGCTGTCCGTGGGTACCGCCCAGTTCATGCCTGCATCGATGCACGGCGATGTCGGTGCGAGCCGGAAGTTGCCCGCGAGCGGCGCGATGAACTGCGGGTTGGCGTTCATCGTGCCGATGCCCGGCGCACCACCCTGCACGTTGGTGTAGCGCACCGTCAGCGGACTCCCGGCGAGCTCTGCACCGTTCGTGTTCGCCCAGACGATCGAGTTCGAGAGCATCGACGATGTCGCGAAGTCACCGAGGAGCAGCCCCCCGCCCGCGTTGTGCGCGATCACGGAGTTCGCGATGTCGATCGACCCCGAGTACACAACGACGGCGCCGGTGTTGACGCCCGACGAGTTCCAGCCCATGACACAGTTGATGAGCGTGGCGTGACCGCCTGATCCGATCCCCACCGCCGCCGCTCCGAGCGGCGCATCGTTGCCGCTGAACGTGCAGTTGATGACGCGGGGCGATGCGCTTGCCAACGTGCAGATTAGACCCGCGCCGATCTCGCCGTTGTTGCCCGTGAAGGCGCAGTTGATCACGTCGCACACGGGAGAGTTTGCGACCACTCCCGCACCGCTGAACGCCGTGTTGTCAGCGAACATCGTGTCGCGCACCACGCTCGCGCCACCTTGTTCAAGGTCGATCCCGCCGCCGACGTTCTCCGCGATGTTGTTCGTGAAGATCGAGGCGCTCACCTCAACGCGACCGCTCGAGCGCAGGCCGGCGCCGTTGAATGCCGTGCATCCATCAAACGTGCAATCATGGATGCTCGTCACCGCGCTCGCGGCGTTCGGATCCATGTCCCATGTTTCGACATTGATTCCACCGCCCTGGGGTGCGTCATTGCCGGAGAACATGCAGGACTCGATCGTCGCCGCGCCGCTGCCGAGCGACAGCGCGCCGCCCTTTGTCGCCGCGCTGTTTGATGTGAACGTGCATCCGTCGAACACGCTCACGAAGGCCGCGGAGTACCCGGCGATCACGACCGCGCCGCCGTCGTCAGTCGCGTGATTGTCGACGAACGTGCAGGCATTGAACGCGGTCTGGCTATAGCTCGCCCATGCCGCACCGTCGCGCTCAGTGCCATCGACGCCCAGCGCGCCGCTGTCCAAGAAGCCGGAGAGCGCAACGGAGAGATCGCTCCATACCACGGTGATCGCGCCGCCGTAGAACGCCGAGCGATTGGCTTCGAACGAACAGCCGAGCACATCGAACGTCGCCTCAAGCCCGCGTAACGCTCCACCGCTTCCGATGACCGCCTCGTTCGCAATGAAGTCACACGCGGTAAGCGTCGCCGCGCCGTGCAGTACGCCCACCGCGCCCCCTTCGCCCATCGCAAGGTTGTCATCAAAGACGCAGTCCGTGAACTGCGCCTCGCCGTGATCGACGTGCACAGCGCCGCCATCCGATTCCCAGGCGAAGGCGCTTGTCCGGTTCTCCGAAAAATCGCAGCCGTCGAACACGGGCGTGGCGTCGTCCACGATTGCGACCGCGCCACCACGATACGGTGTCTCGTTGTGCGTGAAGGAACAGTTCGTGAACTTCGGCGCGCCGCCTTCAATCAGCACCGCGCCGCCGCGCGCGCCGCCCGAGATCGTGCCCGCAACGTTGTCGACGAAAGCGCAGTCATTGAAAACTGATCTATCTCCTGCAACGGCCCGCGCAGGCGCTCGCGTGGATGATCCCTGGTCTTGACATCGCCGGAACGGGATGGGGTCGCGCGGTCTTTCCAGTGACCGCGTGCTCGCGGCGCTCGCGTCGTGGTATCTGCTTGAGCGGCCGATTCTCGGATTCAAGCGGTTCTTCGTGTCTCCGAGACGTCCGTCCGATGAGCGGCTTGGCGCCTCCGCATCAGACCCATGCTTCGCAAGCATCTCGACGACTCCCACTCGGATGCCGGAGCCGCTCAGTGAAGCGAAACCGAAACTGGCCTGAGTCGCCGAAGCCGTCATCGATCGCACACCGGATCGCTCGCGCCTCACTTGTCGCGGAACGACTTGCGGTGTGGCCTTTCACAATCCATGTACGGCTCTTCGCTCGCTGACCGCCTGGTCTTTCGTGGCTCGAGACCGAAGTCTTCCGTCGGCACCACAAGGCCCGCGCGAGCAACTGCTCCCCTCGAAAAATTCTTCGAACTCCGCCACGAACAACTCCCGAGCTCGCCCCTATGCCGCATACTTGCTGCACACTTCGCAGAGAGGTTCATCGCACGCCACATGACCGACGCCGATCCTCCCCATTCTGATCCTGCCGTCGCTCCGCTCGCCTGCGGGCGCTGCGGCTATCGCACGCAGGGACTGCCGACCATGACGTGCCCGGAATGCGGCTTTGATCTCGCAAAGACGCCGTACCTGCGCTGGGCTGATCGCGGCTGGCTCCGCATGATCGTGACCGGCACGACGCTGGTGCACGTTGGCGCAATCGGCGCGTTGGCAATGTGGTTCGGCGGCAGGTATCTGCTGGCCGCGGTGCAGTCGATGGGCATTCCGCTGCCGGGCAGCTCGCGGGTGCTGAAGCAGCTCATTGTCCTCGGCTTCTGCATCACCGCCGCACTCGGTGCGTGGATGATGGCCGCTCCTGATCCGAACCTCGCCGGCAACGAGAGCAAGGAATCGCGCCGGCTCATCTATCGCATCCTGATCGCCACGACAGTGGTTCTCATCGCGCTGCGCGCCGGCCTCGCGCACCTGCTCGAACCAATCTCCGCGGCTGTCACCAGCGTCGCCGCGCTGGTCATCGGGCTGTACGTCGTGCGGGGACTCGGCGACTTCGTGCGGGATCTGCTCACGCGCGCGGAGTCGGGTGTTCCGGCCGATGCGACGAAAGCGGGCCGCGCGCCGAACTGGATCTACTGGGTCCTTGGTATTACCGCAGGGCTGGCCCTGCTGCGCTACCAGGGCGGCGCCGCAGCGATCGCGGGAAAGATCGAAGGATCGGTACTCTTCTTCGGATTCATCGGCGTCACTATCGCGCTGCTGTCACTGGTCAAGGCCTCGCGCGCCATCAAGGGCGAACTGGCAAAAGCGACGGCCGCCAACTCGTCGCCCACGGAAG
>JAWXBD010000195.1:0-11662 GCA_034439815.1 Phycisphaerae bacterium
GCGTTACTATTTCGGGCGCTTGTGCCGGGCGAAAGTGTCACCCATGTGCCCGGTGCAGACTGTCACCGCAGACTGTCACCCATGTGGCCGGGCGTTCAAGGTTCCGCTTCCGCGACAGCGAGCGCCGTGCCAACATCAAAGATGAATACTCGAGGTGATACATGACTGGTCCTCTCAGATCGGATTGTGATGTCGGCTGCGCGCCGTCGCGTGGTTGCGTCGTCTTCTCGCAGCCTTCTGCCTTCAGTGCGAGACGCGAACGAGACTCTCGCGATCAAGTACGCGCTTCTGTCGAAAACATTTTCTCCAATGAGTTATCGATTCGCATGTATTTGTTCGGAGGCGCGGCGCTCGAACTGCGCTTGCGGGCGCGCTCGTCGCGTGAAGCGAGAGCCGCGCGTGGGGCGCTTTCGCCGTTGATGCGGTTCGAGCGAAGTCTCGCGAGTGTCCTTGCACCGGCGCGCAGCGAGCTCTTCGCTCACGGTGCCCAGGACCACGTCGGGTCAGCAGCGATCGGATCACGCTGCAGCGACTCCGGCATGATCGTGAACTCTGTCACACCGGACCAGCAGCGCTCGTACGAGGTGATCTTCTCCGCCGCAGTGAGGTTCGGCCGGAACACCACGCGGATGGGCCGCCCCGGATCGAGGCGCGGCGAGATCAGCGAGTGGCCCAGATCGCCGTACCGCCAGCCGTACTCGAAGTACGACGACGACGGCCGGTACGTCAGCGCTTGCGCGTGCAGCGGGCGTTCGATGCCGTCCTGGATCGCGAACCAGCGTCCGGCGAATGCGATGCCCGGATGCAGCGTTCCGCCGATGTCCATGCTGACGAGCATGCGGTCGTCGACATCGCGCAACTCGAAGCGCTTCAGCGCCTCACGCCCGTCGCGCCATGGAGACAGCGCCGGATCATCGACGGCTTCAAGAATCGGTGCGCTGTCAGCGACGACTTCAATCGTGATCTCGAATGAGCCCGTCCGTGTCCAGACGGCATTGCTGGTGTCAGCGCCGCCGTCCGGTCGAAACACGAGCACGGGCAGAATGACCTGCTGCCAGCGGATCTCCACCTCGTGTGATCCCGCCGCGGCGGGCGCACGGATCAACCACCGCGCATCGCTCCACGATGACGATGACGAATGGATGACCCTGGGAGTCTGCAATTCGCCGCCGACGTTCGCCGCGATCGGAACGATCATGGCGAAAAATCCAGGACCGTCGAGCGACATTGCGATCGTCGGATCAATGCACACGTCGGCGCCCGGGCGATGCCGTCGACGGCAATCGAACCGGGGCAGAGGATGGACGGCTTCGGCCAGTGCGTCGATTCGAACGCGATCTCCGCGCGTTATCGCGAGACCGCCGACGTCGGCGAGCAAGTTCTGGGTGCGGTAGGCGTATTGCAGCCGTTCGCCCGGTGTCGGGCCAAGGGCAGCAAGCAGGGCATCAGTGACTGCTCCCGCGTCGGCGCCTGCAGCGAGCTCTGCGGTCATCGCGCCTGCCGCGCGATCCAGCACGATCGGACTTCGCAGCCCGGCCGCGAACGCCGTGCCCAGAATGATGCGATGCGCTGCCAATTCCGGCGCACCGGGACAGACGACGCCGAAGACCGCGCCGACCGCGAGCAGCGCCGCAGCGAGCGCGGCGCGCGGCCATGATCGACAGCGCCAGCCATATGCGAGCGCGACCGCGGCGCCAGCGCCGTCCCGGAGTGCGCCGCACTCCGCGCAGCGCAGGCCGTCGCGCATTCCCGTCACCTGACCGCAGGAACCGCAGCGCGGCGCACCCAGCACCGGCACGCCGCGGATCGCCACCGCGATCATGTGGATCGCGAGCGCGACGA
The DNA here is from genome assembly GCA_034439815.1 of Phycisphaerae bacterium. Classification (GTDB taxonomy): domain Bacteria; phylum Planctomycetota; class Phycisphaerae; order Phycisphaerales; family SM1A02; genus JAEUIT01. Next base: position 1,843 of record JAWXBD010000195.1, read on the forward strand.
GCACTGTGACAAACACCGTGGTCAGAATGAAAGGGGGGCTTCACTGCCAGAGCCAGTTGATGACTCCTTCGGCGAAGCGCGCGGTGCCTGTCGCGGACGAGGTCATCGCTCGGCTCCCGTGTCGGCGCCGGCTCCCGCGCCGGCGACGATCAGCGTGTATCGCACGATCTCGCGCTGCACGATCGTGCGCGCGCCCCACCGCTGCGGCGGTCCGGGCTCGCCGTTCTCCGCGAGGAGCGCGCGCGCGCGAGTGAGACATCGACCAGCGCCGTGTCGACCACCATTGTGAGTTCATGGACTCCGGCCGGTGCCTCGATGACGCAGGAGACAACCGGCATCCAGTCCGGGTCATCGGACCGGTTAGGGTGCCCATGCTCGATCACTGAGCCCGATCGATGCATCGGACGTTCGGATGAGAACGGGATGACCTGGTCATTGAGACGCACTTCGTGCACATGGAAGAGCGCGTCCAGACTGTGTTCTCGCGCCAGCGTGGTGCTCCGCTCATACAGCATCTCGAACCAGCTGTGTTCGCCCCGAAGCTCTGCCTTGCCCCCTGACTGCAGTCGAAGCAAAAGACGATCGCCGGAACGCACACTACCGTCCGGGTTGCCGGCGCCGGTCGCACTTGACACAGCGAGTATCAGCGGCGAGTCGATAAGTGACGCGGCAGCGCTGCGCAGCGCCGGATCGATGTCGCTGCGGAGAATCTCGATGAGCAGGTCGGCGTGCGGCGCCGGCCAGTTCGCCGCCCGTACGAAGGGCTGCGGCCCGCCGATGGTCGCCGCGTCGACACCCGCCACACTGCGCTCGATCGTGCGCGCAGCAGCGGTCAGCTGCTCGACGGAAAGCAGCCCCGCCGCAGCGCGCCGGTTGAGCGACTGCCATGGCCCGGCAGCCCAGGTGGCAAAGCCGCGGTTGGCGGGCGTGAGTGGCCCCGTGGAACCGGGATAGCCGGTCCGCTCTGCTGACCGCAGGTCCCATACCACGGGGAGAGCATCGCGCCAGCTCAGTCCGTTGCGGGCTCGCGCCATGGTCCACGCATAGCTGCCGATCGCCACTGCCACGAGCAGTGCGCCGGCGGCGACCGCGCGCCACGCGATCGGGAACGGGCGCCATCGCACCGCGCGTCCCGTGAGCAGCCGGCCGCAGCCCAGGCACGCGACTGGTCGTCGGTCATCGTGCGCCGCCCCACTCGCCAGTTCCCAGCTCAGCAGCCGCAGGTCGGCTTTGCAGCACCTGCAGCGCGGATGTGAGAGGTCGACGCGACCGAGCAGTCCGAGCACGATCAGGAGGACACCGACGACGATCGCGGCGTCGCGGGCGATCACCAGGGCATCGAGGAACCATGTCCAGCTCATTCGCAACTCCAGCGTGGGAAACGCATGTCTCCGTCAACTCGACCAGGCGCCGAGCATCGCGCCCAGATCCGCCGCATCGACCACATTGTCGCCGTTGAGATCGGCTGCGCAGCATGCAGTGCACTGCCCCCACGCAGCAAGCATCAGCGCGAGATCCGCCGCGCCGACCTTGCCGTCGCTACTCAGATCACTCGCCATTTCCGCGTGGGCAAGCAGACGGATCTCGCCGTCTTCCAGCGCTCGCGCGTACAGCTGTACTTCATCGATCGCGCCTTCGAACGGCACAGTGTTCGCAGCACCGCCGACGCACGGGCTCATGCCGAGCGTGAGCAGCGCGTCGATGTTCACGTCTGCGACCGTGGTGGCAACCGGAGTCACGAGCGCGCATCCGTCGACGAATACCGTCTGCATAGTCGATGCCCGGCGCCAGGCGACGTGGTGCCACTGGCCATCGTGAACGTCCGCCGAGCGTGTCAGGAGCGACGTCACCCCGGATTCGCCATCGGCGATCTCGACAAGCACGTCACCGTCGAGTCGGATGTCGATCTCGTAGAAGTCAGCGCGGTCGCACGTGCCACGTTTGGCAATCATCGGCGCGCGCATCGCACGATCCATGCGGCACCAGAAGCTGACCGTGAAGTCGGAGCGACCAAATTCGCCGGCCGGCGGCGGGAACGTGATCGACGCACCGGACGCGATGTGGAAGCTCGCTCCGAATCGACCATCGCCGTACGAGACCGCGCCGTTGATCGTTCCGTCAGCTGAGCCGACGGCGTCAGCGGCGTCGCCGTCGGCGGGCCAGTGATGTATGAGGCCCCGGACAGTGGCATCTCCGTGCGCCGACCTCGACAGCGCGGTGCACGCGAGAGTAATGGCGGTGATTGCTGCGCTGACGTCGGTCATCCGTCGCCTCCGATTCCAATGGTCCTTCCGCTGCCGCTGCTGTATCGTGCCCGCGCCGATTGCGCAATGCAACCCGCAGATTGAGTTTGTCCGCCACAAGGGAAATCATCGCGAACGGACACGCGCTCCGGTCGATCGGAATTCTGACGGTTCCCGGAGAATCTGACACTTCGAGCGCCGCAACCCCGCTGTGGCGACGATCATCTTGCGCGGGCGGGTGCGTCGTTGGACCGATGGACGATCCGGATCCGAGAGGGAATCGCGACATGCATGCGGACAGCGGGGGACCCGGGAGCGTTCGGGCGCACAATGTGACGACGACCACCGCGCTGCTGCATGCGATGCGCAGCAGTCGAGATGCAGCGACGTGGAACGCGTTCTCGATGCGCTACTCGCCGATTCTGCACGCGGTCGCGCGGCGCATTGGACTCAATGAAGACGACGCGGCGGATGTCGCGCAGCAGACGCTGTTCGAAGTGGTACGTGACCTGCGCGATGGAAAGTACGATCCGAAACGCGGACGTCTTCGTTCGTGGATCGTCGCGATCGCTGAGCATCGGAGTCGCGACCTGCAGCGTTCCGCACGACGGCGTGCAGGGATGTCTGATGAGCTGCGCGAGCGGCAGGCAGCGCTGGGCTCCGCGTGGGGCTCTGCGTGGCTTGAGGCCGTGTGGGACGAGGAGGAGCGGGCGCACATTGCCGTCAGGGCGTGGAACGAACTCACGACCGATGGTCGCAGGAACCCGCGCAGCCTCAAAGCGTTCGAACTGGTTGCAATGCGCCGGGTGCCAAGCGCTGGAAGCGGCGGCCGAGTGCGCGATGTCCATCGAGTCGCTCTACAGCGCGAAGTATCGCGTCGCCGAACGCCTGAAGGAGATCGTGACGCGCCTGACCGTCGAGTACGAGGATGCTTCGCCATGACAGCGCACCCGTGCCCATCGGATGCAGAGCTTGCAATGCACCGTGACGGGCTGACGATCGATCCGCGCGTCACCGCGCATGTCGCGTCGTGCGAGACGTGCGGTGCCCGCCTTCAGGTCCTCGCGGACACCGACACATTCGTCCGCACCATTGCGACGCAGCTTCGATCGGCCCAGGAACGAAATCCCTCAACGTGTGCGTCTGATGGCGCGGCGGGCGACAACGACACATCGACGCTGGAAGGCTTCGAAACCATCGAGGAAGTCGGCCGAGGGGGACAGGGCGTGGTGTATCGCGCACTGCATCGGGCGTCGGGACGAATAGTCGCGATCAAGGTCATGCGTCTCGATTCGGCGCGCAGCCGTGCACGACTTGAGCGCGAGGCGCGGCTCGCAGCGCGCCTGCGTCATCCGAACATCGTCACCATGCACGACTGCGGTGATATGTCCGACGGCCGCTTCGCAATGGCGATGGAGTGGATCGACGGCATTCCGCTCGATCACTGGACGCGCCGCGTCCGCGCCGATCCCGCGTGTGACATCGTGGCTCGCCGCGCGAAACTCTTGCGCGCCTTCACATCCATCTGCGACGCCGTTGAGCACGCGCATCGCAACGGCGTCATTCACCGTGATCTCAAGCCGGAGAACATCCTGGTCGATTCCGCCGACGAACCGCGCATCCTCGACTTCGGCATTGCGACGGAACTGACGGGCGCCCTTGCCACGCGCGTGACTGCGACAGGGGAAGTCGCGTGCACGCTCTCGTACGCCGCCCCCGAGCAGCTGATGCACGACGGTCACCATGCTGAGACGCGCAGCGATGTGTACTCGCTCGGCGTCATTCTCTTCCAGCTTCTGACCGGCCGTCTGCCGTTTGAGAGCGAGTGCGGCGTGGCGGATCTGCTGGCGCAGATAACGCATGGCGCGGTGCCCGCGCCGTCATTGATTACGCAGACGGCTAATGGAGCGGGGCACACGGTCCCGATCGACCGCGACCTCGACACGATCGTCGTGAAGGCGCTGGCGCGCGATCCCGACCGGCGTTATGCGTCCGCTGCAGCGCTGCGTGACGATATCGAGCGGTACGGTCGCGGAGACCCGATCGATGCGCGGCGCGACTCGGTCGCATATCTCGCCCGCATGGCGCTGCGACGGAACCGGATGGCTGTTGGCGTCGGTCTCGCCGTGACGCTTGCCCTCGCGGCAGGCGGCATCGCGGTCATTTGGAGCGTGCTCGCCAATCGCGAGTCCAGTATCCGCGAGGCCTCGGAACGCCAGCGCGCCCTCGATGGCGCCCGACGCAACGAAGCGGTGACTGCGCTCATCAGCGAGGTCATCCCGCAAGGCGACACAGTTCCGATGGCTGCATACACGAGCCCGGCGCACCGGGCGCTCAACGCCATCAGCGAGAATCTCGAGGCCGGCGTGTTTGGCGACGATCCGCTCGCGGTCGTGGCCACGCGCCTGGCGATCGGTGACGTGAGCGCCGCGCGCGGTGGTCTGCGACGCGCCGAGGTCGAGTATCGCCAGGCGCTGCGCATCGTGCGGGAACGCGACGCGCCGGACGACGTGCTGACCGCCCGGGCGATGACAAGTCTCGCGCACCTGCTGGCCCGGCGCAGCAGCGGCACCGAAGCCGCACGACTCATCGATGAGGCGCTGCTGCTGTACACGCGACTGCTCGGCGCGGGACACGCTGACACGCTCGAGGCGCTCGCGGTCAAAGCCGAAGTCGCTCTGGCGCAGGGTGCCATCGATGCGGCTGCCGACGTGCTTCGCGAACTCGATGCGCGCGGTGACAGCGCGGGGATGCGGGAGGCAGCGACACACCTTTTGACGCATACGTATCTCGCGTACGGTGATGCACACGATCGGCTTCTTCCTGCGCTCACGATCTATGCACAGCACGCCACGGACCCGAGCGAAAGGGACGCTGTCAGTGCGCTGGTCGCGAGTCTGGGTGCATCGGCGGTGACGCTGGCGGAGCCGGCAGTGCTCGAACAGTTCAATGCGGTCAAGCGATCCGTCCTCGGCACCGAGCATCCCGACCTCGTGGAATCGCTCGGTCGCCTTGCGCAGCGCTATTGCGAACGAGAGGCATACGGCGAAGCGCTCGCTCCGGCCGAGGCCGCGATTCGCCTTGCGATGCCGACGGGCGAGCCTAGGACGGTTGGAGATGTCGAGCTTCTGTTCCTGCGATTTCGCGCGAGCTTCACCTCGCTGCCGCATAGGGTGACACCCGCGGACATCGACGCGCTGCTCGCACACATGCGCCGGCTGCTCGCCACCACGGATCCAATTCACCTCATCACGCGCCTGCGCGAAATGTCACGCGCGCACGCGCGCCGGGGCGATGCAGAGCGTTCCCGCGCGCTCTACCTCGAAGCCATCGAGCGCGCCGTCACCCATTCTTCGAACAGTCCACACGTGAGCTGGACGAAGGTGGAAGCATCGCTCTCTGAGCTCGAACTCAAGAATCCCGAGCGCGGATTGGCCTTGGTGGACGAGGCGATCGAGGAGCTGCGCCAGGCGGATGGCAGCTGGGGATGGCACCGATCCATCGCGCACATTCGCCGCGGTGAGCTGCTGACGCTCTCCGGCCGCACCGCCGAAGCAAGGATCGCGCTCGTCGAAGCCGAACGACTGCTCATCGAATGCGGCCTTCCCGACGCGGATCGTGCTCCGTACCTCGACTTGATCGCGACCCTGATGGCGGAGCTGGATGCAGGAGAGCGGCATGAGCGATGACGCGCCGTCCGACGCATGCACCGAGTGCGGTTTCGCGCGCGGCGCCACGATGCGAACGAAACCTCGGTGGTGGAGTCTGTGGCGCGCGATACCACTCTTCATCGTGTGCGTGCTCTTGTCGTGGATGCTCTGGCACGATCACAAGATTTCGGTGGGGCGGTACACGCGGAGCACCGACGTCTATCGCCAGCAGACCAGGCCGGTCATTCTCGACAGCATTCCGGTCGCGCTCGCAACAGTGCGGCAGATCGCCGAAGGGCGTGCGGATCGCGCGGCCGCCGATCAGTTCCGCGCCGCGCTTGTGGACGCGTTGGATCACGGGTTGGCGCCGTTTTACGCGCTGCCGGAGCCCCGCGGTGCGTTCGTGTCGGCCGGTGTGGATGTCGAAGCGCGACCAAGCAGTTCTGCGAGTCCCGATTGAATCCGATGCAGAACCTCCTGTGACGGCATGGACAGATGGAGGTACCGCTCGCCGGTTGTCACGTCGCGACGGACGAGGCTGCGCCGGTCGTGCGGACGGGCATCGCCCCTCGTGTCGCTCGCTGCGTCATTGGCCGCCGCTGCCACCAGGCCATCGAGGAATGCAACGCCCTGCTCAAGGTGCGATGACCATTGATGGGCGCGCGGAGCAGACGCTTCGTCGCGCACGACGTCGGTGGTGGATGCGGCCGGCGCAACCGGCTGTTCGGCCGCGACCGCCTGTTCGCCCGGGTCGGACGGCGAGATCGCGCCTGTCGCGCGCTCGACCGTCTGCATGAAACGCTGCAGTTTTGTTCCGCCGAGGAACACTTCCTTCGCGCCGTCGTCGAGCACGCCTGCAAAGAGCGAGCTCTTGAAACTGAGCACGGAAAGCATGGCTTCCTCGATCGTCCCTTGGCTCACAAAATTCACGACGCTCACGGGACGTGCCTGCCCGATGCGATGCACGCGGCCAATGCGCTGCTCGAGCACCGCAGGATTCCATGGCAGATCGAGATTGACGACGGTTGACGCGTGCTGCAGGTTCAAGCCAACGCCGCCGGCGTCAGTGGACAGAAACACGCGGCACGCTGCCTCGTTGCGGAAGCGCTCGATCAGCGCTCCGCGCTTGGTGCCAGGCACACCGCCATGAAACAGCACGTGCCCGATCGAGCGCTCGTTGAGCCGCGGCACGATCGTCTGGAGCATGCGGGTCCACTGGCTGAAGACGACGACCTTCTGATCGGGGCGCTCGAGGATCTCTGCAAGCAGCGTCATGAGCTCGTCCGCCTTGGTACCGCGATCGGTGGTCTGGTCGAGCAGAAACGTGCTGTCGCAACTCATCCGCATGCATTGAAGCGCCACCAGCAGACGGCGTTGATCTGCTTCGGAGAGGAATCGCTGCCGCTTCCACTTCCGCACGATCTGGGCGACGATCTCGCGGTGCTCTTCGTGGTGCAGCAGCTGCTCGGGTGTCATCTCCACGAACAGCTTTTGGTCGAGCCGCTTCGGAAGCTGCGTGAGCACTTCGTGCTTCCGCCGTCGAAGAAGGATCGGCTGCAACGTGCGGCCGAGCGCATCGAGATCGCGATACCCGACGACGCGGCCGTCTTCGTTGCGGGTCTGGTGCCGGTCCAGGAGCCGGAACGTGGGACCGAGTCGATAGCGATCAACGAACTCCACGATCGAGACGAGTTCCTCAAGTCGGTTCTCGAGCGGTGTTCCGGTGAGCACAATCGCGTAGGGTGAGGCGATGCGTTTGACGCTCTGCGCGGTGCGCGTCGACCAGTTCTTGATGCGCTGGGCTTCGTCCAGGATCACGAGATCCGCGCCCCAGGCGGCGATCAGATCGAGGTCGCGGTACACGGTGTCATAGTTCGTGATCTTGAAGAACGTGTCGGTGGCGAAGGCAGCCTCGCGCTGGGCGCGCAGCCCGTTGATCGCTACTGCGCTGCGGTCGATGAAGCGCTCGATCTCTCGTTCCCACTGGTGCTTCACTGACGTCGGACAGATCACGAGCACGCGGCCGACGCCGAGGTGGCGCGCCATGATCTCCGCCGCCGCGATCGCCTGCACCGTCTTGCCGAGTCCCAGGTCGTCGCCGAGAAGGCAGCGGCCGGCGCGGGCCGCGAACAGCGCTCCCTCGCGCTGATAGTCGTACAGGGTGGCCTTGACGATGGTGTCCAGCGCCTTGGTCGCAATGCCCTTCGGGAACGCCGCGTCGATCCGCCGATGCCGCTCCTCTGCGTCACGCACTTCAGCGATGAACGCCAGAGCTTCGTCACGACAGCGCAGCTCGTGGCCCGCGCGGGCTGCCGCTGCGATGAACGTCTCGATGCGCCCGAACGCCGTGTTGTGCAGAACGCCGTCGTCGCCGAAGTACGAGCGCCCAAGCCTCAGGAGCGAGGCGGGACACGCCGTTCCCGGCTTCCAGCAGACGGCGCGACGCGCGCCGTAGCGAAGAATGAGTTCGCTGAACTCCGGATGAAAAGGTGCGGATGAAAAGGTGTGGCCAGCGCCGACTCGCCGGACTTGGTTCGTCGCAGTTTGGCGAGGACGAACTCAAGATGCTTGCACGTGCCGAGCGTGTTCGTGCCGAAGTCAGGACACGTACACGCGTTCTCGCCCGGCTGCGAACCGCGGATCGTCACCCGGTACGCCGTGCCTCGTCCCGGATTGGAGACGAGAAAATCCGAGAAGACCGGATCGTCCCCGAGGTTCTTGATCTGAAATGGCTGATCGCGGCCGAACTGCCGGCGCAGCTGGGTCTGCCACGTTTCGATCGTCATGCCATCAGGCCGACGGTCGCGTGAAACGCGAGGTTCCTCGCGCACCGTACTCCGCCGGGATCGGACCGGAGGCTGGGGTTTTCGTACGTTTCGTGCCTTGGATTGCCGCGTCTGAGCCATAGGGCGGCGATGGTATCGGGTCAGCGGCGCCGCAGCGGGGGCTCAAGGCCCCGCCTGGTCCTTCGCCATGGATTCTTTCAGCTGCTGGCGCTGACGGAGGATCACGGACGCCGCCGACTCGCCCGGCGTGCCGTCTTCCATTCGCTTCATCGCCGCACCCATCTCGTCGCGCGCATGCTTCGAGTCTTCGTATTCCTCTAGACGATTCAGCGACGCCTCGATGTCGTCGCGGAGCGCGGCCTCGAGCGACGGGTTCGCAAGGAGGTCGTCCGCCACGAGATGAAGATCGATCGCCGCATCGACCACGTTTCGATTGATCCGTACCGCATACAGCGATGCCGCCGCGAGCCAGTGATCCCGATCGTTCGCGTCGTCACCTTCCGTCGCGGCAGCCAGCGCCTCGTCCACGATCACCTCTGCCCGATCCAGCAGCCGATCGGAGATCAGGCACGCGCGCACCACAGCGAGCCGGAGACGATGCGTCTCGCTCGCCGGCGCCGTCTCCAGCGCGATCGCCGCGTCCATGGCGTCCGCGATCGAGGCGAGTGTCTCAGGCGTGAAGCGATGTTCGAGCGACGCCGCCTGGCCGCTGAACTCCACGCTCGGACGCCATTCGGTCGCGAGGCGCAGCCACACATCGTTGACCTGCCGCAGCGCAGACTCGCGCTGTCTGGCGCTCCAGCTCGTCGCGCCGTACGTTCCGGCAACAGCGAGCAGCGCGGCGGCGCCAGCTCCTGTCGCGATGAGCCGCCGGCGATGGCGTCGCGCAATCGAGCGCACGTGAAACGCGAGCGAGTCGCGGCGGGCGAGCACCGCGCCGCCATCGATGAGCGCCGAGAAGTCCGCACCGAGATCGCGCGCGGACTGGTATCGCCGCTCCGGATCGCGCGCCAGCGCGGTGGCGAACACCGCGTCGACATCGCGCGGCCGGGCGAGCTTGAGGACCGAACTCGGCGACGGCGGATTGTGCTCCTTCTCGATCGTCGCAGCGAGGCGGTCGCCCCGGCCGCGGTTCGGCAAC
>JAWXBD010000196.1:0-16302 GCA_034439815.1 Phycisphaerae bacterium
CGAGCGCGGCGAACGCGTGCGTGCGTGCCATCGCTTCGTCGTGGTAGGAAAGACTGTAGAGATACACACCCATGACGACGCCGGCCGTCAGAAACGCGGTCAGGAGCATGGTGATCACGAACGTGCGGTCCATGAACGCGGCGTCGCGCGGGCGCGGTGACCGCTGCATCACACCGGGCGGCGCACCATCGGCGGCGAGAAACAGCGCGGGCAGTCCGTCGGTCACGAGATTGATCCAGAGGATCTGGATCGGCAAGAGCGGCGTGGGCAATCCCGCGACGAGGGCCGCGGCCATGAAGAGCAATTCGGCGCAATTGCCGCCAAGCAGGAACTGCATCGACTTCTTGATGTTGTCATAGACGCCGCGTCCTTCCTCGACGGCCGCGACAATCGACGCGAAATTGTCGTCGGTGATGACCATATCGGAAGCCTGTCGCGCCACCTCGGTGCCCGACGCGCCCATCGCGATGCCCACATCCGCCCCCTTGAGCGCCGGGGCGTCGTTCACGCCGTCGCCGGTCATCGCCACGACCGCGCCTTGGCCGCGCCACGCGCGCACGATCCGAAGCTTGTCGGCGGCGGTAACCCGCGCATACACAGCGGTTCGCGCGACGCTCTCGGGGAGCGCCGCATCGGTGATGACCGCGAGCTCGGTGCCGGTCATCGCGACATCCGATTCACTCGCGATTCCCAAGCTGCGCGCGATGGCGAGCGCCGTCTTGGGTTGATCGCCCGTGATCATCACCACGCGAATCCCTGCATCTCTGCACTTCACGACGGCGTCGCGCGCCTCTGGTCGCGGCGGATCGACGAGGCCGACGAGTCCGATGAACGTGAGTTCCCTTTCCAGCGCGGCGGGACTCGAGTCGGCGACCGTAGCAGCGACGTTTTCGCGGGACACGATCCGAGCCGCGCACGCCAGCACGCGCAGCCCGTTGGATGCGAGTCCGGCGTTCGCGACGCCGATCGCGTCACGCTCGGCGACTGTCATGCTCCGCGCGCCGACTCCTTCGGCGATGTGTGTGCAGAGCGCCACCACGCTTTCGGGCGAGCCGTTCACGAGCACCTCGACGCCGTGCTCCAAGCGCCGCACGAACGCCGCACGCTTGCGATCGGAGTCGAACGGCGCTGCGGACACGCGCGGCGACAACGTGTCGAGCGCTTCGCGCGTCAGCCCGACCTTCGCCCCCGCGATAAGCATGGCCGCTTCAGTCGGATCGCCGCTCGCCTCCCAGCGGCCTTTCTCTTCCGACACGGTCGCGTTGTTCACGCCCACCAGGTTGCGGGCCAGACGCAGCGCCGCGGTCCGCTCGTGCGCTGGCAATTCCCTGCCGCCTTTCGTCAGCGCACCCTGCGGGCCGTACCCCTCGCCCGAGAGATCGAGCTGTGTCATCGCGCCATCGACGAACACGACGAGCGCACGCGCCGTCATCTGTCCCACTGTGAGCGTGCCGGTCTTGTCGGTGCAGATCACGATGGTGGCGCCAAGCGTCTCGACCGCGGGCAAATGACGGATCAACGCGCGGCGCTTGGCCATGCGGCGCACGCCCATTGCGAGGGCGACGGTCACGATCGCCGGCAATCCTTCGGGCACGGCAGCGACGGCCATGCTCACGGCGATCATGAAGAGGCCAAGCAGCGGCTCGCCGCGCAGCAGGCCGATGCCGAACAGACCCGCAACAATGAGGAGCGCCGAAACCGCCAACATGCGGCCCACGCGCGTCAGCCGCGCCTGCAGCGGCGTCGGCCCTTCGCTCTGCGCGGTGGCGAGGAGCGCGGCGATGCGCCCGATCTCCGTCATCATGCCGGTGGCGACCACGACGGCGCGGGCCGTGCCCATCGCGATGGCGGTTCCCGTGTAGACCATGCCGCGTCGTTCCGCGAGCGGCGTCTCCGCGGGCAGCGGCGGCGCCACAGCGCGGGCGAACTTCTCGGCAGGTTCGCTCTCACCGGTGAGCGACTTCTCGATCGCTGCGAGCGACGCGGACTCGACGAGCCGCGCATCCGCCGCCACCAAGTCGCCCGCTTCGAGCACCAAGATGTCGCCCGGGACGACTTGGGGCGCCGGGACGACGATGACGACACCGCCGCGGACGACGCGGGCCTTGGGCGCGGTCATGCCGCGCAGCGCCGCGATGGAGCGCTCGGCGCGGTGCTCCTGCCAGGCGCCGATGATCGCGTTGATGACGACGATCGCCGCGATCACCGCCGCGTCGATCCAATCGCCCAAGGCCGCCGAGACTGCGGCCGCAACCACGAGGAGCCACACCAGGATCGCGGCGAACTGCGAGCCCAACGCAGCGAGCCACGACCGACCCTCGCGCGCGGCAAGCGTGTTCGGTCCAAACCTCTGCAACCGTTCCGCAGCTTCGGCGGCGGTGAGCCCGACTCGCGCATCAGACGCTTGTGCGCGCACGGCGTCGTCCGGTGCAAGCGCGTGCCATGCCCGTTCCGGCGCCGACGCATCAGCGGTCACGCTGTGCGGTGTTGTCGGCATTTGGGTCATTCACTGATTCCCGGTCGTTTCGTTGCGCGCGTCCACTTCCATTCCTCCACTGCGCAGAAGACGCACGGGACGATGAAGAGCGTGATCAAACTGATCGCCATGCCGCCCACGGACGGAATCGCCATCGGTCGCATCACATCCGCGCCGCGGCCGGTGGCCCAGAAGATCGGCATGAGAGCCAGCACTGTCGTCGCGATGGTCATGAGGCACGGGCGGATGCGCTTGAGGCCCGCGTCGATCACGGCCTCGCGAATCTCTTCCTTCGAGGTAAACGTGCGGTCCTTGAAGACGCCTTCGAGGTAGGTGCCGATCACCACACCGTCGTCATCCACCACACCGAAGAGCACGAGGAACCCAACCCACACGGCGACCGAAAGATTCACGCCCCAGAGCGCGAGCATGATGAAGCCGCCCGAGGCCGAGACCAGCACCCCGAAGAAGATGACGGGCGCGATCCACCATCGCCGGAACCCGATGTACAGCATCACGAACATGATGCCCAACGTGATGGGGACGAGGACCTGCATGCGCTTGGTGGCGCGGACCTGGTTCTCGAACTGGCCAGACCATTCCCAGTAGAAGCCGGGCGGCAGCGCGAGTCGACCGTCCTTGAGCGCCTGCTGCAGCACGCGCTCGGCGTCCTGCACGACGGACACCTCGTCGCGGTCGCGCGTGTTCATCGTGACGTACCCCACGAGCAAACCGCGCTCGCCCTTGATCTCCTGCGGGCCCAGTACGGTGGAGATATCAGCGAGCTGCGCCAAGGGCACTTGTGCGCCTGTCGACGATGGAACGTTGGTGCGCTGAATGGCCTCGATGTCCTCACGGAAGTCGCGGGCTAACCGAATGCGGACGGGGTAGCGCTCGCGTCCCTCGACCGACTCCATGATGTTCATCCCGCCCAGGGACATCTCGATGACGTCCTGCACGTCGCGGATGTTGACGCCGTAGCGACCGATGCGCTCACGGTCTATGTCGATCTGGATGTACGGCTTGCCGACGATGCGGTCGGCAACGATGTCGGTCGCGCCGGGAACTTCGCGGAGCAACTGTTCGATCTGCAGGCCGACCTTCTCGATTTCGCGCAGGTCGCTTCCATAGATCTTGACGCCCATCATCGCGCGGAAGCCGGTCTGCAGCATGACCAGTCGCGTTTGAATCGGCTGCAGCCACGTCGGCAACACGCCAGGGATGGCTGTGCGTTCTTGGAGTTCGGCGAGGATCTCCGATTTCGTGATGCGGCGCTCCTCGGACCAGACCCACGACAGAGGCGTGCGCAGGAAGCGTGGCCAGTCGGAGAAGAACCGCTCGACCTTCTTGGTGCGCCATTGACTCTCGGGCTTCAAGATGACGATCGACTCGATCATGCCGATGGGCGCGGGGTCGAGCGCAGACTCGGCGCGGCCGATCTTGCCGACGACACTTTCGACTTCGGGGACGCTGGCGATCGCCAGATCCTGTTTGCTGTTCACCTCCACCGCCTGCGAGAGCGAAGCCTGCGGCAGGAGCGACGGCATGTAGAGCAACGAGCCCTCATCAAGCGGGGGCATGAACTCGCGGCCCAAGCCCGGAAGTATGCGGCCTTCGCTGACGACCACATGGCCCGCGGCGGTTTCGGCGTCGCGCTCCGCGAGGTCCTGCCGTCGCCATGCAATGCGTGTGCGCTCACCGCCGTCGGAATCGCGAACGGTCTGCCAGCGGAGTTGGTCGAGTTCGATGAGAGGACGCGTGAGGTCCGCCTGCTCGTCGATGTACATCGCCTTCTTGAGCGCGGGTGAAGCTTTCGCGTTGGCGAGCAAGTTCACCGCCCACTCCACCGGCAGCAGCGTGCGATGAATCCCCAGCCACACGGAGAGGCCGGTGAAAAGGATCAGCACCGGCGCGATCAAGAAGGTTTTCTTGTGGGACAGGATCCAACGAAGCGTCGGCGTGTATGTGCGCGCGATCACGCGCGAGACGGGATTGCGATCGAGCGGGAGGAACTTCTCGCGCGTCATGCGGACGACGCAGAGGCCGACCGCGACGCCAACGGCGGCGGCGATCAGCCAGCCTCGGTCGTGTCCACTTCCCAATCCCCACGCGAATGCAAAGTGCGTGGCAAACATCGCCAGCAGTCCAATGCCCGCCGCGACAAGCAGCGTGACGTGGTGCTTCCATTGCACGGGACGGAAGAGCAGGTAGCAGAGGAACGGGACAACGGTGATGGCCAGCACGACCGACGACGCGATGGCGAAGGTCTTCGTGTACGCCAGCGGTCCGAAAAGCTTCCCTTCCTGGCCGGTGAGAAAGAAGACGGGGATGAACGACACGATGGTGTTCGTGACGGCGGTGATGATCGCGCCGCCGACTTCAGTCGCCGCTTCGTAGACCAAGCCGAAATGGCCCTTCTCCGCTTTCTCCTCGTCGGTGGCCGCTGCGAGTCGACGGTAGATGTTCTCCGCCATGATGATGCCCATGTCGGCGACATCGCCGATCGCGATCGCGAGTCCCGCCAGCGACATGATGTTGCTGTCGATGCCAAAGGCGTACATCAGGATGAACGAGCCCGCGAGGGCGAGTGGGAGCGTCGGCAGCACCGCGACGGTCGTGCGAAGGTGCAGCAGGAAGAACACCACGATGAGGCTCGCGATGATCGCCTCCTCGAAGAGCGCTTGCTTGAGCGTGCTGATCGTTTCCTGCACGATGGCCGTGCGGTCATAGAACGGCACGAGTCTCACTTTGGAGACGCGGCCATCGGCGAGCTTCTTGGTGGGCAGGCCGGCCTCAAGCTGGACAACCTTCTCCTTGACGCGCGCGACCACCTCGCGTGGATTCTCGCCGTAGCGCATGAGGACGACGCCACCGGTCGCTTCGATGCCGCCCTTGTCGAGCGCGCCGCGCCGGAAGTCGGGGCCGAGCTGCACGGTGGCGACGCTCTGGAGATAAAGCGGCGTGCCGCCCTCCTGGCGGATGACGACGCGCTCGAGGTCTGCTATCGATTTGATGAACCCCAAGCCGCGGATGAAGAACTCCACGCCGTTCTTCTCGACGACCTTCGCGCCGACGTCGATGTTGCTCTTGCGGACTGCGTCGTAGACGTCCATCATCGTGACACGATGCGCCCGCATCTTGTCGGGATGGAGATCAATCTGGTACTGCTTGACGAAGCCGCCGATGCTGGCGACTTCGCTGACGCCGGGGACCGACTGCATCTGGTAGCGCACGTACCAATCTTGGATCGATCGCAGCTCGGCCAAGTCGAAGCCCTCGCCCTCGACGGTGTACCAGTAGACCTGCCCAAGCGCCGTGGCATCCGGCCCGAGCACGGGCGTGACGCCTTCAGGCAGGCGCTGCTGCGCCACGTTCATCCGTTCGAGCACGCGCGAGCGAGCCCAGTAGTAGTCGGCGCTGTCCTCGAAGATCACGAAGACCATCGAGAAGCCGAAGCCCGACATCGAGCGAATCGACTTGACACCCGGCGTCCCGCTGAGGCTCGTCGTGAGCGGATAGGTGACCTGATCGTCCACGTCTTGCGGACTGCGCCCTTCCCAGTCGGCGTAGACGATGACCTGCTTTTCGCCGATGTCGGGGATCGCATCGACGGGTGTGTGCGTGACGGACCAATAGCCCGCCGCGCAGACGCCTATGATCATGAGCAGCATCAAGAACGTGTTCTTCATGCTCCAACGGATGACGGCATTGACCATGCGACGCTCCTCCGCCTAGTGCTTGTGTTCGGGCGAAGTCGGAGGCGTTGCAGGTGATGGTGATGGCGTGTTTGCACTTCCCGGCGCTGCGGTCGCTCCGTGCTGGTGACCCATCGAAGCGTTCAAGCCACCGGGATAGAAGAGGCTGGGGTGGCCGGTGACTTGGAATTGGCTATCGATGAGGAAGTTGCCGCGCGTGACCACGCGCTCGCCCGCGGTCAAGCCCGCGAGCACGGCGAAGTACTCGCCCGCGCGCGGTCCGAGCGTGAGTTCGCGCGGCTCGAAAAGCCCACGTGACTTTTCGATGTAGACGATCTGTCGCGTCCCGCTGTCGAGGACTGCGGACACGGGGATCGCAAGCACTCCGGATTCGCCTGCAGACGCCGCGACTCCGACGGCGTCGCCCGGGATTTTCTCCAGCGGCATCTGGCAGATCGGGCACGCGCCCGCCTTGTCCGCAAGCACTTCGGGGTGCATCGGACACGAGTAGCGTCCTTCGATGCCGGTTGGCGCGGCGCGCCCCTCGTCCGTCAGCGCGGCGGAAATCACTGCCGTCGCGAACATGCCCGGCTTGAGCGCATGGTCCTTGTTGTCGACATACACCGGCACGCGGATGGTGCGTGACTGATCGTTCACGACCGGTTGCACGAATGTCACCACTCCGTCGAACGTCCGTCCGGGGAGCGCCTGGGCAGCGATCCGCACCTTCTGCCCGTATCGCACCCAGGGGAGGTCGTACTCATAGATGTCGAGATAGATCCACACGCTGTCCAAGTTCGCGATGCGGTAGAGCGCATCGCCGGCTTTGAACGCAGCGTTTTCGACGATGTTCTTCTCGATGACCGTGCCGCTGATGGGCGAGTAGAGCGTCACTCGGTCGGTCGGCTTCTTCTGATCGACAAGGTCGGCGACTTGCTCGTCCGTCAATCCGAGCAGTCGCAGTCGGGTCTTCGCCACTTCAGCGAGGGTGTTGCCGGAACCGGACTGCAGAGCGATGAGAAGCTCCTGTTGCGCGACCAGCAACTCGGGGCTGTAGACCTCCGCGAGGTGATCGCCTTTGCGGATCTCGACGCCCGTGAAGCTCACGAAGAGCCGCTCAGCGAAGCCGTCGACGCGAGGAGTGATCGTTGCGAGCGACGACTCGTTGAATTCGATGCGACCGACGGCGCGCAGCTCACGCGCGAGCGGTCGTCGCTCGACCGCGACGGTCTCGACGCTGGCCATGGCGATCGCGTGTGCCGAAAGTTGCAGCATCGGCGCCTCGCCCGTGGTCGCGGAGGTCGATGCCGCCGGGATGAGCGGCATCCCACAGATTGGACAGTTGCCCGGTTGGTCGAGTCGCACCTGTGGATGCATCGAGCACGTGTAGATCTGCTTGCTGGGCGATGGAACCTCGCCGGAACCTCCCGCAGGTGTGTCGACACCTGTTTGCTTGACTGGCCGGGCGCGAGCGTCACCGAAGAGGTATCCCGCGCCTGCCGCAACGAACACAAGACATGCAATAGCCGCGACGGTGATGCCACGCTTCATGGTGCGGCTTTCTGTGATGGAGTAAGCGTGGGGTTCGGCAGGATGGGCGCGCCTTCCGGCGCGGTGCCTGCGATCAGGAGAGACAGCGAGGCGATTGCCAACTCGCGCGTCGTGCGGGCTTCGACGAGCGACAGGTCGAGGACCAGCAGCTGACGCTCCGCGTCGATGACATCGAGGAACGACGATCGCCCCGCCGCATAGCCCGAGCGGGCCGCATCGAGCGATTGATGCGCCTTGGGCAGCAGCGTCGCTGCGTAGAGGTCGATGTTTCGAACGCTCTCTCGATACAGGTACAGCATCGATGCCACGTCAGCAGCCAATCCGATCTGCTCGGCAGAGAGC
This sequence comes from Phycisphaerae bacterium, assembly GCA_034439815.1. GTDB lineage: Bacteria > Planctomycetota > Phycisphaerae > Phycisphaerales > SM1A02 > JAEUIT01. Next base: position 8,065 of record JAWXBD010000196.1, read on the forward strand.
CGAGCCTCCGACGACCGCTTCTCCAACTGGGCCGCGCTGATCTCGGCGGCGATCTTGTCGCGCCAGATCGGGAGCGTGATGCTCCCCGTCGGCCGCCACATCACGGGGCTCGCCATTACATCCGCCATGATGCCGACCGAAAAGTCCGGGACGCGGCTGGTTCGCGCCAAGTCGATCATCGCCTCGCCGCGCTCGACCTCCGCCTCCATCTGCCGGAGCTGCGGATTGCGAGCCGCCGCGAGCGCCAAGATCTGGTCCGCCGGTGGAGGCGGTGGCGACGGCTCGAACGCAGTCGGGACCGGCACGTCGGCGTCATCATGCTGCAGTCCGAGCGCAGCACGAAACTCTGCGAGCAGCACGCCCCGCGAGTCTTCCAGATTGGTGATCTGCGTCAAGAGCTGCTCGCGATCAATCTGCGCCCGCAGCACATCTTCGATGCCGCTTCGACCGGCGGCGACCTGCTGCTGGGCCTGCGTCTCAAGATCTGCCAAGAGCGAGGCCGTCTCGCGCTGCACGCGAAGCGTGTCTTCGAGAAAGTGCAGACGGAAGTACGCGGACTTGAGCGCCATTGCCGTCCTGAGCACTTCGATCTCGAATCGGAAGTACGAGGCGCGCGATTCGCCCGCCGCGACGTCGCCGGCGGCGCGCAACTTGCCCGGCCCGGGGAGATCGATCATGAGACCCGGCATCACCGCTTCGAGGACGCTCGTGATGTCGGCCTCAAAGGTAATTCGCGGGTCGGGCAGCGACCGCGCCCCGGTGATTCGCTCAACCGACGCCGCCCATGCGTAATACTCGGCTTCGACCCTCGGGTTGTTGAGCATCGCGAAGCGCAGGTAGTCAGAGAGGGCCGAGTCATTCAAAAGAAGCGGGAGCACGGGTTTCGCGTCGCCAGGCCGGTACATCGCACGTACAGCGTCGACATCGGATCGTGCTTGTCGCTCGGATCCTGTGGGCGTACCGGTGCAGCCTGTCAATGCCAAGACGATCGCAGCGCCAAGCGAGCGAGCGATTCGCCTTCGGACCGTCTGCATGTCGAGTACCTCAGCGTTGTTCAGCCCGTTCGCACGCATCACTACCATGCGCCTTCGTTGTTAGCGCGAGGCGCGGTGGGCGCGCTGGCACTTTAACACGAGCACGCATTAGCCATTGCGATGCTGATATCGGGCGATTAGGAGCAAGCACCGCTGGCGCGCGGCGATCCACGTATGCAATCGCGAGCGTTGCAGCTTCGCGACGACGAAGCGTGATGGTCGCTGGAATGGCATCGATTGAGGCAATCGCCCCGCGCAGCATGCGGAGCACACTACCTACGGGACAAGATGCGTTCGATCGCACGGCGAATCGTGCGTCGTCGAATTCGGCGCTATAGCGTGCGCGTGTGTTTGCATTGCGGGCATTCGCCACTTCTCAACGATTGCCGCGCCCGAGAACAATGTCGTCGCGATGAGCCGAGCGACATGGTCATCGCTGCGGAGCAAACGAACTGTCAAGATTCCTCCGCTTCAGGAGTCGCGCGCGATTGAAGTCGAAGCCTGGAGCTATGAACCCATTCGCTATCGCGATCCTGATGTCATCGATCCACTGTCGCTCGCACTTTCGCTCGGAAACTCAGGTAGCGAACGAATCGAGTCCGCGCCCGAGCAGATGCTGAAGGACTTGCCATGGTGAGAGGGCTGCAACTTGACCGTCAACATGCGCCCGCTGCCGCTCTGATACGCCAGCTGAATCAAGTGGATCAGGGCGTCGACCGCGCCGCGCGGCTGGACACCGCATCGTTGGTCAGTCTGCCGGCGGCATCCCCGTTGCCTTCGCCTCAGCTCTCCGCCATCGCCTCGGCGATGCGCTTCGCCTCCGCAGGCTCCGGACTGAACCGCTCGATCTTCGCGCCGAGCTGATTCAGCGTCTCTTCCATGCGGGTGTAGCCACGATCAAGGTGGTAGATGCGGCTCACGATCGTCTCGCCTTCCGCGGCGAGTCCTGCCAGGACGATCGACGCGCTGGCGCGCAGATCGCTCGCCATGACCGGCGCGCCGCGCAGCGGCGCGCCGCCGATGACCATCACCGTCGGTCCTTGCCGATAGAGCTTCGCGCCCATGCGGCTGAGCTCCGCGACGTGCATGAATCGCTCGGGATAGATCTTCTCCGTGATGATCGAGTTCCCCCGCGCGAAGCAGAGGAGCGTCATGAACTGCGCCTGCAGATCGGTCGGAAAGCCCGGGTGCGGCTGCGTCGTGATCGTGGACGGCTTCAGCTGCCGCTCGCTCGTCACGCGCACCGAACAGCGCGATGTACCCGTCTCCGCGCTGCCGATCGATGCATCGCTTCCGGCAAGTCGTTCGACGTGCACGCCGATCTCGTTGAAGCGGTCAATCGCGGCGAGCAGACTGTCATAGGGAAAATTGTCCAGGATCACATCGCCGTTCGTGATGGCCGCCGCAACGGCGTATGTGCCGGCGACGATTCTGTCCGGCATCACGGTGTGATCGGCGCCATGCAGCTCTTCGACGCCGTCGATCACGAGACGGGGACCGCCGGCGCCGCGGATCCGCGCGCCCATCGAATTCAGCAGCTGGGCGAGATCGACGATCTCCGGCTCGCACGCCGCGCATTCAATGATGGTCCGACCTTCGGCCAGCGTCGCTGCGCTCATCACGTTCGCTGTGCCCAGGACCGTCGATCCAAATGGACCGCCGAGGAACACGGTGTTCCCCTTGAGCCGCGCCGCACTCACGACGATGTCGCCGCCCTGCAGTTCGACTTTCGCACCGAGCGCCTGCAGCCCGCGAAGGTGCAGATCGACCGGACGGCTGCCGAACGCGCAACCGCCCGGCATCGCGACGATCGCCTTCTTGCGCCGGGCGAGCATCGGGCCGAGAACGCAGATCGACGCCCGCATCGTGCGGACGATGTCGTAGCGTGCGTGGACCTGGTTTTCGTCGATGCTCGAGAAGCGCATCGTGGCGGACTCACCGTGGACCTCGACGCCGAGTTCGCGGAGCAGCCGGGACATGTTGCCGATGTCCGAGAGCTCAGGGACATTTCGCAGGGTGACCGGCTGGTCGGTCAGCAGCGACGCCGCCATGAGCGGCAGCGCGGCGTTCTTCGAGCCTTCGATCGCCACGCGTCCCGAGAGGCGCCGACCGCCTTGAATCCGGAAGAAGTCCATGGGTGGGTGTCAGTCCTGCTGAGCGTCACGGGGGAAGTTCGCGAATGCAGCCGCTGTGCGCAGCGGTCTCGACATGCACCATGAACCTGCAAATGACGGCCGCGTGCGCGGCACGTGTGGATCGGCCGAGCGTCCCGATGGACTGCAGCAAATGCTGCGGTGGCCGCAGAGTCCGCACCGCTGCGTTCACAAATCGCCGTATCCGGCACAGACGGAACAGCTTCGCCCACCTTCGTCATCGAGCAACACGAGTCTCTTTGACATTGGCAGTTGAATCGTACTGTCTCGCTGGTTCAGCTTTGGCCGGTCCACTGGCTCCTTGATCAGTTGACGGCAAAGTCCATTTGCGCCCGATTCGGGCAAGGAGTTCTCGATGGACCGCTCACGCCTTCTTCCGACCGTCGCCGCGGTCGCACTCGCCGCGGGCTCCCTCGGGTTCCTGCCCGCAGTCACAACTGCGTCCCCGAGGCCAGCAGAACCCGAGACCGCAGCCCCCGAAGAAATCACCCTCACGGGAGTCGTCCGAGACTTCAAGGAGCACTCCGTCGCCGGCGGCCACGTCGACTTCGAGGCCACGCCGAGCCGCGGCTTCGGTCACTACGCAGGCAACATCGCCGCCCAGCTCGGCCCGGACAACAAACCGGTGTTCGTCGGCGGCGGCAAGAAGGTCACGAATCAGTGGAAGAACTCCGCCGGCAAGCAGATTTGCTACGCCATGTACAACGCAAGCCTCGGCGATGTCGCCGGAGCGTTCGACACCGTCGTGTCGACGGGTGGCATTTCCAGTTCCGAAAGCTTCGGAGCGTGGTTCAACGATGTCCTCGGCACGAATCTGTCGAAGTCGGTCGACATCACGCTCAAGAAGCAGGCCTCCGGCAGTTACGTTTTCGACAGCCAGACCGATCCGGTCTACAGCGCTTTGGGTGGATTCTTCCCCATCGAAAATCAGCTGTTCGGAAACCCGGGCGGCAGTCCGAACCGGAACTTCCACTTCACGTTCGAACTGCACACCGAGTTCACGTACAGCCAGGCTGACAATCAGGTCTTCTCGTTCCGCGGTGATGACGACGTGTGGGTGTACATCAACGGCAAACTGGTCGTCGATCTGGGTGGCATTCACGGCGCGGTCGAGCAGCAGATTGAGCTCAACCGCCTCAGCCTCGTCGACGGCGAGACCTACAAGCTCGATTTCTTCTTCGCCGAGCGTCACCGCACGCAGTCGAACTTCAAGATCACGACGAACTTGAAGCTCGAGACCGTCCAGTTCCCCAACGTCACGCAGGCGTACGACTGATTGGTGCCAGCGCCGCCGGGCCAGCCCCGCCGGGCCGAGCTGTGAACGACTGCATAAATGCCCCGCACCCCCAACATTGGGGGTGCGGGGCTTTTCGTTTGGAGATTCCAGCAATTTCTTGGCGCACGCATCCCCGGTCTCCTCGCGTGAAGAGCGGAGACCACACATGACTACTTTCACCCGTATCGCTCTCGTTTCGCTCGCCGCGTTGGCGACTTCAATTGTTCCCTCGGTCGCGCACGCAGTGCGAGGTCCGGAAATCTGCCCGTGCCTCGGCGATCTGAACGCCGACCTCACGGTGGACGCGGCCGACCTCGCGATCCTCTTGGGGGAATGGGGGAACAAGGGGCCGCTGGCGGATCTGAATTTTGACCTTCTCGTCGATGCGGCAGATCTGGCGATCCTCCTCGGTGCCTGGGGAGCGTGCCCGTTCGTGCCCGTCAACGACGCGTGCTTCACGCCCTTGACAATCGGTTCGTTCGGAACGCCCGTTCCATTCTGCACCGTGAACGCTTCAAACTCGTTCGCTGCGGCCGCGACCTGCGACCTTCCCGGCCAGCTGCAGAAGGACATCTTCTTCATCATGACTGCCCCCGAGACCGGCCGTTACCGCGCGAAGGTGTTCGATTCGACCTTCGACGCCCGAGCGATCGTCTATCTGGCGCCGTCCATCGCGAGCGTCTGCAATCCTCCATCCGGCGGCGCGACGGTGCTCGGCTGCACAGATAAGCAAATTCCGCTGTCGATCGTTCCGGACGGCCTCGGACGCTACTTCGAGTTCGACCTCGTTGAGGATCAACAGATCATGGTGCGCGTCGGATCGCCGAGCGGAACAATCGGCTACGGCACTGTAGAGGTGGAACGATGCCTCCCTGGAAACTCGCCATGCGAGCCATTGGCAAGTTGGTCCGCGGGCGGCGGGGGAAGTACAGGAATCGGAACGCTCGAAGACAGCTATCCAAGTAACTACCCCAGCCTCTGCATGAATCTCGACGGCGTGCAAGATGAATGGCACACGTTCGAATCGGCGTGCTCCCAGAACTTCGACCTGCGCATCTCCACGTGCAACGGCTTCACCTTCGTGGACACCGTGTTGATCGCCTACGTCGGAAGCTGCGGCGAACTGTTCGAGATCGCGTGCAGCGATGATGACTGCGACGACCGGGGCTTCGGATTCCGGTCACACATCGTGCTGAAGGACTGCACGCCGAACACGCCGTACTACGTGCGCCTCGCGCAGTTCCCTGGAACAGAGCTTGGTCAAATCGGACTCCAGTTTCAAGTCGAAACGATCTGCCCGTAAGCATTCGGCGACGGCCCACGAGCGACTCGGGAGAGACCGGCGACGCGGGTGATGCACACCATCACCCGCGTCGTCGCGCGCATGCGCTGCAGAGTACGATCCGCGCATGCGATTCTTGACGACCGTTGCCGGCATCGTTGCGACGGCGATCACGATGAGCGGGTGCGCGGAACGGCTGCTGTTCTCGCCGACCAGGCAGGCGACGCCGGCGCCGACCTTCCTCGTTCCAGATGCTGAAGCGTTCTGGTTCGCATCAGGTGACGGCACGCGACTGCGCGGCTGGCTTCTTCCGGCGCAGACCGGCGACGCGCGTAACGCGCCCACGGTCTTTCATGTGCATGGCAATGCGGCGTCCATGAACGAACACCTGTACTTCGTGAGCGAACTGCCGGCGGCCGGATTCAACGTCTTCATGTTTGACTATCGCGGCTACGGCGAGAGCGAAAGCGCGGCGACGTCGCGCGAGGAACTGCTCGATGACGCCACCACCGCACTGCGCACACTTCGCGCCCGCGCCGACATCGATTCGGCGCGGATCGCGGTCTTCGCGCAGTCGCTCGGTGCAGCCATTGCGATCGTGCTCGTCCAGGAAGATCTAGCGCGAATCGATTCTGACGCGCCGCGCCTCCGCGGTGTCGGGCTCGAGTCACCCGTCGCGAGCTTTCGGGATGTTGCGGCGAACGCTGTCGGCGGCGATCCACCGAACTTCATCGGCGCGTCACTCGCTGCGTGTCTGATCCGTGACGGATGCGAGCGGATGCCGCGACCCGTCGATGCGATTCGTACGATCGATCTGCCGATATTCATCGTGCACGGTGACGCGGACACCACCGTCCCGGTCAGCCATGGACGCCGACTCGCGGATGCTGCGCCGGACGCCGAACTGCTTATCTGCCCCGGCGGCAAGCACAATTCCCTGCAGGAAACGCACCCGGACTCCCGGACTCGGATGATCGCGTTCTTGCGGGCAGTCACGACGCTGTGACGTACGAGGAGCCCGTCCTCTACACTCTGCGGCCCATGTCAGCGTCCGACGCCACCGTTCATCACGAGCCGCTCCTCCCCGAAGCCAGAATGCACATTGCCATGCCCGGTGCGCCTGTCACCGGCCGCATCGCAGGCACACGCCTCTGCATGAAGGGCAAGTCCGCGAGCATTGTGCGTCACGTCGATATCGATGTCAGCGGAACGCCGCTCGCCGGATCGTTTCACGCGGGTCAGTCATTCGGCGTCATCCCTGAAGGCAACGACGCGCACGGCAAACAGCACAAGGTCCGGCTGTACTCGCTCGCCAGTCCGACATGGGGAGAGGACGGTCATGGCAACGTGATCGCCACCACACCCAAGCGCGCGATCGGCGAACGCGAGCCGCAGAAGCCCGGCGACGATCCCGGCGATCACACGCTGCTTCTCGGAGTGTGCAGCAACTATCTCTGTGATCGCAACGTCGGCGATCCCGTGCGCGTCTCCGGACCGAACGGCAAGCGATTTCTGTTGCCGACAGATCCTGATGCCCATGATTATCTTTTCCTGGCGACAGGAACCGGCATCGCGCCGTTCCGCGGCTTCGCGATGGAACTGCTGCAGTCACCTCCGGCCGGGTCGCCGTGGGCGGCGGGCTGGAAGCGCTGCACGAGTCAGATTCATCTCGTGATGGGAACGCCGTACACGACCGATCTCCTGTACGACGATCTCTTCCGCGACATGGCGTCGAAGCACTCCAACTTCCATTATCACACCGCCATCAGCCGCGAGGCTCGAGCCGACGGCGGCCGCGGCGAGTATGCGCATCAGTACGTGCAGCGGCACCTCAGCGAGCGATTCGATGGGCTGCTTCGCTCACCGCGCACACTGATCTACGTCTGCGGCCTCGCGGGCATGCAGGTCGGCATCTTTCAAATGCTGGCCACGCACGGTCTCCACGATGGCTACATCACCGTCGGCGAGGAGCTGAGCGGAATCGACGCGAAGGACTGGACGACCGAGCAGATCAAGCGCCGCGTGCGCGGGACGCATCGGTGCATGCTTGAGGTGTATTAGCGCTCCCGCCGGACCTTCGCACGCAACGCCGCGTCTGCACCCGCGATAGCTCGCCTACCCGTGACGCGGCGTCAGAACTGCGTCCATCCACCGAGCAGCAGCCCGAGATCCGATGCGCCGACGCTGCCACTCGCGTCGAGGTCCGACATGCTCAAGTCGTCGCCCCACGCGCCAAGCAACACGGCCAAATCCGCTGCACCAACGATGCGATCTCCGTCAAGGTCCAGGGGATTGACCGGCCACGGAGAGACGCGCAGCCACCAGAGTTCAGTCTCAACAACGAGGGTCTGTTCGCCATCGATTCCAACGCCCGTGCCGCCCGAACCGATCTGATAGCCCGGATTATTCATCAAGTATGAAGCGCGCAGAAAACTCCGCCAGCGTCGCGCTCTGACGGCGACCGGCGCGCCGTGACGCCGCACGCGAGCGCAC
>JAWXBD010000197.1:0-14157 GCA_034439815.1 Phycisphaerae bacterium
CGGCTGCCCGAATCATCTGGGCGTCGGCTGCTCGGACCCGTACAGCTCAAGCCTGAACGGCGACCAGGGCGGCCTCGGGCCCCGCGGACTCATCAACGCCTCAACCGGCTTCTTTCCGTACCCCTACTCGGCGCCGGGCGGCTCAGGCCTCCTGAATCGTCGCCTGCAAGTGCCGCTGACGGACCTTCAGCCGTCGCTCAACGCGGGTGCGGTCTACTACGCCGAGTGCCAGTACATCCATCCCGACGACGCTGTCGCGGGGAATGGCGACAACAACGCCTCGTACCGCAAGTTCAACGTCGGCTCGCTGACCGGCGGGTCGTACAACTTGTCGCTCACGGGCCCGACCGCGCAGCAGAAGGCCGCGATCTTCGCGTGGAAGGACAACGACGGGGCGGTGACGATCAACCCCGTGAACGCGATCAACGACGGTCGGTTCATCGTCGGTTACAAAGTGGAGGACAACCTCGACGGCACGTGGACCTACGAGTTCGCCATCCAGAACCTCAACTCGGACCGCAGCGGCGCCAGCTTCTCGCTCCCAGTTCCGGCCGGCGTGAACGTCACGAACATTGGATTCCACGACATCGCGCATCACTCGGGCGAGCTGTTCAACAGCATCGACTGGCCAGGCGTGGTGGATGGCGGCGCGATCACTTGGACCTGCACGGAGACGTTCGCGCAGAACCCCAATGCGAATGCACTTCGCTGGTCTACGCTCTACAACTTCCGCTTTGACGCTGACCAGCCGCCGACCGCGGTCGAGGCCACGCTTGGACTGTTCAAGCCGTCTGCCGGGAACCCTGACTCGGTCACGGTCGCGGCACAGGGCCCGGCCGCACCGGTTGTCGTCTGCCTCGGTGACTTCAGCAACGACGGCGTTGTTGATGCCACGGATCTCGCGTACCTCTTGGGTTCGTGGGGCAGCGCGAAGGCCGATCTCACTGGTGACGGCACCACGGACGCGGCCGATCTCGCACTCGTCCTCGGTGCTTGGGGCGGTTGTCCTTAATCAGACACGCCCCTCAGACAGGGGCGAAGCGCTGGGATGATTTCGTAAATCCTTCGCGGGCCCGGGAACCAACCCCGGGCCCGCGTCTTTTTTGAGTCTCAAGGTTCGAGCGCATCTGACTCGGAGGTCTGGGGGACGTGATTCAGCCCGGTCGCGCGCGAACCGGTGGCTTCTGCTCCTGTCAGGGCTATATTCTGCACTGAACTGTTGCGATCGGCGGGCGATTCCGTCTGCACGGAAGCGTCTCTCCCGGAGACATGTGTGGTGTCTCCGATCGACGCATGCTCCTGCGGTCCTACTGCCGCCTTTCTTCCCGCGGGGGGAATACAACTATGAAGATTCATCCTCAACCCCCTCGCGTCGGCGTGGCGGCGCTCTCCCGCACTGTCGCTGTTCTCCTCGGCGCTTGCTCGACACTGGCGCTTTTAACAGCCGCTGCTGCACCACCCATGCGTGGTGCGCCGCCGGCCCGACGTGCTCCCGCCCCCGCTGTACCGCTTTCCATCAGCGAGCTCCGAGCGTTCGAGACCCGCGATGTACTTCTCCCCGCAGGCAACCCCGACCAACTCACCATCTCGATCGAGATCGCCGGCAAGATGCGCACGATCTCAGCAGTCCGACGATCCCTTCGCGGTGTCGGCTTCCAAGTCTTGGTCCCCAACGACCGCGGCGAGCTGGTCGCCCATCCGGCACCGCCCGTCCGCACCTATCGAGGACTCGTCGACGGCGTCGAAGCGCACGGAGCGGCGCTGCAGCTCAAGGACGGATCGCTGAGCGGGATCGTGGATCTCGGGGACGCCGGCACATTCTTCATCCAGCCTGCGCGGGACTTCGTCCCCGGAAACGATGGAGCGCCGAACGCGCCCAAGGCATCCACGCATGTCATCTATGAGAGGCACGACGCGATTGCGCCGCCCGGGATCTGCGGCAATGAAGTCTACGATCTCGCTGTGGCCGACGCGGTCGCCGGCGATGAGAGAGGCGGCGAAGGCGGGGAAGGTGGGATCAGCGGCGCCCAGCCGCAGATCGTCGAGATCGGTTTCGACGCCGACTTCGACTTCTTCGTGAAGAACGGCAGCTCAGTCGCCAACACGGTCAACGACATCGAGACCGTGATGAACGGCGTGGACTTCATCTACGACCGCGATGTCAATATCGGATACGAGCTGACAACGTTCGTCGTGCGCAACGTCGACGCCAACGATCCATACACCACGAGTGACATGGGCGACCTGCTCTGCCAGTTCCGGTCCACCTGGAACTCAGCCCCAGAGATTGCGATTCAACGCGAGGTCGCACAGCTGTACACCGGCAAGTCGATCCAAGGGAACACCATCGGCCTGGCGTGGCTCGGCGGGATGTGCAACGCCGGCGGATTCGACTGCGGCGCTTCCGGCAATCTTTCCTATTCGACGGTTGAGAGTCGCTACACCCAGGTGCTGTCGTTCCGTCAGTCGCTGTCCGCGCACGAACTCGGCCACAACTGGACTGCGCTGCACTGCAATGACGACGGCGATTGCCACATCATGTGCTCCTCGAATGGCGGATGCGATGGCATCTCGGGGGCGAATCTCGTGCTCGGCACGGCCGCCATTGCACAGATCAATGCATACAAGAATCAGGTCACTTGCGACGCAACGGAACAGCTCCCTCTGTCACCGCCGTTTCTCGACACGTTCCCCGATCCGATTCTCAGCGCCATCAAGTGGACGTACGTGAATGGAGCGCTCGCGACCACAGCAGCGACGAACGAACCGAGTCCGACGCGCTCGCTCAACCTTGACGCAACAGGGACCGGCATTTTCGACTACGACGAGATCCGCTCGAACAGGATTCTCCTCGGCGGCTTGCCCGGAGCGCAGTGCAGCTACTGGACGCAGCACAAGGGCGTCGAGGCCGGCAAGAAGCTCTTCGTCGAATACTGGTCCTCTGCGGGTGACTGGGTCGTTCTGAACAGCGTCGTTTCAGACGGTATCGACCAGGTCAACTTCACACAGTTCCTTCATCAGCTTCCAGCCAACGCGTTGCATGACGGCTTCCGTCTGCGCTTCCGCAATGACTCCGTCAACAATGACGACGACTGGTACATCGACGATGTCAACGTCGATGATGTGCTGGTCACTGCGCCGCCAAACGACGAGTGCAACACCGCGTCGCTGATCACGGTCGGCACGACGATCTTCAATACAGCAGGTGCGAACACCAGTCTCCCGCTCCTCCCCGCCGGATGCAACGAAGGAAATGGCACGGCGATCGTCAACGACGTGTGGTACCTCATCCAGGCGACGTGCACGGGCACCATGAGCGTGACGACGTGCGGCGCGGCCAGCTTTGACACGAAGCTCGCGGCGTACGCGAACGTCGGATCATGTCCGGCGGTTGGAGCGCCGGTCATCGGATGCTCCGACAACTCGCCCGGCTGCGCCGTCGGAACCTCCGTGATGCAGTTTCCGGTGACGCAGAACTTTGCTTACTACATCCGCCTGGGTGGCGCGGTCACCGGCGGTGCGGGATCGTTCACGGTCACATGCAACCCGTCCGCTCCCCCGTGCCCAAGCGACCGGAACAACGACAACACGGTGAACGCAGCCGACCTGGCAATTCTGCTCGGTGCCTGGGGAGGCAATGGCGTCGATCTCAACGGTGACGGCACGACGAATGGCGCCGATTTGGCAATCATGCTCGGAGCGTGGGGAAGCTGCCCGTAAGCACACCGCCCGCTGAACGCGCAGCGCCTTCGATCTGACACCACAAAGGCCGAGCCTTCCGGGCTCGGCCTTTTCTCATGTCGCATCGGGATTGGCGCCTTCGGGCTTCGGCACCTCGGTCTTCGGCGTCAGGCGCCGACTCGGAACCAGCGCCGGAAAGAGCGTGACCGTCGGGTGCGCCCGGCGCAGCAGTTCGTCCGCGTAGTTGTCGCGCGTGCGCCGCTCGGTGATCGGTCCGACCGCGTCTCCGCGCAGGAACTGACGGACAGTGCGCTCCGCTTCCGACAGAGCTGGGACGCGATCGGCATCCATCGAACGAAGATGATCAAACGCGTCTCGATCACCCACCATCAGAACCTTGCCCTTGTCGAGCATCATCATGCGGTCCGCGATAGTGAACGCTGAATCCATCTCGTGGGTCACGACAACACTCGTCACGCCGAGCTGTTGGGTCAATGCGAGAATCAGCTGGTCAATCTCCGCGCTCGTGACGGGATCAAGGCCGGCCGATGGTTCGTCGTAGAACAGGATCTCAGGATCAAGGGCGAGTGCCCGCGCCAGTCCAGCTCGCTTCTTCATACCGCCCGAGATCTGCGCCGGCAGCTTTTGAGCGTGTTCGCGCAACCCGACAAGCTCCAGCTTGATCGTCACCTGAATGTCAATGATCGCTTCATCGAGCGTCGTGTGCTCGCGCAGCGGTAGCGCGACGTTGTCGGCGATCGTCATCGAATTGAAGAGCGCTCCGGACTGATACAGAACGCCCACGCGCTTCCGCATTGCATTCAGACCGTCCTCGTCGAGCTCGTCAATCCGCTGACCGAACACGGAGACCGATCCGGCCGTCGGCAGCAGCGCGCCCGTGAGATGGCGCAGCAATGTTGACTTGCCGCACCCTGATCCTCCCATCACGACGAGCGTCTCGCCGCGCCGAACGTAGAGGCTGACTCCGTCGAGTACGGTCTGCGTACCAAATTCCTTCACGAGGTCGCGCACCTCGATGACGATGGGCGCCGCTTCAGGTGCTGTACTGCCCGCAGCTTGAAGTCTCGCGTCAGCCATCGGAGCGCTCCTTGCCGGTTTCGCCCGCCGCTGCGGGTAACGGACTGACTTCCCCACCCAGCCGCAACTCGCCGTGCTCGCGGTCCTCCACGATGATCTCGACGAGCTTCGCCGCAGGCATGAACGCAGCCGTGGTCGGAACCAGCACAGTCCTCACGCTTCCGGGGCGCTGACTGCGCTCGAAGTCGAAGATCACTGCGGTCGTCATGAGAGCATGGGGATCGCTGCTGCTCGGCTCCGATGCGATGACTTCGATCGAGCGACACCCGCCGTATCGCGCCTCAATCGACTCGGCAAACGATTGCACGGCCGCAGCCGTCACGCGATGCTTCGGATCGGCGCTCCAGTCTCCGAGCAGCTGGCGCGCCGCCGTCGCTTCTTTCGCCTGAAACGTCGCAAGCACCAACGTTTGTGCCGAGGCGCGATAGTGAGCGCTCAACTCGCTCCTGGCCCATTCAATCGCGATCAGCTGCGCGATCATCATCACACCGCCGAACAGCATCGCGGTCATCGCGAGCGACATCCCGCGCAGCCTTCCCCGTGAGGCTCGGATCCGCGCCGCTGACATCGCGCCAAGCGCCATCCCGCTCAGTGCGAACGGGAGGCATGTCAGCAGGCTCACCACGACCGAAGCGACCGCCAGTTTGCTGAGGGGCGCCTCCCCTGCAATCCCGCCTGCTGTCTGCCCTGCGGTATGCGCCCCGGGCGCCAGCGGCGTCGAACGCGCGGAGCGTGCCGGCGGCTCTGGCGTGGGCGGAACATCACCCGGGGGTTCGGTCATCGTTCGCATCGTAGCCACTACACTTGGAGTCATGAGCGATCCGCTGAACCTGCAGGGACGCAGCGTCACGGTGATGGGACTTGGATTGTTCGGCGGCGGTCTGGGCGTCACGCGATGGCTTTGCGAGCGCGGTGCCCGGGTGCTGCTGACCGATCGGGATCCGGCCGAGAAACTGCATGAACCGCTTGCTGCGCTCAAGGATCTGATTGACGCGGGTCACGTCACGACACGCTGTGGAGTGCATCAGGAAGCGGACTTCCGTAACGCCGATCTCGTCGTCGCAAATCCTGCCGTTCCTAAGCCGTGGGCGAATCCCTTTCTGATCGCGGCGCGGGAACACGGCGTTCCCGTCACGACGGAAATTCGTCTTCTGATTGAAACACTCGCGCAGCGCGGAGTGCGCCGTGTGATCGGCGTCACGGGAAGCGCCGGCAAGAGCACGACGTCGGCGATGCTCCATCATCTGCTGGGCTTGCCATTCCCAACCGCGCTGCTCGGCGGCAACCTGGGCGGATCGCTGCTCGGACGCGCCGATGCGTTGACCCCGGAGGACATCGTTGTACTCGAGCTCTCAAGCGCGATGCTGTACTGGCTCTCCGCAGACGCTGGCGCGCCGTGGTCTCCATCGATTGGCGTGCTGACGAACCTCTCGACCAATCATGTCGACTGGCATGGCACATTCGAGCACTACGCGCACTCTAAGCGGCAGATCCGAGCGGCGCAGCGAAGCGATCGTCAAGACCTCTTCGTGACGCGGTTCCATTGCGAATCGCCGCACCTCGCACGCGAAGCGGCCGACCGCTGCGGCGACTGGTGGTCCACGCCACCAGTCGATACCGGCGATCCGCTCCCATTCGATCCTGCGTCACTGCCCGTGGGACTGCCGGGCGAACACAACGTGCGCAACGCGACGCTGGCGCTCCTCGTCGCGTGGCGTGCGTGCGAACACTGGAGCGGGCGGGCCACGATTGACGAACTCGGCGCGCGGCTTCAAACCTACAGCGGACTTCCGCATCGCCTCCAGCTTGTGGCAGAGCGCGAAGGATGCCGGTTCTACAACGATTCCAAGTCCACAACCCCGGAGGCGGCGGTCCTGGCCGTACACTCGTTCCCCGCTCCGAATCATGTGCATCTCATCGCCGGCGGATATGACAAGGGCAGCGATCTCGCGCCGGTCCGAACCCTGGCACCATCGCTGGCGCGGCTGTACGCGATCGGGACGACAGGGCCGTCGCTCGTCGGCAGCAACGTGTCATTGTGCGGAACGCTGGAAGCTGCCGTCACCGAAGCGCTGGGGCGCATGCGCCCAGGCGACATTCTCCTGCTCTCGCCAGGATGCGCGAGCTGGGACCAGTTCACGAACTATGAAGCGCGCGGCGACCGATTTACCGCGCTCGTGACGACTTCACCACCTGCGAGCGTCGTCGCACGTCACTTGTAGAGGCGCTCGCTGTTGCCGGGGGCGGTCGAGCCGCCAGCCGGCGTTTCCCACTCAGGCTTGCTCGCAGCCTCGCCAGCGCGCATCGATGCGTGCACCGGTGGCGGTGCATACTCCGGGCCGGTGCGCAACGAGTACTCGATGCGCCGTGCGTCGTGCGCCGGAACGCTGATCGTATTGCTCAGCGAGCCGAACTTCGTTCCAGCGGTCCACATCGCCCACGACATCTTCGACGGGCGCAGGACCGGGTCATCGCCGCCCGTTTCATCGAAGTGCAGCGAGATCTGCTTGCCGACGGGAACCTCCATGCGGAACACCGGTTCTTCGCTGCGAACGTCCATCACCGTGATCGTCACCGGCCGCATCGCCGTCGACTCGTAGGTGAACGTGCTCATGGACGATTGAAAGAGATTCGGCGACGGCGAGTAGCAGCCGACAGCGAGCGTGGTGGCGGCGAACGTTAAGGCGGTGAGGAATCGGCGGGTCATGGGCGGCGACCTGAGGGAACTGCGGTGGCTCGCGACGCGCACCCGCGCCAAAGCGAGCGCCGAAGCAGAGTGTGCGTTGTATCGGTTATCGGCGGCGGTTGGCTTTCGACATCCTAAGGAATCGGACGAGGAAGCGATTCGCGGAGCGACGGGCGGCGGCCCGAATCCCGCCCGAATCCCGCACCGGCGCTGGCTCCCCGTTAGAGTGTCGGCCCATGCCCCAGCCCGCCATGAGGATCGGCCATGGCTATGACCTCCATCGCCTCGAACCACCGGCGCCTCAGGGCCCAGGTCGACCGTTCATCCTGGCCGGCGTGCTGTTCGAACACCCGGTAGGGCCCGTCGGCCACTCGGATGGTGACGCGGTCTATCACGCCGTCACGGACGCGATTCTGGGCGCGATGGGGCAGCCCGACATCGGTCAGCTGTTCCCCGACAACGACCCGCGCTGGGAGGGGCACGATTCGCGAGCGTTTCTACTGGAAGCGGCGCGACGACTCGTCAGCACAGGCTGGGTGATCCTGAACCTCGACATCACTGTCATCTGCGAGCGTCCGAAGCTGAGCCCGTGCAAGGGTCAAATGATTGCGAACATCGCGATGGCGCTCGCCATCGAGCCCTCGCAGGTCAATCTCAAAGGGAAGACGCACGAGAAGGTGGATGCGGTGGGTGAGGGGCGAGCGATCGAGGTGCACGTCGTCACGCTCATCGCACGAGCGCCGTGAACGATGCCGGATTGCCGACACATCGGGAGGGTTGCATCGGTCGGATACGCTAGCTGGCCGTCATGGCATGTCCGCGACTGTGCGCGGGCGATGCAGTTTTGCGCGACAGGTGTCAACCAAGGATCAAAGATCGATGCGAGCGGTGGTCACCGGCCAGATTGGTGTTGACAAGAAGCCCTACCTCAAAGCGGTCGCCGATCTGGCGGGCGCGCGGGGCGAGAAAATCGAGGTTCTCCATCTTGGCGACATGATGTACCGCGAGGCACCGGATATCCGGCCCGGACGGATTCTCGACTTGCCGCTCTCCCGATTGACCACGCTGCGCCGCGCCGCCTTCCGTGACATCATCAACGGGACGACACCTGCCTCCGCGCACCCGAATGTCATTCTCAATACGCACGCGACATTTCGTTGGCGTCACGGACTCTTCCCGGCGTTCGACTTCGATCTTATGAAGAATTTCGAGCCGGACATGTTCATCTGTCTCGTCGACAACGTTGAGATGGTGCATCATCGTCTCCATCAAGAACACGATATCGATGCGACGCTGAAGGACTGCATGGTGTGGCGCGAAGAGGAGATTCTTGCGACGGAACTGCTCGCTGATGCGCTCGGTTGTCGCAATCAGTTTTATGTGCTGAGCCGAGGCCGGCTCGCCGACACGGTCGAGACCGCCCTGCGCCTGATCACGCGTCCGGACATGAAAAAGGTGTATCCATCGTTTCCGATGAGTCACGTGATGGACATGCCCGATGTGCTCGCAGAGATCGACGATTTTCGCCGACAGCTCGCGAAACACTTCATCGCGTTTGATCCCGGTGATGTCGACGAGAAACTGCTGCTGGATCGGGCGCTGGCAGCGGCGCGCGACGGCGAGGACCGCATCGATGTCACACCGCACAGTTTCGGCGGCCGCGCCGGCGGTCTGAAGCTGCGCGTCTCCGTGCGCGAAGTGCTGGACATCGCCGGCGACATCGACGGCCAGATTTACATGCGCGACTTCAAGCTCGTCGACCAGAGTGACATGATCGTTTCGCTGATTCCCGAGCTGCCGGGCGGCGTGCCCGGACTCTCCAGCGGCGTGGAACGTGAACTGCATCACGCGTTCGAGCACACCAAAGAGGTGTACGTCGTGTGGAAGCCGAAGAAGAACCCGAGTCCGTTCATTACCGAAACGGCCACGAGGATTTTCGCAACTGTGGACGAAGCTCTGAAGTATTTTGACAGCAAGGGCTGGTTTCCGCAGCGCGATCTCTTCGGCAACTAACGCTGTCAACGCGTTCTGACGATCGCATCAATGCCCCGCTTTCGCATGCTCGTCGCGTACGACGGCACCGACTTCCATGGATGGCAGCGGCAGGAACCGCCTGAACGCGAGCCGTTGCGCACCGTGCAGGGTGTCCTCGACATCGCAGCGCGCGAAGCGCTGCGCGCACCCGTGACTGTGATCGGGGCGAGTCGCACGGATGCCGGAGTTCATGCCGTTGGCCAGGTGGCATCGTTCATGACAGAGACGCGCATCCCTGTTGATCGTGTCTGCATGGCGATCACCTCGCGACTGCCCCCGGATGTTCAGGTGTCGAATGCGAGGATCGTTCGGGACGATTTCGATCCCATCAGTGACGCGCTGAGCAAGTCGTACCGCTACACCATTTGCATTCCCGCAGAGGGGAGAACAGTCCCGGCGATTTTCGACCGGCGGTTCGTGTACTGGCAGTTCCTCAAGCTCGACGTCGGCCGGATGCACGACGCAGCGCAACGGCTTGTCGGCGAGCACGACTTCGCCGCGTTTGCACACGCAGCGCATGGCAAAGAGTCGACGGTGCGCCGCATCCATCAGTGCTCGGTCACCTCACCGTCTCCGGGGCGGATCCATATCGATGTCGCGGGCGGTGGCTTTCTTTACAACATGGTGCGGATCATTGCGGGGACCCTGCTCGACGTCGGACGAGGTCGCATGACGCCCGCTGGGCTTGGCGAGGCGATTCCGTCGCTGGATCGGCGGCGTACAGGCCAGACCCTGCCTCCGCATGGGCTTTGTCTGCGCTGGATCCACTATGGGGGTCGCGATCAACTCGATCTGGACGTATAGATGATTGAGTGTCCGTCGCGATGGCGCGCTGGACCGCGGAGGTCGAACGAATGGATCCTTGGCCGGCCCGAAGGGCCTTGCTCGCCACGCTGATACGCCTGTCCGTGAAAGCGGCGCCACTGGCTGCGTCGCTGGTCATTGCATTCACTGCACTTCTCCCGCGAGCGGCGCACAGCCAGACGCTGCAACTGGATCCGGCGCCGCCCCCGCCCGCGCTGAACGCCGAGAGCGCGACTCGCCGCGTGGCAACGCTGCTTCGCGAGGAGCTCGATGATCTGAATGCGCACGCGACTTTGCACGGAGCGTCCAACAAGCCAGATACTCCAGAAGCAGCAGTGTGGGCAGCGCGTGCTGCGTTGCGGCGACTCGCGTTTGAGCTGCTCATCCGTGCCGCCGCCGCGACCGATCCGGAGCAGGCAAGCGCGAGCGACACGCTCGCAATGCAAGGGTTTCGATGCGCCGACAGTCGTCGGCGCGTTGATGTGCGGCTCGAGCGATTTCTGCAGGGAATTGGTGCCACTGAAGTCGATGCGCTGACAGAAGAACCGCGCACTCTGAGCGTGCGTGAACGGGATCGCGTGCGACGGCTGCTGCTCCGGTTCGCCGAAGTTGCACCGAAGGCATTGGCAACGATCAACTACTCGGACATCGTCCAGATCGACGCGGGCATCGCCGTCGCGGTGGGTCCTCTGGTCGACGCGCTCGCGATCCTTAGCGGGCTGCCAACGGGCGAGGAAGCTGCCGGGGCCGGCCTCGGAACTGGTTGGCCCACCACCATGGCGCTTTCCAACGCCGGCGCGCTGGCGGGCAAGGCGAAAGCTGATCCTGAACGAGCGCGTTCCGCGGAAGCCGATTTTGCGGTGATGGACCCGTGCTCCGACGAATCACTCGCGAGCGCTGGAGCGCAGACCCGGGAAGCCGCTCGATCGCACTGCGCCGTCGCCGGATCCGATGATTCGCAACCTTCCGATCGGTTGCGCGCCGCCGTGGCGCTGTCCGTGATGGGCGAGACGGCGGCACTCCTCTCGACCGCCGAGCGCTCGATCGTGGACGAGACGGCGGCGAAACTCTTGCGCGGCGAAGGATCGGTCGCACTTGCTGCTACGCAGACGGAACTGCTGCACGAGTGGCACAAGCTCACGGACGTGACGAAAGCGGGCGACGGGCGCACGTCCCAGCGCACGGAGCTGGATCAGGCCATACGACTCGTGCTGTTTCCGACACAGGAAGCCGTGGCGTTCGCCGATGATTCTGCAGCATTCGCCCGTCTGGGACGTCGCATCATCGAGTCGATCGAGCTTGCCATCATTGCCCGCGCTCACGACAGCTCGAGTGTGCTGCCGAAGGAGTTTCGCCCGCAGCTCAAGGACTTTCTGCGGGCGTACGAACGCGCGGAAGCAGGCGCGTGGTCCAGGTTCGCGGAGATGCTTGCCGATGAGGAATCACTCTCGAACCCGGAGTTTGTCGGGCTCGTCACGGCGCAGCGCCAGGCAGTCGTCGACCTCGGACGGCTGGCGAGGGCGCAGCGGATCATCGACGCCGTCGGCGGAACGCGGCCACAGGCGGTGCGCGGGCTGACGACGCGGATGAAAACCATGCTGCGCTGGCTGCTCGATCCGACGCGCCGCAGCGACGGGATCGTCGCGTATGACGCACTCGCGCTGCAGATCGAACTCTTTGCTCCGCTTCCCTTCGAGACAGAGCTTCGACGTGAGACGCCGGAAGTGATCGCCTTTACGAGCGGCGAGCCACGCAAGCTTGCAGAAGTCATTGACCTCACGAGAGCGGAATGGGCTGATGCCTGGAGCGCCGGGAACGGAAACGGGCCTGCGGCGCAGCGCATGTATCGATTGTTTCGCGTGATGCGGGCGATGGAGGATGTGACGCGCGGCAACGGACCTGAGGACGGCGATGCTGCAGCGGCGCTGTCGCGGTGGGGAGGATTTCACGTGGCGAAAGCGGCGCTGGCCCCGGCGCTGCTTGACATCGAAACCATGATGAAGCTCGCTGTGGCAGCAGCAGTCGACCGCGATGACGCGCGGCTCGAGCGCGAAATCACGCGCATCGAGCGGGATACGCCACTCGCGCAACTTGTCGGTCGCCTTGCGGCCGATCTCCGCGCCTGGCTTGCAACGCGTCCGGGCGATGCAGTCGGCGCTCTCGCGGCAATGCGAGAGGGGCCGACGTCGGACGCTTGGGGATTGAGCTTACGGATTCGTCTCGCAGCCATCGCTCGATACGCGCGCGAACTGGACGATGCGCGCCGAGGCAATCGCGACCCCGATGAAAAGGCATTGCTGGCGTACCTCTCGCGGCTCGCAGGTTCGCTGCTCGAGTCCCTCGGTGCGGAGCGCTCGCCATTGCCGCCCCTCGCAGATCTCGGTGCCGAATCCGCTGTACCAAGCGGACGGCGGCGCGGGTCGTGATAGGCTGCGGGCGATATGAACATTCTTGTTGTCGGTCCGCATCCTGATGATCAGGAACTCGGCATGGGCGGGACGATCGCGAAGCTCGCTCGCGCAGGTCATGACGTACTGCTGCTCGACATGACGGACGGCGAACCTACCCCGTTCGGCTCGCCGGCGCTGCGTGCAGTGGAAGCAGCCAACGCCGCGAAGCTGCTCGGAGTACGGCGGCAGCTCTTGGGATTACCGAACAGGCGGGTGGAACACACGGTCGCGGCGCGGCATCTCGTCGCTGGAGTGATCCGCACGAATCGCACTGACATGATGTTCGTCCCGTATCCCGAAGACGCACATCCGGATCACCGGGCCGTGACCCGCATCGCGGAGGACGCGCGGTTCGATGCGAAACTGACCAAGATCGATCTCCCCGGCGAGCCGCGGTATCCAAAGTGGCTCTTCCACTACTGGTGCACACATCTCCGCATCGTGCCGCAGCCAAGCTTTCTCATCGACACGTCCGATTGCACCGGCGTCAAGCGCGATGCCATCCTCGCGTACCGCTCACAGTTTGTGGACAATCCGAACTCCAACCAAGTGCCCGAGTGGATCGCGGCGGCCGACCGCTTCATGGGAAGCCGCATTGGAACCCAGGCTGCTGAGCCGTTTTTCGCGCGAGAACCGATCGGCCTCAGCGATATCGCCTGTCTCGTGTGAGGAGGACGCGACACGATGCCGCGCGCTGGCCCGTACCTGAAGCGAGCGCTGGCTGGCTGCCAGAACACCGTCACCGCAGGCGCGGACCGTCCAGTCAACGAGGCCACAGCAAATGTGGGCCGCCGCGAACTCGGCGCCGTCCCCGCGCTCTCCCCGTGACCTACTTGCGCCGACGACCGGTCGACGGCGTTCTGACCGATCGAACGCTCGAAGCGCTCGGACGGCACCTGTTCGGCCAGCTCGCTGCGGCAATGGGAGTCGGCTACAGCAAACGTGTCTCTCGGGACGGTCTACGTTGGGGAATCGAAACGATGCAGTGCGAAAGGCCCCCTCACAGCAGACGGCGACGGGAACGGGCACGAATTGGCAAAGGCCGCGAGAGAGCCAGCTCCGCAGACCCTTGGCCAGCTGGCAGGATGAACTCAAGAAGTCGCACAAAACTGAAAGGGCCCGAAACCGCCGATCGATTGAACCGGACCGCTAGACTAGTCGAACTGTTGGATCTGCTCGTAGTGCTGTATCTGGCGCGAGCGACGAACTCCCACCGTTGGTCTCGTAGGCTCCCTCACACTTCGCTGCTCCGCGGCCCACCCGCTACCCAGCGTCCCTGCTCCCCAGCGTCCCTGCTCCGCCGCTTGCAATGTTCTCCTTTTCTTGATCCGACTCCAGGCATGGATCTGCTCCACCTCGTCTCCATTTCAGATGCGCTCGGCAGCAGCCCGCTCGGCAGCAGCC
>JAWXBD010000198.1:0-13261 GCA_034439815.1 Phycisphaerae bacterium
CTCGCCGGGAAGGAAGAGCGGCCGACGGTCGCGTTGACGACCGCGCCGCGTCAGTGGCTGGCCGCTCTCCGGTCCGAGCGCGACGCGCCCTTCGACCGAAGCTGCGCAGAGGAGCGCGAGCAGGGGTTCATCGGGCGCGGGTTCGTCGTGCTCGGCCTGCTCCTCGCGCGGCAAGCGGCCGCCACGCTGGAGGTAGCGCACGATGCGGCGGTGCAGGGTCGCGGTGACGTGCGCGACGTCCTCATTGCGGATGTCGGGCGCGGGCTGGAAGCGGGGCGCGGTGAGCAGACCCTGGCTGGTGTAGACGCCGTCGAGGACCAGCGCGTGGAAGTGCAGGTTCAAGTTGAGGGCCCCGCCGAACCGCTGAGCGAGGACCACCGCGCCCGAGCTGCCGCCGGGCGCGCCGGCTGCCGCGGCGCGGTCGCGCAGCCAGTTGGCTCGGGATGACTTGTCCATCGTTGACGAGGACGATGGGGGCCTGGGCGAGAGCCGACGAAGTCGCGGCGATGGATGCGAGGAGGATCGAGGTGGTTCTCATGTCGTTGGTTCTCGTGTGTGCGAGCGAGTCGAATCGGATGGGGCGCGTGGGCCCGAGATCGACCACGATGGACGAGGTCCAGCGATCGCGGCACCCTCTCGCCGGTTCGATGTTCGTCGGGTAGTTTGAAGGTGAGTGTCCTTAATGACGTGAAGGTGAGTGTCCTTAATGACGTAATGACGTTCGCGAGGATGCTCGCGACCTCGTCGCGGCGCTCCGCCTCGGTCATGCTCTCGGGATCATGCGTGCTGTCGCTCGGCATCGGGGCTCCGTGCGGCCCGGCGATAACCGGGGTGCCGCTACGGGGGACCTATGCCGCGAGGAAGTCAGATGCGCGCATGAGCTGGCGAAAGAGCGATCCGTGAATCGGCGACGAGTTGCATCAAGCGGATGTGCTTCCGAACGGGATCAGTCAGAGCGCACTTCGGCGCGCGGCGGCCGCCGTGCGGCGCGCAAACGAGCGCTCCGCGCACCGCATCGCCGCCGGCATGGCCGGGACCGTCTTTCTTTCTTCGATCTGCTCAGCGGATGACACCGCCAGCTACGTGAGAGCCGCGGGCGCGCCTTCCGCAGCGGCCGCCGCCGCCGCGCCGTCATCATCCTCCGGCGCCGCACGGATCCTCCGCGCGCCGCCGCCGCCGCCCGGCCATCTCGCGATCGCCAGCGCGAACCGCTTCTTCATCTTCCGCGCATGCTTCGCGACCGAATCGGAGCTTCCGCTGAAGTTGCCCCAGATCCTGAGGCCCTCCTCGCTGATGAGTTCCTCGAACTGCGCCACGATCGCCCGCGCCGTCCGCATCAGTGACGAGGTCCTCGTCTCTTCCGCGACGCACGCTGCAAGCTCCGCGTCCAGCATCGCCAGCACCGGCGGCGTGGATTCCGGGATGCAGCCCGACTTGCCGAGGGCCGGCTCTCGACCCTGCGCGTCCGTGTCGTGCAGATACGCCGCAAGGCTCGATCCCTCGATGATCGACGGAACCCGGCCCCGAACCACGGGTTCGGCGCGCCGTTCCTGAGCACCGGCCTCGCCCGCGAACTCACCCTCGGCGATGCGGCGCTTCAGCTCGTGGACACGCGCCGCGATCGTCGCCAGCCTGCAACCGTCAAGCGACACCGCGAGATGCAGTGACCGACGTTGGTCTCGGCGGGGTCAAAGAGATGTTGGCGCGCGAATCCCATGAGGACGGCGGCGATGATGCCGTCGTGCAAGGCGCGACCCCGGAAAAATTATGTTTTTTCCTGCTGATTGATGCGATTGTGGAGGAGACCCGAGGCTGCGCGGCCGCGGTGCAGCCGACGGCAGGGACTGCCGCAGGATCACGTCGCGGCGTACAAGTGGCTCACGCTCAGCGCCGAGCAGGTCCACGCTCAGCGCCGAGCAGGTCCACGCGTGGACCGCCCGGACATGGGCACGTCCAGCCACCGCGCCGGAAGTCGTTGCGACCGTGCCCGCGATGGACGACTGAAACGCCGCGCGCCCCGATCGCTCGATCGGGGCGCGCGGCATTTGTCTCCTCACACCGGTCCTACAGACACGGTCCCCACGCGCCCAGGAGCAGCGCCAGATCGACACTGTTGACGATGCCGTCGCCGCTGAGATCGGCGGGGCCATCGACGCCCCAGCCGCCGAGCAGCACAGCCAGATCGGTGGCGTCGACGACTCCGTCCGCGTTGAAATCGGAGAAGCACGGGACACCGCTCGTGAACTCAGCTCCCGGCCAGAACCCGCCGGTCAGGGCGAACGCGCCGCCGGTCATGACGGCGCCGGCGTCAGGCTGGCCGATGGTTCCGCCGAGCACAAACCCGCTACCAACTGAGAACGTTTCGCCGCCGCCATCGACGGTGTGCCATGACAGGTCGAAACCGCCGCCGAGCGGGGCGACGGCGAGCGTCGACACGAGAGCGACGAGCGCCGCGCCGACGGCCGCGATGCGCCGGACGCAATGCGGTGCAGTCATCGGACGCCACCTTCCGTTGCGAGAGGAGTCGTCGAGAGGCGGCTCTCGATCGCGTCGAGCCGGGCCCGCAGCATTTCGTTCTCAGTGCGCAGCGACGCGACGGTCTCGGCGAGCGCGACCGCGTCGCCCTGGCGGCTGAAGCTCTCAAAGAACACGGAGAGCAAAACACGCTTGGGACTTCCGGGCGCGGCCTTGACGCTCGACCAGTCGATCGGCTCTGCCGCACGGGCGATCACGTGGCCCACGGCGAAGCGTTCCGTGTCATCGAGCATGGCGCATCCCGCGACATCGGACGAGATGAGATAGTCGCCAGGCTCGACGTCGCCGGTACCGGAATCCACGACCCACATTTCACCGTTGCCAACTGACGCGACGAGGTCGCGACTGCCGTCATCCGTGGGATCAGCCGCGCTCAGGTACGAGCCGAGGCAGCGCGGATCGTTGGCGAACGACGAGGCCTTGACACCGTACGTAACCTCGCAGTTGGGGCCCGCGTGCGGGCGGACGTTCGCTCCCGTCAATGTCACGAGCGAACCAGGCTCGATCGCCGTCTCGGTCCACGCATGGTGGGAGCCGGTGAACGTGTTGTAGCTGACGGTGCTGCCGAAGACGGCGATGCCGCCCGCATCTGTTCCGTTGTTGTGAAAGCTGATCAGCGTGCCGTCCGGGTTCGTGCGGTTAAAGAACGTCGAACCGCCGCTGGGTGTGTTGACCTCGAGCCCGCCGTTGGTGATCGTGATGTCCGCGCCGGTGTCCATCAGGATCAACCCGTTCGGTCCGACGTCGATCCGCGGCTGCACCCCGCCGTTGACAAAGAGACTGTTAAAGACGGTGAGCGTGCACGGGCCTGGCGCCATGCCGATCCCGACCTGCCCGCCGCCGCTAGCGAGAATGCTGACGTCGCCTCCATCATTGTTGATGAAAAGCGTGGACGGCGCGCCATTGTCGCGGGCCATGATTTCGTTGTTGTCGATCGAGATGTTCCCTTCGTTCGTCGCTCCGAGCACGACGAAACCGCCCGACCCCGGCTCACTGTCGACGCCGCCCAGTACCTGCAGCTTCACGACCGGCAGCGTCGTTCCGACGCCGAGATTGCCGTTGCTCGTGAGCACCATCTGCGTGGTTCCGTCCACGGCGAAGCTCAGCGGACTGGAAAAAAGTCCTTTCCCCGAAGAGATCTGCGCGTGGACGGTGTTCAGTTCATCGAGAAAACGGATGGTTCCCAGCACATTGCTGCTCAGTCCGCTGGGCGAGTCGCCCTTCAGATCAAGCTGTGACGTGCCGTCGGCGGCGGTGCTCGTGACGCGGACGGTCGCGTTGGGCTTCGACACTTCGAGCGTTGCGGCCGGCCCGGTCGTGCCGATGCCCACATTGCCGGCGTTGTAAAAAATGTTCGCGCCGAGCGTCTCCCACGGCAGCAGCGAACGCACCGCGTACGGAGCTGCGTTGAGGGGCTGACGTGGTGCGAGCGTCGTGAAGTTCGCGCAGTTGCCCGCGGGCGACTGCACGCCGATCTCCAGCCATCGCTTGTTGCCGTCGAACGCAGTGGCGCTGAAGTTGAGATCCACCGTGAAGAGTCCATCCACGACATCGACACCGCACACTCCGAGCGTTCCACCGATCTGAGCGCCACCCGCGGCCTGATCGAAGAGCCGGAAGCGCAGACTGACGGTCCCGTTGACCGGCGCGCCGGACAGCACGAGCCGTCCCTGGTACGTGAAGGTTGCATCACTCGGAATGCCTGCATGGCATACGTTGGTCCCCAGGGTCACCGCCAGCGTGCAGGCCATCACCAACGCCGCGAATCTGTTGCTTTGAATGCGCATATGTTTCTCCCGTTCTCTTTCCGTGCGACCAGTTCCCGTGCGACCCGCGAGACGCGGGACCAGGAATGCAGTGTGAGCGCTGCTGCACGACTTGGCACCAGCGGATTGTCAGATTGATCGAAAGGCCGCTCCCGACGCGGCGTCTGGTCACTGTGGCGCAGTCACCGGTCAACGGCTCCGATCGAAGACGGCGCTTTGCGAAGTCCGACGCAGCCCAAAAAGAACAACGCCCGCAATCAGTGCGGGCGTTGTCATGAACATTTCAGCCTGACCGAGCGATGTGAGCCAGCGCCGTGATCCGGCGAATTACTTCGCGGTGCAGCCGGACTTCACGGCCGAGCAGCCGCTGTTGCCGCTGACAGCGCCGGGGGCAGCAGTCGCGCCTTCGGCGGACTTGCAGCAGCCCGACTTGCCGCTGACAGCGCCGGGGGCGGCAGCCTTGTCAGCGCAGGTCTTGCTGCAGCTGGAACCGCTGACGGCGCCGGGGGCACCCGTGTCGGTGCAGGCAGCCTTCGAGTCGCAGCACGCGGCCTTGGAGCCGTTCACTGCGCCGGGGGAGGCGTCGGTGGATTTGTTGGATGAACAGGCCGAGAGAAGGGCGACAATCGCGAGCGAGGCAAAGGTGGCAACGAGCTTCATGGAATTCTCCTAAAGAAAGCGTCCAGACCGGATCCAAACAGAAACTTCCAGTCGAGGCGCCAGCATGACATCCGGTCAGGAGGGCGATCGAAGGAAGCAAACAGGCGAAGTAAACCGCCGACGATATGTCGGTCACGCGTGCCCGATGGATTCAGGCGCGGGTAACCGACAGTGACGCGAACGGGCCAAGTCTACTCCGGTTGCAGGGCCAACCGCAATTCGAAAGGCGTTATCGGCAAAAGGAGTCGAAGCGCGCGTAGAGTCTCACCCTCCGATGACACGTTCGTTTTCTTCCGATGACCCCGTCCTTCCCGAAGCCGGTGTTTCCGACGCCGGTCCGGCTCGGGGGCCCGACGAGGCTGAACTGCTTGAGGGACTCGCTGTTGATGGGATCCTTGGGGAAGAACCCGCCCTTTCGGACGAAGAGATCGACGCGGCGGGTGCCGTGCTGGGCCCGACAACCCGCCTCGGTCGACTGCTCGCGAAGGCCCGGTCGCTCCCCAGGCTCGCCGGCGTGTACCTGATGAAGGACCGCGAGGGGCACGTCCTTTATGTCGGAAAGGCCGCGTGCCTGCCCAATCGGGTCTCCAGTTACTTCATCCCGTCGGCCGACCTCGGCTTCAAAAAGCAGCCGCTGCTGGACATGGTCGACGATTTCGACGTCATCGAGTGCGAAGGGGAGTGGGAGGCGCTGCTCTTGGAGAGCCGCCTCGTCAAAGACACGAGGCCGCGGTTTAACGCGAAACTTACGGACGACAAGACGTTTCCGTATCTCGCGGTGACGCTGCGCGACGAGTTCCCTGGGGTGTACGTCACCCGCGAGCCCACGGACGAACGCTTCCGCGGCGCGAAGGTTTACGGTCCGTTCACATCGGTCGCATCGCTTCGGCATGCGATCCAGCTGCTGCAGCGCGTCTTTCAGTTCCGGACCTGTGAACTCGACATCACGCACGAGAATCCGAAGAACCGTTTCTTCCGACCGTGCCTCCTGCACGCGATCAAGCAGTGTTCGGCACCGTGTGCGAATCGCGTCACGCCCGCGGCCTATCGCGCGGACATCGACCGGTTCGTGCGCTTCCTCGGCGGCAAGCGAAGCCAGATGCTGCGCGAATTGACGAGCGAGATGGAGACAGCGTCCAAAGGGCTGCTGTTCGAGCGGGCGGCGACGCTGCGCGACCAGATCAATGCGATCCAGAAGCTGGACGAGCGCGAGCGGCGCAGCGGCGCGAAGTATGATTGGCAGCCTGAAGTCACCGTCTTTGCGGGGGATCCGAGTGCCGGCGTGCGCAGCCTGCAGCGTGCGCTCGGACTCGAGTCCGCGATCCGCTGCGTCGAAGCGATCGACATCGCCCACCTCGGCGGCGGCGACACCGTGGGCAGCAAAGTGTGCTTCATCGACGGACGGCCGTTCAAGGACAGCTATCGCCGCTTCAGAATCAAGAGTGTTGACAACGATGACTACATGGCGATTCGCGAAGTCGTCAGCCGGCGCTACCGTGACGCAGGCGTCGGCCAGGAGCTATATCCCGACGTGATCCTTATCGACGGCGGGCTCGGTCAGCTGCATGCGGCGCTCGAAGCATTCGCGCAGATCGAGGTACAGCCGCCGATGGTCATTTCACTCGCGAAGAAGGAAGAACTGCTGTACATCCAGCAGAAGACGGAGCCGCTGCGGCTCAGCCGCGAGCATCTCGGCCTGCGGCTGTGTCAGGCGATCCGCGACGAGGCACATCGCTTCGCGCAGCACTATCACCATCTGCTGCGCACCAAGCGCACGCTGGGTGATGAGAAGCCGGTGCCGGGCACGGCGCGGCGCACGAGGAAGAAGTCGCCGCCGCCGTCGGATGTGTGACCGCTTTGGCTATTAGTGCAACGTCCTGACACGAATCGCCGCCGGCACGCGATAGCGTGCTGGCATGTCGTCGCTTGACACACGCACATTCCCGCGCGGCGCTCCCGAACTGAATCTCATCGCCATGCGTGACTGCGCCGAGCTGTGCCGGCAGTGCGCCGACACGTGTCTCGAACTTGTCGGCAACTGTGTCGCGCACAGCGGTCACGATAGCGGTTCGTCGACGAATGCCCAGCATCTCAACCTGCTGCTCGACTGCATCGACATCTGCGGAAGTTCCGCAGCGTCCCTGCGCCGCGGTTCGCCGCATCACGGAATGCTGTGCAGCGCGTGCGCCGGCGTGGCGCTGCTCTGCGCGACCGAGTGCCAGAAGCGCGGCGGTGATGAGCGGATGGTGCGGTGCGCCCAGATCTGCGCCCGCTGCGCGGAGAAGTGCCAGCGCATGGCTGCGGAGAGTCCGCCGCGGCCGGTGGTGCCGGTGACGCCGGTACTGTGATCGTGGTCACGCTGACGTCGTCGATTGCGCGGCGATGTGCGCCGCCAGTGCTCGTGTCGTCGCGGGCGTTCCGAGGCAGATGATCGCACCAAGCGGCTCGCCGACGACGTGGATGGCAAGCCACGCCCAGAAACGGCGCACGCGAAGTCGCCTGCCGTCGCCGAACGGAATACTGGCGCCATCGCGGGCGTGCACTATCACGAACCGTTCGCCGCTGACAACCGCCGCTGCGCCCGTCGGGCTGACCATTGGTGCGAGCAGCGAGAGGATGCGCGGACCGATCGCGCCAGCGCATACCGCGATTGCAATGAATTCGAACGAGACGCCGTCGCGAGCAGCGGTCAGCATGCTCGCGACGATAGCGGAACGGCTGGCTGACCGCCGCGCGCGGAAATCTGTCGCGCGACTGCGACGATTGCGGAGAGGATTCGCTCACTCCCGCCGGAGCGCGTTACTCTCTTCCGCCAAGACCGCTTCGTCCGAACTCTCCTGTGTGGGGGGAGTCCTCGAAGTCACCCGCCGGGATCGAGCGGAGGTGTCTGTATGCCTCACATCGGTTTCCGTTGCTTCGCCAGCGATCTGCTTGCGTTGCGCGCTCATGTCGCGCGGGTCGTGGTCCACTCATCGCTCCCGTTTGTTTGTTCAAGGAGTCAGTGATGCATTCATCGTTTGTTTTTATTGGATTGCTCGCACCCCTCGGTCTCGCGGCGATTGTCGGCGCGGCCGATGTGCCGCAGACCGTTCCAGTCGCCACGATTTCCAGTCAGCCCCACCTCGACCCGTTCCTCGCCGCGCTCGTGCCCGAAGCAATTGATGGTGTGCAGATCGAGGAGATTCCTCTGATCGTTCCCGACGAGTTCGTCGTGAACTTCCATGGCGACGCGGCGCTCGCCGTGCGCATGCTCGCATCGCCCGTGAAGGACCAGACAGGATTCGCGCCGATCGACGCTGTTGCAGCCCGCGCCGCGGTGACGGAGTTCCGTCCGTTGTATCCAGGGGCTGACTTGTTCCACGACGCGCTGCGCGGACTGCCCGACATGTCCGGCTGGTACGTCGTGTCCGTCGACACCTCAGCCACGTCGCTGGAGGCGGCAATGGAAGAGTTCCGCTGGAGCGGGTTCGCGGCCGAAGTACAGGAGATCGGCATCCATCCAGTCTCCGGCGTGCCGAATGACCCGAGCTTTTCCCTGCAGTGGCATCTTCAGCAGCCGAATGACAAGGACATCGACGCGCCCGAAGGCTGGAACATCCAGAACGGCATTCCGAGCATCACGGTCGCTGTGCTCGACACGGGCGTGCGCTACTACCACAAGGATCTGGGCGGCGTGAACGCGTCGAGCTCGAATCCGTCCGCGACCAACGGCAACGTCTGGATCAATACCGCGGAGAAGAACGGCTCGCCCGGTGTCGACGATGACAACAACGGTTACGTGGACGACTGGGTCGGGTATGACTTCGTCTCGTCTGCGATAGGGACGTGCTGGCCCGGTGAAGACTGCAGCGGCGCCGACAGTGATCCGCGCGACTTCAACGGCCACGGCACGCACTGCGCCGGCAACGTCGCCGCGATGAACAACAACGGGTACGCAGTCAGCAGTCCCGCCGGCGGGTTTGGCAGCGGTTCGAACACGGCGGCCGGCGACGGCGTGAAAGTCATGTGCCTGCGCATCGGCCATTCCGCCAACTACAGTGGTCAGCATGTGGGCTTTGTGCGCATGGACTACGCGGCGAGTGCGCTCTATTACGCCGCGAACAAGGGTGCGAAGATCGCAAGCTGCTCGTGGGGTTCATCGAACTCGGGCGGACTCGGAGCGGCCACGACGTACTTCATCAACAACGGCGGTCTCGTCTTCAAAGCCGCGGGCAACAGCGGCAACCAGTCGGCCGATTACCTCTGCTCGCGCAGCGATGTGTACGCGGTGGCGGCGACGTCGCAATCCGACGCGAAGGCCAGTTTCTCGAACTACGGCACGTGGGTGGACATCTCGGCGCCGGGTGTTTCCATCCGATCGACCTATC
This sequence comes from Phycisphaerae bacterium, assembly GCA_034439815.1. Classification (GTDB taxonomy): domain Bacteria; phylum Planctomycetota; class Phycisphaerae; order Phycisphaerales; family SM1A02; genus JAEUIT01. The sequence continues at coordinate 9,329 of JAWXBD010000198.1, forward strand.
ACGTGTTCAACAATCCGACTTCCGATTACGTTGCCGCCTTGAGCGGCACGTCGATGGCCACGCCGCTCGTCGCGAGCGTCGCGGCGGCTGTGTGGAGCAAGCATCCGACGTGGACGCGGACACAGGTCTGGAACACCGTCAAGAACAACGTTGATTCCATCAGCGCCGCGAACCCGGCGTACAGCGGGAAGCTCGGCAGCGGACGCATCAATCTGCACAAGGCGCTCGGTCCTTAAAATTACGCACGCACCAGCCTCTCTCCTTCTGCCCTGCGTGACCGGGGGCAGTGAGTTCATCCTGCAAGCTCGCGGTGTATGACGACGTGCTCGACGGAAAGCAATCCGAACGCGCCGAACGTGGGAGCGGGCGATCCGCCGGATCGGTTTTGGCGCTAGAGAAAACAGCTACCCGTTGCTCCGCTGCCCTGTCGTGGCGGGCATCAGCCCGCGACGACACTCACCATCCACCCCAGTCCAAATCGGTCGGTCAAGAAGAGGTAGGGCTGAACGAGGGTGGCGGGTGCTGCTGCATCCTGCCCGGCGGCCGGCGGGATGGGACGAGTCGCGGTGCTCATGCGTGTTTCTTCGTTGGATGAAGTGTGAACAAACGCCAGACCGTACCAGCCGGGCGACATGGTGCAAGCGTCGGGGTGACCGGATCGACGCAGAAACTGCTCCCATAGAGTCGCGTGGGCGCGATCGGTTACAGCATGGGCCTTAGATTCTCGCCGCCAGCAACGGGCTCAGCTGCTCAGTCGCTCGACGACGAACTCCGCGCGGATGGCTTTCACGCGCACCTCCTTCTCCGGATTCGACGCTCCGCTGCTGATGGTGACATCGCGCCGGCTCACGCCGAGCGCTGCGGCGAGCAGGTCGCAGATCGCGTCGTTCGCCTTCCCGCCCTCGGGCGGCGCCGCGACGCGCACCTTCAGACGGTCGCCCAGCGGACCCGCGATCTGACTGCGGCTCGCGCCGGGAACCGCTTTGATGCGAAGCAGCACGTCATCGCCGGATTGCGTGCACCACGCCGGCACTTACGCCGGACTGGGCATGGCACCGCCGAGCCCGCCGTCGGGTTCGGGACGGGGTGGCGGCGCAATGGTCGGCTTCGCCGGCTTGGCGGCTTCCGCGGCAAGCAGCTCGGCCACAGTCGGCTTATCGATGCGCTCGCCGCGCATGATGCGGTCGACATCCTCGCGCTGCAGCGTCTCGTGCTTGAGCAGCGACTCGGCGATCGCCACCACGTGGTCCCAGTTCTCGGTGAGGATGCGATCGGCGTCCGCGTACGCCTCGTCGATGATGCGGCGGATTTCTTCGTCGATGATCCGCGCGGTCTCTGGCGAGTAGTCCTTCTCGGGGATGAACTGCTCGCGCGTGTCGGAACCGGAGTAATTCACGAAGCCAAGACGCGTGCTCATGCCCCAGTCAAGAATCATGTGGCGGGCGTAGCTCGTCGCCATGCGGATGTCCATGGACGCGCCGCTGGAGACATCGCCGGTCTTCCGCTGCTCGGCAATGCGTCCACCGCACAGCACGCGCATCGTCGCCGACAGATACTTGAGCGAGAAGCCGTAGCGGTCCTTCTCGGGCAGCGAGAACGTCGCTCCCATCGCCTGCCCGCGCGGAATAATCGTGACCTTATGCAGCGGATCGACGTCCGGAAGCAGCGCCTGAATCACCGTGTGACCAGCTTCGTGATACGCCGTGGCGACGCGCTCCTGCTGCTCGAATTTGCGGGACTTCTGCGCGCGACCGAAGCGGATCTTGTCGCGGGCTTCGTCGAGATCGGCCTGCTCCACGAATTCCTTGCCAGCCATCGTCGCAATGATCGCCGACTCGTTGATGACCGCAGCGAGATCGGCGCCGGAGAACATCGGGGTGCCGCGCGCGAGCCGGTCCAGCTCGACATCGGGACCCATCTTGACCTTCTTGGCATGCACGCCGAGGATTTGCTTGCGGCCGACGACGTCGGGGAAGCCGACGGAGACCGAGCGGTCGAACCGCCCTGGTCGTGTGAGTGCGGGATCGAGCACGTCGACGCGGTTCGTCGCCGCAATGACGATGACCTGGTCGTTGGCTTCGAACCCGTCCATCTCGACAAGGATCGCGTTCAGCGTCTGCTCGCGCTCGTCATGGCCACCGGTAGTGAAACCGCCGCCGCGCCGCCGACCGACCGCGTCAATCTCGTCGAGGAAAATAATGCAGGGCGAGTTCTCCTTGGCCTGCTTGAAGAGATCGCGCACGCGGCTGGCGCCGACGCCGACGAACATCTCGACAAAGTCCGATCCGGAGATCGAGAAGAAGGGGACATCGGCTTCGCCGGCGATGGCCTTTGCGAGCAGCGTCTTGCCGCATCCGGGAGGTCCGGCCAAAAGCACACCGCGCGGAATGCGCCCGCCCAGCCGCTGGAACTTCTTCGGGTTCTTGAGGAACTCCACGATCTCGGCGACTTCTTCCTTCGCCTCGTCCACACCCGCAACGTCGTTGAAGGTGACGCCGACCGAGTCCTTGCTCTGCACGCGGTGGCGGCTCTTGCCGAAGCTGCCGAGCATGCCTCCAGGGCCGCCCGCCGCACCGCGCATTGACCGCGCGATCAGGAACCACAGGACGAGCAGCAGAAGAACAACCGGCGCGAGCGAGATGAGCAGACCCTGCCAGACCGCGGTGCCCATCGCCGATGTCCACGGCACCTTCGCCTCATCGAGCGCCTCGATGTAGTACTCGGGCTTCGTGGGAACGATCTGCACCGATACGCGGGTCGGCTGATCACTCTTCTCGTTGATGCCCTTCGTGTGGGGCTTGACAAGGGCGGTGATCCGGGTGTCTTCGATCCGAACCGAATTCGGTTCGAACTTCTGCTCTTGGGCCAGCACCATGAACTGCCCCCACGTGGGAATGTCGCGGAGATCCGGCGACGCAGCCTTGAGCGCGAGGAACCCGATGAAGATGATCGCCAAGACCACGAGGAGCGAAAACAAGCTGCGCCGCATGCGGGCGGGCGGAATCGGAACCGGCGGTCCGCCTCGGTTCCCATCGGGACCGCGACCGTCCCCGAGTTTGCGGTCTCCATCCGGACTCGAGCCCTGCTTTGGCCGACCGGGTGACGCCTGCTGCGCGCGGAACTCTTCCGTCTGCGCGGAGGAGCGAGCGCCGACCGGCTGATCAGCGAAGTCAAGGGGCGAGGGGGAGATCCAGAGCGGTCGTTTCGGTGATGGCATGGAGAGCGGGGGGGGGGTCGTGGTCGTTGGTTCGCCTGAAGAGCAGCGTCAGTCGTCGATCAGCCGTGACAGGGTGCGCGCAGGGGGGCGGACAGGTCAGACGCGGCACCGATCACCAGGCCGATTGCATCTGATCGACCAGATCTCGGGCCAACTGCTGCACGGCCTGAAAGCGAGCCAGTTCAAGCGGCTCACGGGCAGGTCGCGACGGAACGAAGAGCGCCGATGTCGTGAAGCCGTTCCGAGCCACAATAGGCTTGCCAGTTCGGAGATCGCTCCAGGTGAAGTCGATCGTGACCTTCACAATCATCTCGTTCGCCAGCCCCGTTCCTGGATCACGGGAAAGTTCGCTCAGCGAGATGTCGGTAATCGTGCCGCGAAGGATGGTATCCGCCGTCGCTTCGCTGGTCACGCGATAGGGCGTACTCGACGGGATTTGTGTCGTCAGCGCCTCCGCGAGATCGAATTCGAAGTTGCGGAGATACGAGCGATTCCGAAAGATCGGAACCGCGACAGTTCGATAGCTGGACGAGTACGGATTCGTCGCCGCGTAGCCGTCCTTCGGGTCGGTCGCGCAGCCGCTGAGGCTGGCGAGGATGCAGATCCCAGACAGCGCGATCCCAGACAGCGTGATCCCAGACAGCGTGATCCCAGACAGCGTGATCCCAGACAGCGTGATCCCAGACAGCGTGATCCCAGACAGCGTGATCCCAGAC
>JAWXBD010000199.1:0-7355 GCA_034439815.1 Phycisphaerae bacterium
CGCCCGAAAGATGGCCTTCCTTTTCTCTGGCGCCGGCCTGCGGACGGAGCCCGGGCTGCGGAACGCGGCAGCGTCGCCCACACGAAAGCCTGAAGACCCACTTCTTCCTTCTTCCTTCTTCCTTCTTCCTTCTTCCTTCATCCTTCATCCTTCTCATTTCCTACTTCCCATTCACACTGCCGCGCGGCGCAGTCGGTCCTGAATCGCTTCCCAGATTCCCGTCTTGTCTTTTGGTCGCTCGATCAGAATCAGCGACCGATCAAGCGAATCCGCGTGCCGCAGTGCGTCGTACAGCTTCATCGCGTATTCGCGCGGATCGCTCGGCATGATGATCGCGACGTGCGGCGGCGGAACAACGTCGGCGCTGAATGCGAGCACCGCGACAGGCTCCGGGCAGCTCATCAGCCGGTGGTCGATTCCCGAGGTGTCGACGATCTCCGCACGCGTGCGCGGCGCGTAGTGCCGAAGATGCGTTCCGGGACTGCCGCTCTGCCCGACGAACAGCGGCTCCGCGACATCGCCGATCACGCTCATCAGCATGTCCTTGGTCACCGAGCCGGGGCGCAGCACCATCGGCCGAGATCGGCTGAGATCAAGCACCGTGCTCTCCAGTCCGACCGTGCACGTTCCGCCTTCGAGGATCATGAGATCCGGCTCATCGGCCAGCTCGAGTTCGACGTGCTCCGCCTTCGTCGGCGAGATGCGTCCCGAACGATTCGCGCTTGGCGCCGAGATCGGCGAACCGACCGCCTCGATCAGTTGCCGCGCGACGGGATGCGACGGTGACCGGACAGCCACCGTTGATCGACCGCCGATCGAACTCGGCGCGACTTCCGCGCGTCGCGGCAGCACCAGCGTGAGCGGACCGGGCCAGAACGCTTCGGCGAGCCGTTGGCAGCGCACATCCCATCCGATCGCCACGCGCTTCGCCATCTGGACATCAAGGACATGCGCGATCAGCGGATTCGATGATGGCCGTCGTTTGATGCGGTACACATCGAGCGCCGCGCGTTCGTTGAAGGTGTCGCAGCCGAGGCCGTACACGGTCTCGGTCGGAAACGCGACAACTCCCCCGTCGCGGATGATCGATGCTGCTTTGCGAATGTTGGCGGCGTCAGCCTTGACAATCTTCGGCACTTGGGAGGCTTCCTCAACGAGACTCGTGCGTCCCCACGATCGCCGGCCTCTCGAGCACGGGATCCACAATGTCGATGGTGATCTGGTTCATCTCAAGTCCGGTCCCCATGACGCGGTGCAGCTCACTCAGTGCCACGTTGTAGTTGATTCGGGCGCCGACGTATTGCAGCTGAGCCTGTGACAGCCTTTCCTGCTGCTGAAACTTCAGCTGCAGGAATTCCGGCGTCAGCGCCGCCAGCGTCTGTTCGCTCACGGCAAGCGCCCGCAGATTCTCCGCCTGCGCGACACGGAACGCGCGGTTCTGGCGGATCAGTTCGTAGTTGGTCACGACGCTCTCGAGCGAATCCTTCACTTGCAGCACAGCCTGCTGCACTGCAGCGCGATACGAGATGACGGCACGCGAGCGGGACAGCCGGGCTTCGCGGAATGACGCTTCGGCGGCGCGGTTGCCGATCGCCTGCGAAAAGCGGGCGCCGACGAGGTACTCGACGAAATCACCGCTGCCGACGTCTTCATAGCTCTCGCCAAAGTCACCGTCGAGGCCGAACCATGCGACCCGCGCTTCAAGGTCCAGCTGCGGCAGCCGCAGATTGTCAGCGACATTTACACCAATCGACGCGGTGTCGATGTCAAGGAGCGCTTTCGCGACTTCCGGGGATCGCTCCGCCGCAGTGATGATCGCCGCGCGCAGATCCTGCTGCACCGGAACGTCGACCGGAAGGTCGATCGGAACCACCGCGGCATCTCCGCCGACGGGCAGCTCCGGATCATTCATGATCGCTTTGAGCCGGTTGTTCGCTTCGCTGACCGCACGCTGCGCGGTGAGCACGAGCGCCTTGCGCTGCTCCACCGTCGCCACGGCGTCGGCCTGCTGCGCGATGGTGGTGTCGAAACCGCTGCGCCGCTGCAGCACGTCGCGCACGTCGGTGCCGACGGCCACGAGCCAGTCTGCGGCGACGAGCTGCTGCCGCGCGAACACGAGGCGCCAGTACGCGGTCTCGGCATCGGCGACTGTCGCGAGCATTCGTGCCCGCAAATCTTCAAACGACGCGCGGTCGGTGTTCTGCGCGATGCGAATCTCGGACATGTTGATGTCGCTGCCGAAACCGCGCAGCAGCGGCTGCGACAATCCGAGCGTCACCGCCGTCGCCCATGCGGGATCGGGGCTGTAATCGGCGAGCGGATAGCGCGTCGTTCGCGCCATTGACGTCGACAGCTCCACGCTTCCGCCCGTCACGAGCGGCTTGCGCAGGCCGGTGACAAACACCCAGTCGCGCGAGTCGCTCAGCCCGTTCAGGATCGCGCTGTTCGAAAGCACCGTGCCGATCTGCGGCCGCGTCGAGCGCGTGTAACTCGGCTCGGCGAACAGGATCGCGTCAAACGCCGCTTCCGCGCGGGCGAGGCGCGCATCGCTGATGCCTTCGTCCAGCCGCGCAGCTTGCACGGAAAGATTGTTCTGCACGGACCGCTGAATGACGGTCTTCAAACTGAGCTGGACTTCCGTGCGCCGCTCGCCGCTCAGCGCGGGGCCCAGTTCGAGCCCGGAATTGCCGCGCTGCCATTGCGGACCGATACGGTCGAGCTCCTCGCGCCGCGGTGCGAGCGTCTGCTCGACATCGCTGAGGCCCGACGATGTGACGATGGGCGGGGCGTTCGCCGGTAGTCGCGCAATCTCGCGCTCCAAGGCCGAGGTCACAGCCGGCGCGAGGCGACTGCCATCCTCCACGCCGTCGCGCGGCCGGAGCGGGGATTCACACGCGGTCAACAGGAGGGTCGGCGCAAGAAGCACCGAAAGTGCGGTCGAGCAGGCCTGACTGGACACCGGACGGAACAACGGGAACAAGCGGACTCGGGGGGAGACCATGGGGGCGAATGCTAACACCCTCCTGATGAGCGAGAGAGCGGTGGGCGATTGAGGAGTTCGATCATTCGCTCCCTCCTCCGAAGCTCCCCGTCTTCCTTTAGAATTGCGGTATGCGCACTGCTTCGAATTCCGCTCGCTTGCACTCGGTCATTGCTGTCTTCGGCAGTTTCGCGGTAACGCCCGCTCTGGTGACGTGCATGGCAGCCGCGTGCCTGGCACCGGTGCTCGCGTTCACCGCGCCGTTCCAGTCACAGGAAGGTCCATTCTGGGCCGCAGTGCGCGGCGACAACGTGATGATTCGCTCTGGGCCGAGCGTGCAAAGTCATTACGTGATGGGGCGTCTGCAGGCCGGTCAGAACGTGAAGGTGCTCTCCGTCGATCACGGCTGGGCGAAGATCGCCGCGGTCGGCCCGGTCTTTCAGAATGTCACCGGCTTTGTCAAGCAGGATGACGCGGTCGTCTACGACAAGGCAAGCAAGAAGCTCGCCGTGCGAAGTGCATCGAAGCTCTTCGCGACGAATGTCGACGCCGAATCCGATCCGGCCAAAAGCTGGCGGCAGTTGCTGGATCTCGCGCAGGGCGACTCGCTCACCGTCACGGAAGAAAGGACGTCCGGCAGCGACACGTACTACGCAGTGCGGCTGCCGACGAAGAGCGAGGTGTGGGTGAACAATCAGTTCCTCGCGCCGTTGACGCAGGAAGAAGCGGACGCGATCGAGGCTTCGCTGCGCGGCGGACCAGCAGTGCCTCCACCGATGGTAGTGACGCCGACCACCCCTCCGGCAACCAACCCGCCAGCAATCGCGCCTCCCCCCTCGACGGACCCGGCTACAGGCGCAGCGCCGACGCCGCCGCAGCAACCTGCCGCAGCCGATGAGCCGGAGGTCGATTCAGCCGCCGACGAGGCCTCGCGCCTTGCTGCAGAGCGACAGGCCGAGCGCGATGCCGCCGCCGAGGCCGCGCAGCAGCGACGGCTGGCGACCGAGGCACAGCTCGCGACGTATGCAGATCTGGAAGGCAAGTGGACGCGGGTCCGCAACGAGCCGCAGGAGAGCGCCGAGCTGGACGCGCTGCGCGGCCGCTATCTCGCGCTGTCGGAAGATCCGACAACGCCGAGTTCGACGCGTGCGCTGGCCACGTCGCGGGCGCAGCAGATCGCCATGCGGATCGAAGTTCAGCAGCACCTGCTCGACCTCGCGGCGATGAGGGCGAAGAAGAACGAGCGGCGCGAAGGCGTCGCGCAGCTTGACATCGCGCTGTGGAACCGCAAGGACTACGACGCAGTCGGCCGGCTGAACGCGTCGACGGTGTACGACGGCGATCGTTTGCCGCTGCTGTACAAGCTGGCCGATCCGACCACGGGGCACACGCTGTCCTACGTGCTGCCGGGACCGACCACGAAGCCCAGTGAAGCGCTCGGCCTCATCGTCGGCATCAAGGGCTTGCGCCGGTACGACGAGACGCTGCGCGTCAACGTGATCTCGCCCGAAGTGATCGTCGTCCTCGACACAGCGGCGACATCGGTCATGAATCCGTCGGCGACGCCGGCAAATCCCTGACCGCACGTTGTTCCAGCCGCAGGTAGTCAAAGGCGTGGCGAATCGCTACCATGCCGCCCCGTAGAAAAAGGGGCCTTAGCTCAATTGGGAGAGCGATGCCTTTGCAAGGCATAGGTTACCGGTTCGAGCCCGGTAGGCTCCACTCTGACGGTGAAAGGCGAGATTCACCACACAACACCGCGCCGCTGTGAAGCGGCGCGGTGTTGTGCTGGGCAAGAGAACCTTTCGCCACAACGAGTTGCCACGCACCGCGTGGCTCCCAGTTCAAATCCCGATCGCGCAGGGTCAGGTTCGAACCAATTCTTCCGAGCTTCGTGCGAAGCTCGGCTGGTTCGGCGCGTTCAGCGACGTATTTCAGCTCTGCTGAGCCAGTTACGAAGCGCTTGAGCGGTTCGAACCGGACTACACCGGCTTCGCGAAGTGCATCGAGCTTGTTGAGCAACTCTCGCTTCTCGTTGATGAGTTTCTGCTTGCGATCGCGAAAGTCACTTGGCGTGAAAGCACCTTCGTCCAGATAGGCCGCGGCGAGGCGGTCGAGCTTTGAATCGATCGCTTCGATGTCCACGGTAGACGTAATTCTTGGCACCTACGGGATGCGGCTTGCTCCGTCGCGTCATGACTGCTTGGACAGTGTCGAAAACCTCTTTGGAGATGAGAGCTTCATGCGCACCCTCGAACATCTCTCCTTTGAGGCGAAACACGCCGTAGTAGAAAGGGTTCTTGAGGATGTCTTGATAGACCGAGTGCGACATGAGTCCGTTTCGGAAACTGCGTAGGCCCTCGGCGTTCATCGTGTCTCGCAGTCGGTCGATCGTGTATTGGCCGCTCGCGTACAACTGGAACAGGCGTCGAACGAGTTCGGATTTCTCGGGATCGATGACCACTGTTCGGGTCTTGGGATCATTGAGGTAGCCAACGGGTGCTTTCCAACCCCAAACGCCTTCGCTTGTCTTTTGCCGCTGGGCACGCTTGATGTTGACCGACAGGATGTCCGAGTAGTACTTGCTCTGGCCGAAGGCAAAGTTCAGCATGAGCGAACCCTGCGGTGTGTTCTGAAACCAAAAAGAGCAGAACTTGAGGTCGCGAGATGATGCCGTCGGCCTCGCCTGCTTCGATGCGATCGAGCATCTGGTTGAAGAGCGGTGGCAGGGCGAATTAGCTGCGATCGCTGTTTTGTTGAGGCGTGACGACTGGCGTGCTCGCGGACGATCGCGTTGATAAGCCAACTTCGGTCGCGGTCTTCGCGATTGCCGAGGTCGGTGAGATACGCAAGCACGTCAGGGTCGAGCGTCACGCCCGTGTTGACTAGTGCAGAATCGTTCGGTTGCACGCCACGTGAGCGAGGCGACGCTGTACGCTTCCGCTCGCATCGAAATCTTCGGAGCAGAACGTCCCATGAGTTACCGTTCAGAGACCATCGCCACCGCCATCGGGCATATGAACGGGCAGTAATTCCTGCCCGCGATTCAGCGTGAGTTCAAGTGGAAGGCCGAGCAGATTGTCCGTCTGTTCGATTCCATCATGCGCGGCTACCGGCATGGCGAACCTCATCCGTCTTCAGCACCTGCAGTCTTAGGATGTCGGCACCCAAAGAACTGGTGGGGCCGGGGGGCTGCGAGTGCTTGCGTCGGCATGAGGCCTGCTCAGCCACGTTTCCGCCGAGAGCAGCCGACGTATGCAACGGCGGATTGGACCACGCTATTCCGCGGCGGTGGGTTGCGGCCAGAAACCCCACATCGCCCGTGCTGACGCTTCACCGTCTCCAGCGCAGCGGCAGAGCCGTTTCCATGCGGTCGCGCCTGCCGCGTTGAGCCGCCGTTCAAACTCAACGACTGACTTGCGTAGCTCGTCGGAGGGCTCTTGCCTCGAGAAGGCGAACGAGTCTCGCCACATGCGCTTCCGCAATTCGGCGGCCACCGACCAACGCACGTCCAACAGCGTCCGAACCTCGACCGGCAACTCTTCGCCCTCGGGGAGGTTGACCGCGATGGCGGCTTCGACGCGCCGCTCGTCCGGCGTGAGGTACCCGAAGTAGGCCGGATCGCTGGCCCGCAGGAATCGCTCTCGCCACAAAAGTGCGGCCTTCGCGCCGCTCCGCCGGGCGATCCAGTCGGCGATCCGTTGCGCATGCTTCCGCCCCACGCGATCGAGGGCGTACCAGTGGTCCTTTACCTTGCTCCGGGCGGAGTCGCTCGTGAGCATGTCGTCTGCGTACGCGGTGATCAACGGATCCAGTTCGCCCGCGTACTCATCGAGCAGGCCGCGCATCTCCAAAAGTTCCGGCGCGGGGGACTCCTTCAGTGACCCGCGATAGGCCACCCTCGTCTCGAAGTCGCGCCTGACGAACTCGATCAGATCGATGCCTCGCGAGAACGTGGCCATTGAACTGTCTCCGGGAGGAAGGAGCCAAGCCCGACGCGCCCAAGCCCGCCTGAAGGCTTCGACATCAGCCCTCCTTTCCCGACACAGCGCGTCCGCCGACTCCCAGAGTTCCCGAGTCCGCCGCCTGAGCTCGCTCGTGATCCGCTTCCGGTCCGTTGCGACGAGCGGGCCGTCGACCTCCTGCAGCCGGATCTCCTCAGCGGTCAGGCCACGGAGGTAGTCGTCGACGATCAGCGAGATCGCCGGCGCTGTACCGCACGCGTCTCCCAGACTTCGCAGGTCCTCGATCGCTGCACGATCGACAATCGCCCGCTGCAGTCCTAGCCCGGATTATTCACCGCTGAGTTGAAATCAAAGGCCTTCGTGTGCGTAGAGAGCTTTGAAACAAGTTCTTTCCACGCAGCACGGAGGCC
>JAWXBD010000200.1:0-5080 GCA_034439815.1 Phycisphaerae bacterium
CGCCCGAAAGATGGCCTTCCTTTTCTCTGGCGCCGGCCTGCGGACGGAGCCCGGGCTGCGGAACGCGGCAGCGTCACCCACAGGAAAGCCGGAAGACCCGAAATCAGAAACACCCGCACATGATGTGCAGGGGTGATCGCAGGTGCGAGACGCCTCGCGCGGCGCGGTCACTGTGCGAGCGCGATGTCCTTCGCCGGCACGTGCAGGTCGGGCGGGATGCCCATGTACTGCAGCACCTCGTTCGCGATGCGGGCTGCGGTCGGACCGGCAATCGCGCCGCCGCCATACTGATTGGCGCCGAGGCGATACTTGTCCGGATCTTCAATGACCACGAGGATCGCGATTCGCGGCTGGTCGTACGGTGCTCCGGCAACGAAGCTCGAGATGTAGCGATCCTGATGATAGCCCCCCGACTTCTTCGGAAGCTGCGCGGTACCGGACTTGCCGAACATCTGATAGCGGGCTTCGGCTTCCGCCTTCTTGCCGGTACCCTCGGTCAGCACGCCACGCATCGCGTCACGCGTTACATGAGCGATCGATTCGGGAACGACCTGCGTGGCCTCCGGCGCAACCGTTTGTGACATGCGATGCAGCGACAGCTCGACCATCGATCCGTCGCGACAGAACGCGGTGAACGCACGGATCATCTGCACAGGCGTCACGCCGATCTCGTGGCCGATCGCAATCGAGCACTGCGTATAGACCATCGTCCAGTCCTTCGGCTTGGTGACAATGCCCGCCGTTTCGCCCGGCAGACCGCAGTTGGTCTTGTGACCGAATCCGAAAGTGCTGACGGCCTCCTGCATCTGCGCTTTGGTCATTCGCATCGCAGCGATCGACATGCCCGCGTTCATCGACTTCTCGAGCACACGCTTCCATGTGGAGGGACCGTAGTACTTGACATCGCGGATCAATCGACTGCTCTTGCCGTCGCGGACGACGAGCCCGCCCGCGGAGGGCGTTGCCAGAATGCTCTCAGGTGACAGCTTGCCGAGCTTCGTCACCCACGACCAGACAAACGGCTTGAACGTTGAGCCCGGTTCGTACGGATCGGTCACGCAACGATTGCGTCCAAATGCCGGATGCAGACTGCGCGCGGGATCGACACCGATCGGCGAGCGCCCGGTGTTCTTCCGCAAGACGTCGTACATCGCGAGGATCTCGCCGGTCTCGACATCGACGACGATGCAGCGGCCGCCGCCCGCGTTCGCCACGTCGACCGTCTCGCCGAGCGCCGACTCGACGATCGCCTGGATGTTCATGTCGATCGACAGCTGCACATCTTCGCCCGGCGCCCCCGGTCGAAAGCCGTCGGCCGGGACTGCGATCGTCTGACCCCGGTTGTCGACGAGTCGGACGATCTGTCCGTCGTTGCTCTTCAGCGTGCTTTCGTGACGATGCTCCATCCCGCCAAGGCCGGTGTGTTCTGCACCGACGACACCGACGAGACTGGCGGCGGTCATTCCGAACGGATACACGCGCACCTGTGTTTCTTCAACGGCGATGCCCGCGATGCGCATGCCGTGCAGCTGTTCGACTTCGGCGTCCTGGAGCTCCTTCTTGAGAACCACATAGCGCGGCAACGTCGCGAGGTCGGCGTCAGTCGCATCCGTCTGCAGCAGATGCAGCTTGGCTGGAACGCGATCGAGAATTTCCTTGAGCATGGCGTCCGGTCGCTGACCGAGCCGCGCTGCGATTGTTGTCACCGCGTCGCCGAACGGGTCGAGCGATATCGCAAGCTCGGCGGCGGGCCCGTCGCTCTTCGCCCCGTCTTTCGACTGGCGCGCCTGCCGCTTTGCGGATTTTTCAGCCGCCTTGATCGCCTCGCGATAGATGTGGCGGGGATCCGCAAAGAGCCGGTAGCCCGGGACGTCCATCGCTACAACTTGACCGCGGCGGTCGTACACGGTGCCGCGCGGCTGGTGCTGCGTGCGTTTGAGAAACTGCATCGGCGTGCCGTCGCGATGCTCCATTGCGTCGACGAGGCGCTCGCTCGGATTCGTCTTGAGCTGTGCGACGCGAGCCACGGTGGCGACGAGTGACAAGCTCACAACCGAGAGAACGACTGCAGACCATCGACGAGCGTTGCGCGCCCGAAGCAGCGCCTGCTGGGCAGGAGTGGTGACTCCGATGGTGGAGCGTCGGAAGCGGGGATTCATCGCGAGCGCTCCTGCGTGGCCGAAGCGGTGCGGCGCGCGGCCGGCTTCTTCGACTTCGACATGGGGACGACCGGTTTGCCGGCCCGCTGCTCAGTCGGACTGAAGCGGTATGGGATCTGCTCCCATTCGACGGGCTGTGCGAACGCCAGCATCTTCAGTTCGTCGGGGCGGATCGCATGCGCGACTGCGGACTGCAGCCGCGCGATCGTCTTGTCATGAAGTGCCATGCGCAGCTGGGCGCGCGAGATTTCAGCGACAGCGTCGATGCGCTGCTGTCGAATGACGAGGAGCGCGCCAAACGTGGCGCCGATTGCGATGATGGAGACGGCGAGCTTCGCGACCATGCGGCGCCCTTCGGTGGCTCTCGCTTCAATCCGTGCGAGAAAGTGCTGCCGTGCTCTCTCGCTGAGGGGAGAACCGCGGCAGCGGTGTGTTCGTGATGCGGATCAGGCGTCGCTTGTGCGAGCCTCGGGGATCTTGATGTGCATTCCGGCCTTCAGGGCGTTGGATCCCTTGAGAAGGTCATCGTTCGAAATCTGCAGTTCCTGCCAGCGGCCCGCGGATCCGAGTTCGCGTTCGGCGATTCGGTACAGCGTGTCGCCGTCCTTCACTTCATAGACGCGGAATCTGTTCGAACTGCGTCGCGTGCCAGGAGTCCTCGGGTCACCGGAGCTGGCGGCGTCCGCAAGCGCCGCATCGAGTTCGCTCAGCGCGGGCAGCTTGACGGTTGCTCCAACCTTGAGGGATTCGGGCTTCGTGCCGTTGTAGCTCGCGAGCTTTTCGCCGAGCGACTTCCGGTCGTACGCGCGGTGGGCGATGAGCGTGAACGTGTCGCCTGCCTTCACGGTGTACGTTCGGACTGATTCGGGAGCGGGAAGCGGGTCGGTACGCCACGGGATCGGGTCGACCGGAGGCACAATGGCGGCTTGGACCACCGGTTCAGCCATCGGATCCCGCACTGCCCGGGTAGCGTCAGGCACCTGCGGCAATTCGCGGCGCTCGCGGTCGCCCTGGACCAGAACGATTCCTTGGCCGGCGCCCGGCGCGGGAAGCGGCGGTACGCCGATGGCGTTGCGGGACGCGGTGTTCAGTGCCACCGGCGCGAGTTGTCGCGCGGCGAGGTGATCGGAGACTAGGATGCAAACGAACAGCATCAGGCCAAAACCCAGTACCAACGCCAACTTGTTTTCACGAGTCATTGCCTCAGCGTCCTTGCCCGAGGGCTTCACGTGCCCGGGCCCCTCTGACGCTCTCGCGTCCAGGGCTCACTCTTCCCTTCATCTGAGTGCTCCGCGGCGGCCACGGGCCGCACGCGTGCTCTGAGCACGCAGACTTTACCTCGCAGGAAGCGGGACGCCGACCATGGCGACCCGCAACTTTGCGCTCCGAGCCCGCGGATTCTCCGCGGCTTCCGACTCCGATGATACCAGCGGCTTTCGCGTCTGAATCTGTAGCAAGCCGCGCCGCTGCATGTCGACGAATCCAACTTTCACGAGCCGGTCCTCCAGCGAGTGAAACGAGATGATTCCGATCCGGGCGCCAGCTCGGAGCCAGCTCGAATCGTCATGACCGTCGCCGTCCGCTGCGGCCATCGCGCCCGTTTCAATCGCGTGCAACAGGCTCCGGAGTGCGCCGAGCTCGTCGTTGACGGCGATGCGCAGTGCCATGAATGTCCGGGTCGCCGGGTGCAGCCGCGATTGATGGGCTCGGGGGCCGTATGCCTCTCGAACCAGTCGCGCCAGTTGCGCCGTCGATTCAATCGGTTCCTCCTCGCGAATTGCAACAACTTTCCGCGCGATGCGTCGCGCGAATGGCTCCTCGCCATAGCGAAAGATCAGATCTGCGAGGTCGGACTCGGGAAGAGTCCGGAGAAGTTCGGCGGCCGTGACCGCCGCGGTCGAATCGAGCCGCATATCGAGCGGTCCGTCCGTTCCGAAGCTGAACCCGCGGCGGGGGTCGTCCATTTGCGTCGAACTGAATCCAAGGTCGGCGAGAACGACGTCCGCCTTGATAGGAGCGTCCGTCTGCAGACCATGAAGCGTTGAGGTGATGCCCGCAAAGTTGGCATGAACCGCCAAGGGCTCGCGACCGGTGTCATTCCGGACCCGCGTTGCGGCGTGGGCAAGGTTCTCGGCGTCGATGTCAAAGAGAATGACGCGGCCCGTCGGTCCGACGGCTCGCGCAAAAGCGACCGCATGCCCGCCCCGCCCGGCGGTGCAGTCGACGAACGTCTCCCTCGGCTTCGGCGCGAGGGCGGCAAGGCAATGATCCAGCAGGACCGGGATGTGGCCGTGATCACCCTGATCGCCATTGGGGGTCGGCGGCCGGTCGGAAGTCGGCTCGTGGTCCGGACAGCTCATCACCGCGATCGTACGTGATTGCGCGGCGCACTCGATCACCTGTCGTTCTCGTCCAGGCACCGAGTCTTCCGCAGACCGCATCGATGGCATTTGGGAGGCGCTCGTGCCCACGCCGCCCGAGCGCCCCGACAAGATCATTGCGACATTCCTACCGAGTCCGAATCAATCGAAGGTTCCTTGAGGGAGCGAGCCGACCGTGCGGTTCCGGCGTCGCCCATGAAGTTGTCCGCGAAGCACCAAAGCTTCGCGACCGGGTCTCCATCGTCTCCGCACGCACGACACCGAGCGCGGGCCTACTCAATCTCGATCCTCAGCGACAGGTCCGTTTCGACCTCTTCCAGGCGGCGGTTGTACGCGTTGAGGATCTCTCCAAGAGTCTCTATGAATCGACTCTCTTCTCCTTCCGACATTTCAAGTATGTTCGTTGCGATGAAATCTTCGATCCCGAGAATGGTGATCCGTGGTTAAGCAACATCTCGTCTGTAAATTCATAACTTCCGCCTGTCGCGAGTTCCCCGGAAGATGATGATAACTTTTTGTTGAGGGATCATCGGAAGTTCC
>JAWXBD010000201.1:0-5820 GCA_034439815.1 Phycisphaerae bacterium
CGATTTGAAAGCCGATTTGAAAGCCGATTTGAAAGCCGATTTGAAAGCCGATTTGAAAGCCGATTTGAAAGCCGATTTGAAAGCCGATTTGAAAGCATGGCACAGCATTCGTTTCTCCTCGTCGGTGCCGCACGATTCATGCAGGGAGAGCGATATCTCCCAGATACATGGATGTTCGATTGTAAAAGATTGCGAGCGCGAGTTTGGCTCTCGTGGAATCTCCGATCGACCATGCGCTTTCGGACTCGCCCGGAGATGCGGTGGCAAAGATACATGCAATCAGAAGATTGCACGATCGCTCGAGCTTCGTAAGCTTGTACGCGGAGTCGATCCTGTGACGGAAACGGAGGCCTGAGTCGATGACCGCACACCCTGCCAGTCTGCTCGGATCAGTCACCATTGCAGCGTGCGCTCTGCACGCCGCGGCAGGATCCCCCGACTGCCCGACATACACCGTCGAAGTGATCGAAGCGGCGACGTGCGGCTTCGGGAAGGACCCGCTGACAGTCGGCACAGGCATCGCTGGCGGCACGGTCGTCGGCTACTACCCGGTGTGCTTCTCGTCCTCCGAGCTGGCGTTTTTCGCGGACACGACTGGCCGGTCCGGGACGCTTCCCCTTCTGCCGGGCTTCGTGAGCATGCAGGCGTGGGATGTCAATGACATCGGCGAGATCGTCGGATGGCTGGAGACGAGCACAGGCATCAGCCATCCCTTTCTGTACTCGGCAGGGGTCGTGGCGGAGCTGCCGATCCCGGCGGGCTTCACGGGTTCGCAGGCCTTGGCGCTGAACAACCGCGGGACGATTGCGAGAGCCAGCTTCGCCCCGTCCGCACCGCAGCCGACCATTTGGATCGACGGCGGACCCGTATTGCTGAAACTTCCGCTCGGTCCGGCCGGCGAAGCCCAGGACGTGAACGAGCTGAATCAAGTGGTCGGCTGGATGGGTTCGTCGTCAGTCTTTTCCGCGAGCGGCTTCCTGCTGGATCTTCCCAGCGGCCGCGTCACGGACCTCGGCCACCTTCCCGATGGGACGGGCAAGGCAATTGCGATCAATGAGTCAGGAGAGATCGTCGGCGCGGGAGCCATGCCTGATCCCGAAGATCCGCGCAACATCACCACGCGCGCCCTCCGATGGTCGGGCGGGCGGATGGAGATTCTCGACCCGCTCCCCGGCTTCAAGCGAAGCGGCGCATTCGACATCAACGACCGCGAAGAGATTGTCGGTCGCTGCTGGAATTCCCCGCCCTTCGGCAACGCCCAGGCCGGATTCATCTGGCGCGACGGCGTGATGACCGCGCTTGACGATCTCATTCCGCCGGAGCTCGATCTGAGCGTGAAGGTGGCGTACGCGATCGACAGCGAAGGACGAATCACCGGCTATGCCGAAGACGCGGGCAACGACGTCGTTGCGGTGCGTCTCACGCCAGTGCCCGCGATCCAAGGGGACGTGAACGGTGACGGTGCAGTCATCGGCGTCGATCTCGGCGTCCTGCTGGGCGGGTGGGGCCAGCCCGGCATCGCCGATTTCGACGCGAGCGGCATCGTGAATGGCGCCGATCTCGCGATTCTGCTTGGTGCCTGGACTGGATAGTGTGCGAGGCGGGGAGTGAGTCGAAAACCCGTCGTTGAGCTTGTGCTGCTCGCGTTCATCCCAAGGTTGCACCGGTGCTCAGCAGCAGCGACGAGACGATTGACATGGAGCTTGTGTGAGGTGGGCAGCGCGCGATCGTGGCAACACCGCGCGTTGTTGTCGACTTCAGTTCCGGGCGACGGACACGCTGATCAGCACGGTCCCCATCCACCCAACAGGATCGCAAGATCCGCCGCATCAACTTGGCCGCTGCACGGCCCCCACGCTCCGAGCAGCATCGCGAGATCGGCCGCGTTGACCGCACTGTCGCCGTTGAGATCGCCCACGACCGGTGCCGCTTCCGGCAGGAACGCTACATCGTTGATAACGAAGCCCGCCGGGTAGACCACTGTTTGCCCGCTGAACACCGTTTCGACGACTTCGAGGGGCGCGCCGGCGGGGCCTGCGCTGGCGACGACGAGCGGCGCGTCGCGGAGGACGGAACCGAACTTGCCGGTGGCACGCAGTTCCGGCCAGGCGCCTTGGTGCACGACAGTGTCGACCACCGTGCCCAGCGCCAGCAATTCCACTGTCAACGTGCAGGACTCGCAACCGCTGGCGGCGAGCAGCATCTCGGCCTGGCCGCTGAATTCCTTGATCGTCAGCGTGATGTCGAGCGGAGTGCCGTCGCCCGCCGCATAGGCCGATGTGACGGTCGTGCTCGATCCCGGTGGCAGTGAGCCGCCCGGCCCGAAGTCGACCGGCCGACCAGCCTTGGGCATCGCCGAGTGTGATGAGCACACCGTCGGTTCCTGACGGGCCGAGGTTGCTCAGCTGCACGCTGGTGTCATCAATGATCGCCCCCGCATCGCCAATCGTCTGGTGCGCGAGTCCGAACGCGTGCGGCACTGTCGGTCCGCAGAGAAAGTTGGGAAGACCTTGGCGTGTCGATCACCGCTGTCCATGGCGTGAGGTCGAGCACGACGTCATCGTCGGTGTCGAGATCCTGCCCGTTGGCGCCCGTGAAACCGGAGACGAGCAGGTGGGTGACGTTGTCCGCGTGGTCAAAGTTGAGCAGGGCGTGGAGATCGATGATGCCGATGGCCATCGTCGGCGCCGCCACGGTATAGAGGCCGGAGTTGTTCAAGGCACTTTCGAGCGGCAGCACGAACTCGACAATGCCGCTCCCGCCGCTGCGGTCGAGGCCAGCATGACACTCGCAGCGAGCGCGGCGCCACGGGCGATCACGACGCAGTTCTTGCGAGACCAGTTCGTACTGAGCATGACGCGTTCTCTCCCTCGATGTGTTGCCGTTGTCGCGGTGTGCTTCCCCCGAAGCACGCTTGCGCCAGCCCATTCGACGAGCAGGCGGTTGGAACCATCGATTGTGAAGAACGGCGCAGAATGCGAGCCGCGAATCGCCAGTGACACGGAAGCCACTTCCTGACCCGATATCGTGCGGCGATGGATTTCCTTGTGATCTCGTTGGTCAGCGCCGCCGTTGCCGCGCTCACGCTGGTCTCGGGCTTCGGCCTGGGAACGTTACTGATGCCGGCATTCGCGCTGTTCTTTCCTATCGAGATCGCGATCGCCGCGACCGGTGTCGTGCACTTCATGAACAACCTTTTCAAGCTGGTGCTCGTGGGCCGATGGGCGCGCCGAGATGTCGTTCTGCGCTTCGGCATTCCAGCGGTGATCGCTGCATTCGTCGGTGCGGCGCTCATGACAGCAATGGCCGATGCCCGTCCATTGCACGAGTACCAGGTCGGACGGATGCACGCCGAGATCACGTGGCTGAAGATTGTCATCGCCGCGCTGCTGGCGCTCTTCGCAGGACTGGAACTCTGGCCGAGATACCAAGAGATCTCGTTCCCACGCCGCGTGTTGCCGCTGGGCGGCGCACTGTCCGGATTCTTCGGCGGCGTGTCCGGAATGCAGGGCGCGCTGCGGGCGCCGTTTCTCCTCCGCGCGGGGCTGTCGCGCGAGGAGTTCGTCGGCACGACAAACGTCATCTCGACCATGGTGGATGTCGCACGACTGCTGGTCTATGCCGCCGGTTTCGCGTGGCTCGCGCAGCAGCGCGACTACGCGGCGCTCAGCGAATGGCGCACGCTCTGGCTGGTCGCGGCCGCGTGCATCGCGGGATTTCTCGGCTCATATCTCGGCGCCCGTTTCTTGAAGAAGGTGACGATGCGCGGAGTCCGGAACCTGGTGGCGGCGCTGCTCTTTGTGCTTGCCGTGGCGATGGCTGCTGGGATCGTGTGAGCGGTGCGAAGCGTCGCGCCCGGGGGGCAGCGAAGTTCGCAAGCCTGCGCTGGCGAACAAAACACGATCGGTAGCGAATCGAGACGCCCCGCGCGCATCCGACGCCGCTCGTTCGCACGTGTCCTCAGCACAGCAGCATCGAACGCGTCTCCTCCACCCCGTCCAGGGCGGCTGAGAAGAGATCGCTCTCCACGGGTTCCGCGTCGGCTTGGCTGCGCCGCGCCGTTGCTGTACCCGTGGCTACTTTCCGTCGCCCCGTTCGGGGCGAGGATCGCGCGCGCGGGGGACGTCTGTGAGTCGTGACGATCCACCGTCGCTTCGGGATCGGACGGTTCAGACGCACTGCCGCGGCCTTCGCCTCGGATTGACGGATGGCTGCACGTATTCTACTGTTCGAATGTGACAAGCCCGCGGACCACTCGTGTTCCAGCGTCGGTCTCCCCGGTCGCGAGCCTCGGCGCACGGTCCCGTGGCGAAGCCGCGATGTCCAAGCAACGTCAGCTGCGCTCGGCGGCCGAGATGCTGCGGACCATGGCGCATCCGACGCGCCTAGCGATCCTCCGCGAGCTCTCTCGCGCTCCCAAGTGTGTCACGGACATTCAAGATCTCGTTGAGGTAGCGCAGGCGAACGTCTCGCAGCACCTCTCGGCACTTCGACGCGAGAAGATCGTCGACTACCACGAGGACGGCAAACTGCGGTGTTATTACATCGCCCGCCCGCAGCTGGTGAAGCGGCTGTTCGTCCTCATCGACGGTGATCATCCGGCGATCTGGCAGAGCGCTGAGCAGGTTCGCCGTCGGGCACGGCGGCGCGGAGCAGCGATCGCGACAACTGACAGTTGCTCCACTGACACGCCGCCGGCCGTCGCGGGCTCTCGCGCGACAAAAAGCGGCGCGCCACGCTCGGTTCGGCGTTCCACTCCTCCGATCGCGCCCGCGAACGTCGATCGAACGGAACGAACCGATCGAACCGCTCACTGGCAGCAGGTCTATGCAACCAAGGCCGATCCCGAGACGAGCTGGTTCCAGGAAGAGGCGACGCCATCACTCGATCTGGTGCGTGCGTTCGCGCCGAAGGGCGGTCGAATCATCGATGTCGGAGGCGGCGCCTCGGTCCTCGGCGGTCGACTCGTCGCAGAGGGCTTCGACGCGACGGTGCTCGACATCTCGGCCGGTGCCATCAAACGTGCCAAGGCACGCATCGGCAAACTCGCGCGACGCGCGCACTGGATCGTCGGCGACGTGACCGAGCTCGGCGACATCGGAACGTTCGACGTCTGGCACGACCGTGCCGTCTTCCACTTCCTCGTCGACGCTGGCGATCAACGGAAGTACGTCGCGCTCGCGGCACGGAGCGTTCGGCGAGGCGGTCATCTCGTCGTCGCAACGTTCGCGCGCACGGGACCCGAGAAGTGCAGCGGCCTCGCCGTCGAACGCTATGACGCCACGAAGCTCGCGGCGGCGTTCGGCCCAGCGTTCACCCTCATCACGTCACACGAAGAAACCCACGTCACGCCGTGGGGCAAGCCCCAGGCGTTCCTCTTTGCGGTGATGCAGAGAACGAGCAAGCGTTCCTGATCACCACGACTCCGTACCCGCTTCGAAGCAGCAGCAACGAGCACGCAATGCGATACGCGATCATCGGCGTCGGCGGAGTCGGAGGCTTGCTTGGCGGTCTCTTGGCCAGGAGTGGAGCGCCGGTGACATTCGTCGCGCGGGGCGCGACGCTTCGCGCGCTCGCTGCGTCCGGGCTTCACGTGAAGAGCATGATGGGTGACTTTTCAGTGACGCGGCCACAGCTGTGTCCCTCGCCGATCGAGCTGCGCGATGTCGATGTCGCGTTCGTGTGCGTCAAGGGATGGCAGCTTGACGACGTCGCGCGCGAGCTGGCGGCCGCCAGCCAGTTTGACGGCGCCGTGATACCGCTTGTGAACGGAGTCGATGGAACCGCAGTCGTTGAGGCGGCAGTCGGAGCGTTGCGCAC
>JAWXBD010000202.1:0-32596 GCA_034439815.1 Phycisphaerae bacterium
CCAACCCAGCCGCCAACCCAGCCGCCAACCCAGCCGTTCATCGCGACGCATCCTCGGCCATGCGACGGTAGTACTCCTCGGTCAATCGCTGATACATCGCGGCGATGCGCTCGCGCGAGCCTTGACGGATCACATCACGGACACGCGCGGGCAGCATGCCCCACTCCGACTGCGACTCGTCAAGCAGCGTCTGCTCGTCGTCCGGATCGACCGGTGACGGTCCGTCGCCAACGCCCGGCTCGTTGCCGGCTTTGGTTTGCATTCCATCGCCTTTGCTTTTCGACTCACCAGGCTGGCCGTTCGGTGCGTCTTTGTCGCCCGGCTTCTGGCCGGACCCGGGCTTCGGCTGCGCGTTCGCCTGGCCCGACCCTTTGCCGCCGCCCTTGCAGCTCCCGCCCTTGCACTGCTTCTTCGCCTCTTCGATCAGGAGGTCGAGCTTGGCGACAACATCCGCCTGGACGCGCTGCGTCAGAAGCCCCGTGTCGGTTCGCTCGCGCAACTGATCCGCACTCGTCTGCATGCCGGCCAACGCCTGCTGAAGCAGCGTCTCAAGCGCCGCGCCGTCGAGCCGGCGTTCCAGCCGCTCTTCCGCCTGCCTCAAGGTCGGATCGTCGACGGGCGCCGCATCCGGCACCGCGGGACGCGCTCCCGGCAACCCGAGCAACTCATCGAGTGACTTTGGCTTCTCCGCCCCCGGCTTCTGGTCCGGAGTGGCTTTGCCCGGCGGGACTGCGGCGGGTGGAACCGTTGCGCTCGAAGCACTGGGCGTCGCGAATGTCGGCGCGGCAATGAATGCACAGGCAGCCGTCGCGACACACAGACATGCGTTGCGGATCCCCGTGGGCGAGTGACTTCCGAGCAAGTCACTTCGGAGAACGTTTCGAGCGCGAGTTTGCATGGAGTTTCCTCAAAGGGAAGTGTGGCTTCGTTTTGCCGGCTTGGAAACCAATCGGGAAACAGTTCGAAAACCTGTTGGAAAACCGTTCATAACCAGCTTCCAGACCACCCACAATGGCATCGGCTGATCCTACCGATGCGTCCCATTCGAGCCTCGAAAGAAACTGAAAACGACCGAGAATCATCTCTAGGGGTCGCGCGGTGTGTGACGGTCGTGGTCCGGCGCTGCGCTCGCCCCGTTCGTCGATCACTCCTGCGGTGAAGTCTCAGCCGGGGCGGGTTCCTCAGGATCAGGTGACTCCGGATCCTGGGACTCAGGATCAGGCGCTTCCTGCGCCGGTCGGTCCAGTTTCTTCACCACCTCGACCGCTGCGTCGAGCACGCGCTGCTGCATTTCGCCGAGCGCCTTCAGTTCTGCATCGACTGCGCCGGCGAGCGACGGATCCATCTGTCGCACGCCATCGAGCTTCCTGGTGCGATCCAGGAGCATCTGCTGCATACCGCGCAGCAGTTTCAATTCGGCAACAGGGGGAATTGTCGGCGGAGGAGGCCCCTCGCCACCGCCGGCCTGCTGCGCGCCGCCGGCATTCGGATCCGCATCGCTTGCAAACTGCTGATCATCCGGCTGCTGTTCGTTCAGGGCCTCGATCAACTGCGACACCGTCTCCAGAATCTGCTGCTGCCCAGCGACAGTCGCGTCCGAAAGATCGCCTTGCGCAAGCCGTGTGCTCGCGTCCGATGCCCATCCGGCGATCAGTTCATGCGCCTGGAGGAATGCGACCGACTGCCGCAGATCCTCGAAGTCCGCCAGCATCTGCGCGAGCTCGCGCCCGATCTCCCCCTGCACTATGGACAGGCGCTTCGACTCGATCAGCGCGCGGCGATCGAGGCGAGCCGTGAGGTCCGCGGGCCGCGCCGCGCTCACTCCCGCGATCGCGCCTGCCTGCCGATCCAGCACTCTGCGGTAGACGGCGAGAATTTCCCCCTTCTTCCGCTCGGCTTCGCGCCGCTCCACTTGTTCGCGCGTCGTCTTCGTCTGCTCGAGCGCCGACTTCAACAGCTCGAGGCCGCGCTCTTCCGACGTCGTCGCCTCCGCAAGCTTGACGGGCGTCGCTCTGAGTGAGCCCACCGCTCCGCCGTGACTATCGGCAGCGCGATCAAGAATGCGGGCTACGGAATTTGCCTCGCTGCCGGCTGCGCGCGCTTCACTGGCGACCGCCTGCGTGTTCTGCGCCAGCTTCGCCATCGCCCGCGCCAGATCGGCGATCGGTTCGACCTCGCCGGGTCCTGTGACACGTGCGAGCGCAATGAGCTCGTTCTCGTTGATCGTGACCAGTCGCTCAATGCTCTGCTCAAGACTCTCCAGCGCGCGGCGCAGCTCTTCGGCCTTCGCCTTCCGCACGTCGTCAAGCCCCTGTCGCATCTCGTCGAGCGCCGCCTGCGCCTGCTGCTGCGCGCCGCGTGCCTGCTCGATGCGATTCGCCTTCGCGTCCATACCGGCCTGTTCAAGATTCTTCTGCAGCCGACGCTCTTCGCCGGACTTCGCGGCCTGGCGCATCGCTTCCGCGCGCGTCCGGTCCGAGCGCGCCAGCGCTTCGGCCCGCTTCCGCAGTTCGTCCAGGAGCTCTTGCGCTTCGAGCGCCGAGTCGCGCTGCCCGTCGGCAATTGCTTGCAGCGCCTCGCGGTCTTCCTGCGACAGTTCTTCCGGCTGCTGTCCGACCGTCGACTTGCCGGTCTGTTCGGTTCGCCTCGCCAATTCGTCGACCTGCTCCCGCAAGCGATCGATCGCGCGGCCCATCGCCCACGAATCCTCGTCTCGATCCAGCAGTTTGACGAGATCCTCGAGCTCCGCCCGCACGTCTTCCTGCGCCTTCTCCGCGTCAATCGCGCTGTTCTCCTGCGCTGCAGCGCGCTCGGCCTCGGGCTTGGAGGCCGCTTCGCGCCGCTGCTGCATCGCTTCGCTGGCGCGGGCCGACGCACGCGCTGCCATGTCGAGCAGGTCCTTGGCCTGATCGAGCGTCGCAGTGAGCTCGTCGTCCGCAAGCCGGTTGCGAT
This sequence comes from Phycisphaerae bacterium, assembly GCA_034439815.1. Lineage (GTDB taxonomy): Bacteria > Planctomycetota > Phycisphaerae > Phycisphaerales > SM1A02 > JAEUIT01. The sequence continues at coordinate 2,953 of JAWXBD010000202.1, forward strand.
CCACTCGTGCCCGCAGCTCGGTGACTGTTTCGGTCGCGTTGCGTATGCGCTCGGACAATTGGGCCTGTGTGCGTTCAAGCGCCGGGTCGAACCGTCCGTTCTGTGTCGCTGCGAGAAGCTCGCCCTGCTGTTCATCAAATCGAATCGCCGCGCGGCGCAGCGCCGAAAGCTGCGTGCGGATCTGCTTGCCAAGATCCGTCTCACTGATGATCCGCACAGTGCGTGGCGCACTGAGCACGCGTTCATGCCGCTGGCCATCGATTTCATACATGTCTTCAGCGGCCGCCACGAGCGTCAGCACATCGCCTGGGCGAACGGCGAGCACCGCGAGATCAAGCGGTTCATCGCGCCGCTCCAGCGTTCCGGCCGCCGGCGCCACGGTGTCGCCGAACGGCTGTGCTTCGCTTGCTCCGTCTTCGCGCCGCGTCACAATGAGTCCGAAGGCGGAGAGGCCGACATCATCGCGCCCTTCGATCTGCACGGGCACGATGGCTGTCGGCAAGACGCTTTCGTCAGCGGCGGGCGTGAGCACAGCACAGGTGGGCGAGCGGTCACCGACGGCATCGATGCGGAAGACAATCTCATCGGCGGCTGTGATGCCATGTTCATCGGTCAGTGCGAGCTGGAGCGCCGTTGCACCGGTTACGGTCCACGACAGCGTCCATTGCGCCGCGTTCGCGCTGTCGATGACCAGCTCGGGAACGGCATCTGCCACGACCTCCTCGCGCTCCAGCAGTCGAATCATCGTCGCGCGGGCCGTGGTCGCATCCGCTTTGAGCGGCGCGTTCAACGTCACCTCGAGCGTGGCCTTTGCTCCGATCAAAGCCGGCTCGCGCAGCGTTGCCCGCTCATCCGTTCCCGGTCCGAGGTCAGCTGACCGCGGTTCGACGACATCTTGTGCGTAGCCTGGCGGCTCAAGCGTCAGCCGGCTTTCGAGAACCAGCGGAGGTTCGACGAAATCGACCGCCTGTGTGGGCGTCTCGGCGTCGGCGGATCGAAAGCGAATCTCGACGCGCCGGGTCGCCACGTCGCCCTCCAGAACGCGTTCGTATCGACCGTCCGCCTGGCGCGTCAGAACGAGCGTGTCGGTGGTCACCGAACCGTTGTCGCGCGTGCTGCGCACGTCGGCTGCAATTCGCTCACCCTTGGCGTCCCCTTGGGTGAGCCGCGCGGTGAGAAGCAGAGGCCGCCCTTTGGCGTGGTGCGTCGTGCCGCCCATGAGCGACTCCACCGCCGTGCGCGCGGGCCACTCGACACGGGAGAACGGCCACAAGAGACGTTGCGCTCCGATTGCCGCGTAGGTCGGCATGAGGACAGCGAGCAGCGCGATGATCGCGACAGCCGCGGCTGACATCGACACTTCGGCGAGCGACCGGCGCGGAGCGAGCCACGACAGAATCGATTCGCCGCCGAGCCGCTCGGCCAGATCGGCCATGCTGCGCGCCGCCAGCGGACTCTCGCGACCAGCATCACTCATCGCGAATTCGACACCGCTTGCGAGCCGCCCGCGCAGCGCAGGCGAGGACCGTTCGATGCGCAGCGCGAGCGTGGTCGGCGTCGGGCGAAACTTCCACGCTGGGACGAGCAGCCGAAGTCCCGCGAGCACGAGTGATACGAGACCGCCGGCAAGAAATACAACGCGCAGCGCCGCTGGGAACCGGAACAGCCAGTCGACCAGCATCATGCATGCGGCGACGCCGACTGCCGCCGCAACGATGCGGAATGCGCGGCGCGACAGAAGCAGCAATCGCGCCCGCTGCCCAAGGCGATCGAGCTGGCGCATGGCGTCCGTGAGCGGACCGGCGGACGGCGATCGCCGTTTCGCTCGTTCGTCGTGCGTGTTCTGCAGTGTGCTCATCGCATGCTCCTTAGGGCCATTCAGGCAAGCCGCATCCAGCGGCGACCGAGCCACTCCATCGTGGCGACCAGCAGGATCAAGATCAACGCGAGCGGCGCATCCCACAATGGTTCGATCGTCGCCGTCTCCGTCGTCACGCGACGATTGGGCAGAAGATCCGGCAGACTGTCGAGATCCTCAGGCTGCACCACCGCGCCGCCAGTCTCTTTGGCCAGATCCGCCAAGAGCGCGTGGTCGGCCGAGGCGCGGCGCGTCTCGTCGTCCGGTCGATCGCACTCAAACTGCACTTCCGCACCGGCTGCCGGGCCGGACGGAACCCGCACCACGTAGGACCCGACCGCATCAGGTGTCAGACTCGCCGCGAATTCTCCGGCGCGCGGCGTGCGCATCAGTTCGATCTCGGTTGCCGCTGTTGATGCGGTGTCCCCGGCGAGCGACACCTGCACGGGCATGACCGTGTCGCCGCGATCAACGAGTCGCGAGTCACTCAGCACGAGCTCAAGCCGCACCGACTGTCCGAGCTGCACGCGCGCCGGAACCGCGCGGAGCATGGCCGCATCTCCGCCGCCGGCCAGCGCCTCGCGGCCGAGCATGCGCACGAGCGGCAGCCAGACCTGTTCGGTGTAGCGTTCGCCGCGGCCGTAGCGCCATCGCCAGATTTCATCCGTCGCGACGTAGATGATCTCGCCGGCGCCGTACTTCATCGAAATGATCAGCGGGATCGGCCGGGCAGTGTCCGAGTTTCGCTCGAGCGACGGAACGCCGACCGCGAGCGTTTCCGCTGTCGGCTTCAGCTGCTCGGCCGGAATCTGCTGCGCCCACTCAAGCCGGGACCAACCAACGCTCGGATCAGCGAGTTCGGACGGCCAGCCGGTTCCTTCCCCGAGTTTCAGCAGACCGAGCGCCGACGCTGCCGGCGTCGCGACCATGTTGACGGGCGCATCGATCATGGGCAGGTTGAGCGGCCCGCGCATCGGCAGCAGATCCGCAAGCGCCGATCCGTCCCACGCCTTCGGAGTCGCCCGTTCACCGCCGACCCACATCAGGCCCGTACCGCGCTGCGCCACCTGATCGCGCACGATCTCCAGCTGTTCCGGCGTGAAGAAACCCGCGGGCACATCGCCGATGATGATCAGGTCGAACTGCGAAAACTCTTCCTTCGTGCGCGGCAATCGCGAGATCGGCAGATTGCCTTCCTGGGCAAAGTCGCGATCAGCCGACAGCAGCAGCACGGCGCTTTCGATCGTCTCTTCGCGCACAAGCAGATTCTTGAGGAAGCGGTATTCCCAGCGCGGATAGCCGTCGATGTAGAGCACGCGCAGCGGTCGATCGACCAGCTCGACCTGCAGCGACCGCGTGTTGTTCTCGGCCACGAGATCGGCGGGTCCGGCGTCCAATTCGACGCGCCAGTCGCGCTGACCAATCTCCGCCGTCTTGGCGATCAGTGTGACACTGACCGACGTCGCGCCAGGCGCCAGCGCGGGCACCTCGAGTTCGGCGAGGCGCTCGCCCGTCACCGCGTCAAGCAGCCGTACCGTCGTCGGCACCTGCGTTCGGTCGTTGCCGGTCCGTTCGATCTCGACGTTCACCGGCACCTCGTCGCGCACGAACGCGCGGCGGGGCGCGTCGACCTTCGTAATCGCGATATCACCGGTCGACTCCGTCGAGCCGAGCGGCACGACAAACACGCGCGCGGCAGCGGCCTGCAGCCTTCGGAGCGTGGCCCGCGACGGAGCGGCTGTCGTTCGTCCGTCCGTCATGATCACGATGCCGGCGATCGGACGCGCCGCAGCGCGCTGCATCGCCTGATTCAACGCATCGTCAAGCAGCGTGCGATCTCCCGACGCGTCGCCGAGGCCTGCGATCGTCTCTTCGATAGTGCCGCTGTTCGAAGGTGCAAGATCAAACGCGCCGCCGGCGAAGCCGAGCCACACCAGCATCCGTTCGTCATCCAGCAGCTTCCACGTTGCATCGGAGCGTTTGAGCGCGCCGCGCAGCGCCTCGTCGCGCGTGGTGCGCCCATCGGAGGATGCATCGGATGCATCGCGGATCGACATGCTTCGGCTGCGGTCGGCCAGCACAAGCACCCAGTCCTCTTCCACGGTCTCGTGGGCGATCCGCAGCGCCGGACCGGCGACCAGCACAGCAATGAACAAGAGCAGAAACGTCCGCATCGCTCCCAGAGTCACGCGCCAGCGCGTCACACCGCGCAGACGCGTGTAGCTCCACCATGCGATCAGCAGGCCTGCCGTGATGACGAAGAACCAGCCCCAGCCAGGGAGCGGTCGCTCGAAGATGATCCGCGCGCCGCTCAGCTCATCAGGCGCCGCCTCGATACCGAGCAACCAGCGGACAAACGGTGCATTCATGCGGCAATCCCTCCAGTCACGCCGGGATCGTCTCGCAGCGCGCTGGATGTGATGCCAGGATCATCTGCTGCACCCCGCGCACTAGCGCCGTGCGAAAACCAGCGTGCCAAGAGTGTTTCGACGATGGCGAGTACGAGCACCGCCACAAGCAGCCACACCGCTGCGCCAACCGCATCAACGGAGGGAGTGAGCTGCGTGCTGAGCGTCGCGACATCGCCGAATGTCACCGGCGCCGCCGAGCTAACCCATTTGGAGACGACATCCGTCGAGAGCGAAGTCATGCGGGTCGCGAGCGGGTCAACATTGACGGCAATTCCTCCGACAGTTCGCCCGGCGACGTCGAGTGCCGACCATGTTCCCGGCCGGTCCAGCGGAGTTGCGGCAAGTCCGGCGTGATCGGTACCGACGCGGCGCCCTTCGGGACCGGCGAGTTCGTGTGCGTCGCGCACATTGATCATCGGTCGCTCAGCGACGATCGCCCGCTCCGATCCGCCAATGCGGGCCAGTGAACGGCGCACGAGTTCCTGTGTGAACGGCACCATGAACGGCTTCACTGGAAGATTCGTCCATGTGAGTTCCGGTGCCACCGTCACCAGCGCGACGAGCCCGCGTGAGACCCCCGCACCGCTGCTCACGGGTGAGGTCAGCAGCAGGAACGGCGAGTTGTCGTCAAGCAGCAGCACCGCATCGCCGGGCGCAGCGTTGCGCACTTCGATGCGACGCATGACTTCGACAGGCCGCAGCAGTGCAGAAAGCTCGGCATCAATCGAAGCGAAAAGACCGTTCGTGTTGCCCTGTTGAGGCTGCTCAGCCGCGAAGGCCAGCGGCGTCTCCAGCGGTTGCGCTTCACTCGCGATCTGCCATGGAAGACCGAACGCTGCGGCGAATCCATCCGTCCAGCGCTGCACGTTGGCTTCACTCGACGGCATAACGACCAGCAGTCCGCCGCGGTCAACAAAGCGCCGCAGCTCCGGCCAGGCTTCGGGGGGAAGCGCTTCGGGACGCGGCACAAGCAGTGCGTCCAGCTCGCGCAGCGTGCGGGCATCGAGCGCCGCAGGCTCCACTTCCGCGATGTCGATGCCCGGCTGTTCCACAGGCATCAGCGCGCGAGCAAGCCAGCGCGACGCCGGCACCTGTTCGATCTCCGCGCCGCTTCCGAAGCTGCGCCGCGCGACGATGCCGATCTGCGTCGCGGACCGCGCATCGAAGATCGCGTGGCGGATGTCATCAGCGGCAAGCGCGTCGTCATCAGGCCGGGCCGCAAGCGATGCCACGATGCCGCCGTGCCCGATGCGTACAACGTCCGATGAAGGACGCAGCACGAAGTCGACGCGCGCCGTCGCCTGCCCGGCATCGAAGCGCACAGTCTTCGGCGCCGTCGGTGTGGTGCCGTCACCCGCGATCGTGACGCGCACGCTCGTCGCCGGATTTCCGCCACCGGCGCGATCAAGCCGCGCCGTAACGGTGATCGAGTCGTCATCGATAGAACGCTGCGCTTCAAGCGCCGTGATCGCGGTGTTGGCGAGATCATTCGTTGCCGGCTTGAGCGCAACGATCCGCGGCGCGCGTTCGCCCTGCGACGGCGCAAGCGCCACCGGCTGCACCGATGAGGGATCGAGCGAGCCATGCCGGAATTCACTCGCTATCACGACGATGTGCTCGGCGGTCGGGTCGCGTCCGATGCCGACCGACACCTGACGCAGCGCCGCAGCGATGTCCGTGGCGGCGTATGACGCGTCCACTGCTTCGATCGCCCGCGCGACGGCGTCGCGATCCGTTGTCGGCGGCGCGACGAGCGGACGGGCGGGTCGCGATGCGAGAATCACGCTCACCGAGTCCCCCGACGCCAGTCCGCGTACCAGCTGAGCAGCCTGTTCCTGCAGCGATGCGAACGCCGCTTCACCACCCGCTGCTGCCGCCTGCGATGCGATGCCATCGTCAAGGACAATCGTGATCGTCCGGTTTGCCTGGGGACGCAGAACGCCGGTTCCTTCGAGGACCGGTCGCGCAAGCGCCAGTCCGGCGAGCGCGAACAGGAGACACCGGGTCGCAAGCAGGAGCCACTGCTCAAGCTTCAGCCGCTGCTGCTGTTTGCGCAGTGCTTCGAGCAGCACGTCCATCGCCGCCCACTCCAGCGGCGGGCGCCGACGGCGAAACAGCAGGTGAATGAGAATCGGAATCGTGACGGCGACGAGACCGGCCACGAGGAAGCCGCCTTGCAGGAGCGTCATCGTCCACGGCTCCCGCGCGCCAGCGCATTTCGCCGAGCCAAGAGCGCTGCGAGCGGCGGACCGATCGATTCATGCGAATCCAGTCGCTGGTAATCGAAGCCGAAAGCCCGCGCGGTCTTGCTCAGTTCGTCGAGCCGCCCGCGCATCGCCGCGAGATACGCAGTCCGCAGCGCCGCAGGGTCGACCTGCACGCGGCCCTCCCCCTCGAGTCCGTGAAACGGCGCCGGATCCGACAGGTCGAAGCGCATCTCCTGGCGATCGAGAATCTGGAGCAGCACCACGTCGTGATGGCGATAGCGAAACCTGGCCAGCGCATCGCGCACGTGACTTACGGGCATCAGGAAGTCGCTGATGATCACGATGAGCGCGCGGTTCAGCACCTTCGACAGCGTCTGATCAGCCACCTTCGGCAGATTCGCCGCGCGTTCGACAGGTTCGTTCGAAAGGGCCTGCACGATCAGTCGCCACTGATGACGGGCGTTCGAGCGCTTCGTGATCGTGCGAAGCTCTTCAGCGAAGGTTCCGACGCCAACGCGGTCGCGCTGTTGCAGGCACAAGTACGCCATGGCGGCGGAGACCGCCGTCGCGTGATCGAACTTCGTCCACTTCGCCGCGCCGGCGTGGGATCGACTCGCCGACGTGCCGCCCCAGCCTTCCTTCACCGACAGCGTGCCGAAGCGCATCGATGCACTCGCATCGATCAGGATGACCACATCGAGATTCGTTTCCTGCACGTAGCGCTTGAGATAGAGCTTGTCCGATCGGCCGAAGACCTTCCAGTCAATGTGCCGGACCGGATCGCCCTTGACGTACTGCCGATGCTCTGCAAACTCGACCGCCAGCCCCTGGTACGGAGACCGGTGCATGCCGCTCATCACGCCTTCGACAATCATCTTCGCGCGAAGCTCAAACGGCCCAAGCTGCCCGAGCGTCTCGGGGGCAAGGTACTGCTCGGCGCGCATGACGGACGGATTGGCCACTCAGATCTCCAGCGGACGAACCGCGATTCCGCAAGGCCGATTCACCGCAGCACCGAGTCCATCTGCCGCTCCATCGACGCATCGGCGCGGTCGAGCGGGATCTGCTCAAGCAGCGCACGGACAACCGAGTCGCTCGTGATGCCGTCTGCTTCAGCGTTGAAGTTGGTGATGATGCGATGTCGCATCACAGGCATCGCCACGCTGCGGACGTGTTCGGGCATGACATGCGTCGCACCGGCGAGGATCGCCTTCGCCTTCGCTGCAAGGACGAGGAACTGGCTGGCGCGTGGACCGGCGCCCCACGCGAGATAGTCGCGGACGATCTTTGGCCGCTCGCCCTCGTCGCGCACGCGCGTCGAACGAACCAGCCGCAACGCATAGCGAATGACATGATCGGCCACAGGAATCTGACGAACGAGATCCTGAATGCGAAGACAGTCTTCCCCGGTCAGCACGCGATCGGGCTCGACCGTGCGCAGCGACGTCGTCGTGCGCACGATCTCCAGCTCCTCCGCTTCGCTTGGATACTTCACGCGCACGTTGAACATGAACCGGTCAAGCTGCGCTTCCGGCAGCGGATACGTGCCTTCCTGCTCAATCGGGTTCTGGGTCGCGAGAACAAAGAACGGCTTCGGCAGACGGTGCATGACGCCGCCGATCGTGACTTGCCGTTCCTGCATTGCTTCAAGCAGCGCGGCCTGCGTCTTCGGCGGCGTTCGGTTGATTTCATCCGCCAGGATGATGTTCGAGAAAATCGGCCCCTTCACGAACCGCAGCTCGCGGCTGCCGGTCGCCTTGTCTTCCTCGATGACCTCGGTGCCCGTCATGTCCGACGGCATGAGGTCGGGCGTGAACTGGATGCGCGAGAAGCCGAGGGAGAGGGTCTTCGCTAGCGTCGAGACCAGCAGCGTCTTCGCAAGGCCGGGGACGCCCTCGATCAGCGCGTGCCCGCCGCAGAAGAGCGCGAGGAGCACTTCCTCCAGCACTTCGTCCTGGCCCACGATGACCTTGTGCACCTCAGCGCGGATCCGCGAAAACGCCTGCTGCACTTCCGCGATCGCTTCTGGACTGGCCGGGGGGATCGACGCGAGGCTGCCGGCACTGCTGGAATCGTTCATGTGGAGTGCGCTCGTCGGAAAGAGAGAGGACGCCCGACGCAGCGTGCAGTCATCTACCGCGTGGCGAAGCGAAGGACGCAGGCGGAAACGGCTTGTGCACGCCTCCGCGTCCGATGCAGGGAAGAGTATAAGGGTCAGCCGTTGCGGAGCCTGCTCCGCAAGCAATCGACAGGTATCCAGCTTGAGCGACTCGTGCCCGAATTGCCCGAAGTGGAACATCTGCGTTCGTCACTGGCCATTGCCCTCATCGGTGCACGCGTCGTCCGCGCTTCCCTTCGCCGACGTGACATGCTCGATACGACTGCGTATGGCAAACGGAAGCCGCTGCGCGATTGCCTTCTCGAAGGCGGGCGGATCACGTCGATTGAACGACACGGCAAGCAGATGGCTCTCGTCGCTGATGACGGCCGTTGCCTGGTGATCCACCTTGGGATGTCCGGCCAAGTGCTGATCGAGCGATCCGCAACCCGGCCGGTCGAGAAGACAACGCACCGACACGCTGTGTGGCTCATCGACCCGAGAGATTCTGGTTCCGCTGGTTCCGCTGGTTCCGCTGGGCCCGCTGGGCCCGGTAAGCCCAATCGACGAGTTGGGGCGGAACCGCAGCGGGTGGTGTTTCGAGACCCCCGGCGATTCGGAGGACTGTGGGCCCTTCCCGATCAGTCGACGCTCCGCGCCCGGTGGGAGCAGCTCGGTCCCGACAGTCTCGAGGCTTCGCCAGCGCACATCGCGGCGGCGATCGGGTCGGCCAAGCGCCGGGCGGTGAAGGCGGCCCTCGATCAGGCCGTCATTGCCGGAGTGGGAAACATCTACGCCGACGAGGCCCTCCATCGCGCGGGGATCCATCCTGAACACCCGGCCGGTTCGTTGACCCTCAGCCAGGTCACGCAGCTCTCGAAAGCCATCCAGCTCACCTTGCGGGAGGCGATCGCCAGCGGCGGTTCGAGCCTTCGCGACTACGTAGATGCCGACAATCGCGCGGGCCAGTTTCAGACGCTGCACCGGGTGTACGGTCGGGCGGGGCTTCCCTGCCCAGTCTGCGCCACGACGCTCAGCGTCGCAGCGATCGCGGGCCGCACCACCGTGTTCTGCCAGCGGTGTCAACCACTTGTCCACATTTCCCCAGGCGGCCCGTCACGCTCGCGGTAAATTGTTATCCAGAAACAATCCACAGAAGTCTTGCACCGTCGCAACCGCGACATCACGCGAAAAGTGCCGAGAAGTTGGCAAGGTTTGGAGTCGGCTGCGTGAAGTTCCGGCTGGCGTGTGGTTCCCCTCATATGAAGATAGTCTCTTATTCTTCTTAGTAGAGAGCCCTGTCTGGATGTGGAAAAGATCCGCATGAGCATTCCAACATCTTTTTTAATAACGCTTTACGCTCCACTACGCCTTGTGCATTGTCTGTCGTCTGGCTGACGGCGGCCTGCGGCGGCCGTCGCGTGACCGACCGCCGTCGCGGGCGGGGCGGCGTCAGCCCCCGTTCTTGGCCAAAAAAATTGATCCACAACGTCCGGCTGCCGTAAGGGGGCATCAGGCACTGGCCCGATCGGACAGCTTGTCCACACGACTTTTAGGAGCGAGGCGACACCGTCCTAGGCGCTGCTGCAGCTCCGTGGGTCGTCCAGTCGCACGCCGGAGGCGCGGGTACGGGACCCGTTGGGATGAAGTTACCGGACGCGGAGCAGGAGCTGCTCTTCAAGACGCGAGACATCCGCTAGGAGCTTACCGTCCGCGCCGCGCTTCTCGTTGATCGTCTTGATCGCGTGCATGACCGTGGTGTGGTCTCGGCCGCCGAAGTATCCGCCGATCTCTTCGAGGCTGTACCGCGTGTGCTTACGGGCGAGCCACATGCAGACCTGCCGCGGCAGCGCGATGGACTTGTGCCGTCGCTTGGAGAGCAGGTCGGTGAGCTTCACGTCGAAGAAGCGGCTGACCTCTTCGATGATCATCTGAATGGTGGGCTGACTTGCCCCGCCGCTGGGGACCATGTCGCTCATCGCGGTCTTGGCGAGTTCGAGCGTGATCGGCTGATTCGTCGCTGCCGCCACCCCCCGGAGCTTGGTCAGCGCCCCTTCAAGTTCACGGATGTTCGAATCGATTTTGGCTGCGATGTAGGCAGGAACGTCGTCGGGCAGCGTGAGATCGTGCAAGGCCGCTTTGGACTTGATGATCGCAACCCTGGTCTCGTAGTCGGGCCGGTCGATCCTGGCTACCAGGCCCGAGCAGAACCGACTGGTCAGTCGCTCCTCGAGATCGGGGATCTCGCTGGGGGCCGCATCCGAGCTCAGGATGATCTGCTTGCCGGACTGATAGAGCGCGTTGAACGTGTGGAAGAACTCTTCCTGGGTCTGTTCGCGCTTCGAAAGGAAGTGAATGTCGTCGATCACGAGGACATCCACGGTACGAAACCGCGACCGGAAGTCGGACATCCGCCCAGCCCGCACGGCGTCATGGAAGAGATCCATGAACGTGTTGCACGAGATGTAGCTGATCCGTGCCCGCGGATTGAGCTGCAGGATCGCCTGACACGTCGCTTGGAGGAGGTGGGTCTTGCCGAGACCGACGCCTCCATGAATGAAGAACGGGTTGTATGCCTTCGCCAGCCTGTCCCCTACCGCAAGTGCTGCGGCATGCGCGAGTCTGTTGTTCGGTCCGACGACAAAGTTGCTGAAGGTGTAGTCCGGCGAAAGCAGGGTCTGCTCATCGAGGACGGCAAACACCTCAGGCGTCCCGTTGAGGCCCGCGCGACCGTCGGACGCGTAGCCGTGGGTCGGGTTGAACGCCTGGTTCGACCGGTCACCGTCGTCCAAAGAGGAAGGTGTCCCTGCTGGCGGCTTCAGTTCCGCGAAGCCGGCTGGCGTTCCGTCGACCATCGATGACGTTGGCGGCGGTCGCAGAAGACCTGTTCCGGCGGGTGACTCAACACTGGAATCAGCCGCCGACTTGGGGCGCGAGGCCGGAGTGTCTGTGCGACTCACTCCGAGATGCTGTGGTGCTGACGGCAGCGATCCACGACCTATAGTTGTTCGAGGGCCATCGCGATCGCCACCCCGGTCGCCAGCACGGCCATTCGAAGGGGGCGACGCAACTGCCTCGTCCGGCCCGATGAAGCGCACAACGAGCAACCGTGCGGTGACGCTCTGGGCCGCCTCGCTGAACTGTGCCGCGCAGCATCGCTGCAGATAGCGGAGCTGAACTGGCTCGCGCACCAAGAGCCGCAGTACGCCCGACTGAATGTCGAGAGGCTCGATGTCATCGAACCAATGACGGCACAAGTCAGCGTGGTGCTTGCGCAGGTAGTTATTGATGGAGACCCGAAATTCTGGATCAAGTCGGGGCATCAAGACCGTCCTGCTGCTTTTGGAGGCCATCGCGCTGTTCCGAACAGAGTGTCCTCTCACCGGAGGCCTTCACGCTGGGAGGGTGCGCCGGTCTTCCACCTTCAAGCGTTGCGCCAAGCGCTGCACGTGAAAGCTGAAGATCCCACGCGGTCGTCGAAAGGGTGCAGCCTCTTGCATAAACGAGGCAACAGGGGGCAGCGAGCTACAACTTTTTGGGGCGAAGGCATGGATCGAGACTCGTCTCAAGATGGTCTCAAGACAGGTCTCGACGGGTGGATGGTCTGTTCAAGTGCCGTTGTGTCCGATCGAAGACCTGTCCGCGATCAGCAACGCAACGATGGGCTGAATGTAGTGCGCCCCTCTGCGTGCGTCAACCACTGAGCCCGCGATTCTCGATGTTGTCGTCGATACCTGCTTCGATAGCATGGGTGCGTTCTGCCGCGGCATTTCCAACATTTTCTGCCGCACCTCCGGCATCCGCCACTTGACGATCGTACCGCTGTCTGTTCGAGCGATGATCCATCAGCAGGTGCACGCGCGAAGCCTGCGCGCCGTCGTCAATTGCTGCGATGCATTCCCGCGCGAACGGGATTGCGGTGCGCCGCGAGACGTGCACAAGCACGACACTCTCGGCTTTCCAGACGCGAAGCAGTGACGCGACATCGTTGATGTGCAGATGCTTGCCGATCTTCGCGCGTGAACGATGATCGGCTTCGAAGAACGTGCACTCGCTGATGACCACCTTCGCCGAGACGAATTCTTCTCGAAAAAGGTACGGACCAGGCTCGGTGTCCCCGGTGTATGCGACGAGCGGAATCTCCACTGTGCGGGTCAGTTCCACGCCGCGTGACTTCAGTTCACGCAACTGTTCCTGCGGAAAATCGCGAAATTCATCCTTCAGCTTGCTGCGTCGCTCAATGACGGCGAAGGCGAGGCTTGGTGATGTATGACTCGTCTCGATCGCCCGCAGAAAGATGTTGTTCTTCTTGATCTCGATTTCCTGCTCGGGCTCCATCGCTTCGATCTCGTGCGGAGTGCGCTGCAGTTCAAGATCCACCCACGAACGCATCATCGCGCGAAGCGGCTCGGCGACGCGCGGATGACAGACGCAACGACCAGTGCCGATCTTCTGGAACTGCCGTTGGCTGAACCAATACGGCAGTCCGCCCAGATGATCCATGTGCGCATGCGACAACGCGACGATCTGCGCAGCGAGGGACGCTCGCGTGCACTGCCCCATGTCAAAGCAAATATCGAGTTCCGGGACCTGAATCACCGTCTGCTCGCCGGCGACGCTGATTCCCTGCACGCGGAATGGCGGCAGGTACAAAAAACCCAACTGCCCTTCACGGGGCGGCATGCTCGGAATCACGGAAATGCTCCTGTGACGGTGCTTTCGCCCGTCAGGGCTTCAAAGAACGCGTGCGATCGTACGAAAGATCGTCTGCCACTGCCGATCGTGCGATAACAACAGATGCGTTGGGACCTGCGACGGCAGCAGAATCCGGTCCGGCAAACTCCGATCGAAGATCAGCTGGCATCGGGTCGATGAGTATTGCCATGCATGGTCAGCAATCAAGCCGTGACGGTGTGCAAGGGGATGATCTCGGCGCGAAACGCCCGGGGGAACTCCCATCGCCCGGGGGAATGCTGCGCAGCGAATTCGCTGACGATCCCGCCATGCGCGAGATCGTCGAGTTCTTCGTCAATGACCTGACGGAGCGCATTGACGCAATCCGGCTCGCATGTGAACGCCAGGACCGGTGTCAGCTCAAGACGCTTGCACATCAACTCAAAGGTGCAGCGGGGGGCTACGGCTTCCCGACCATCGGAAGCGCGGCGGGGGACGTCGAGCGGGAACTGCTCGCAGCCGAAGCGGACGTTGCAGCCGTGCAGGACAAGGTCGAGGAGCTGCTCCGGCGGTGCCGAGCTGCGGCACAACCACCGGGCGCCGTGAGGTGAGTCGCGTTCCCTGGTTGGTGTTGTGTGGGCGGACCGTGAGGTGCCGGGCAGCTGCGGAGTGAAAGTCACCCGCAGGACTTTGGTGGAGCATCCCTTTGATGGAATTGAACTCGACCCAACCCATCGAACGTCTGCCGCGACTGCTCGCGATCGACGACTCCAAGCTGATCCACAAGATTCTGAATGTTCGGCTCCAGCACGAGGAGCTTGAACTGCACTCAGCGCACAGCGGTGTCGAGGGTCTCCAGCTCGCCAAGGACTTGAAGCCGGAAGTCATCCTGCTCGACATCGAGCTCGGGGACATGACTGGCTTTCAGGTGCTCCAGGCGCTGAAAGCCGATAACAAAACGCGCGACATCGCCGTCATCTTCATCTCGGCATTCAGCGAGTCAGTGGACCGGGTCCGCGGGCTCGATCTCGGTGCCGTGGATTTCATTCCGAAACCATTCGAAGTCATCGAACTGATTGCACGTGTGCGCTCGACCCTGCGGCTTGAGAGCGCGATGAGGATGCTGGCCGTCAAGGCGCAGATCGACGGTCTCACAGGACTGTGGAATCGCAAGCATTTCGATTCACGGCTGGAGAGCGAGTTTTCAGAGAGCATTCGTCACGGGCAGCCGCTGGCACTTGTGCTCGCGGATCTCGATCAGTTCAAATCGTTGAACGACAACTACGGCCATCCATTCGGTGATCTGGTGCTTGAGCGTTTCGCGAAGATCCTCTCGAGCGGACGCGTGAGTGACGTCGCGTGCCGATACGGCGGCGAGGAATTCGGCGTCATTCTCCCCAACGGATCGCTCGACGAAGCCCACGAAGTGGCGGAGCGATTGCGCGAACGTCTGGCCGCGGAGCGTTTTCTTCGACACGCGGATCTGCGCGTCACTGCGAGCTTCGGTGTTGCGGACCTCTCATGCATTGCCGCGAACACATTGCCGCGTTCCCTGGTGGAAGCGGCTGACCAGGCGCTGTACGCGGCGAAACAGAGCGGACGCAATCGCGTGGAGCGCGCCCCGACGGTGAACGCCCCCTATCTGCGCAAGTCCGCATGAATCGGCCGTTCCGCGCGAATCACTGGCTCGCGCTCGCGCTCGTGGGCGAAGCGGGCGTCATGATTGTCGCGTTGCGTCTTGCGGGCACGAACGGTCCAGTGGTGACTACCTTGGTCATTGTCGCCGCCATGCTTGCCGTCGCTGCGGTGTTGCAATGGCGCGCGCGATCGACTTCTCAGTGACCTGCAACAGAAGAACGTTGCACTCGAGCACGCGCGCGAGCAGGCCGAGTCCACCGCGCGGACCACGATCGACTTCCTCGCGACGCTCAGCCACGAACTGCGGGCGCCGATGACGGGCATCTTCGGTTTTGCCGACATGGTCGCGAGCGGTCGATCGACCGAGGCACAGCGGCGCGAGCACGCCGAGACGATCCGTCGCTCGGGCGAGCATCTCCTTGCTCTCGTCAACAACGTGCTCGACTTCTCGAAGATCGAAGCCGGCGCCGAGCGAGTCGAAGCGATTGAGACGCTGCCGCTCCAGGTGCTCGCCGACGCGACCGCGATGCTGCGGGATCGAGCCAACGCAAAGGGAATCCGCATCGAGACGGATTGCGATGGACCGCTGCCGATATCGATCCAGTCCGACCCCACGCGCTTACGACAGATCCTGATCAACCTCATCGGCAATGCGGTGAAGTTCACCGAGTCTGGCACGGTCAGCGTGCGCGTTTCGATGGTCACGGCCTCGGACGCAGCGCAGCCGCAGCTTCAGTTCGCGGTGCGCGATACCGGCATCGGCATCAGCGCCCACGCGCTTGCAACGCTGTTTCATCCATTTACGCAGGCGAATCGCTCCACCGCGCGGCGATTCGGCGGAACGGGTCTGGGTCTTGCGATCAGCAGGAGGCTCGCACGACTGCTTGGCGGGGATGTGGTCGTCACGAGCGAGCCGGGCCGAGGGAGCACGTTCACAGTGACCGTCGCGACGGGATCGCTCGCGGGCGTGCCGCTCATCAATCGACTCGACGCGCTGCGTGCCAAGCCGGTCGCCGAACGGACGGGGGCACAGCCGCTCCAGGGGCGCATCCTGCTTGCTGAGGACAGTCCGGACAATCAGCAGCTGATGACGTTTCACCTGCGTCACGCCGGCGCGCACGTCGAGATCGCTCTGAACGGTCGGATCGCCGTCGATCGCGTGCTGCAGGCCATGCCGACCGCGATGGCCTTCGACCTCGTGTTGATGGACTTGCGCATGCCGGATCTTGATGGTTTTCAGGCGACGGCGGCGTTGCGGGCCCGGGGGTGGCGCGGGCCGATCATCGCCCTCTCGTCGGCGGCGTCCGGGAGCGACGAGCACGACCGTTGTCTCGCCGTGGGATGCAATGATGTCTCCTGCAAGCCGATCGACCGCGAGATGCTCATTGCGACATGTCGCCGCTGGCTCGAACGGACGCGGACCGCGGGCAACGTGGACGCCGGGGAGGCGGCATAATCTCGGTGTGCCGCATCTCACCGATCGAGCGATCTGCATTCGCCATTGGGACTTCTCGGAGACGAGCCAGACGGTGAGTCTGCTGTGCCGCAGCTCGGGAATCATGCGCGGTCTTGCGAAAGGCGCGAAACGCGCCGGCGGCCGATTCTCGGGCGGAATCGATCTGCTCACGTGCGGCGAAGTCGTTGCCATCGTGAAGCCCGGAAGGGAACTCTCGACGCTGACGGACTGGTCGCTGCAGCGGACGTGGCGATCACTGCGGATCGATCTTGCCGCGAATCAGGTGGCGTATTACATGGCCGACCTGGTGCAGCGACTGCTCGCCGCCGGTGATCCGCATCCGTCAGTGTTCGACGCGATAATCGAAGGCCTCGACGCGATCGAATCGGGTCGATCACCGCACCTCGCGGCACTCACGTTTCAGTGGATGCTGCTTGAGGACCTCGGATATCGCCCACGGCTAGATCTGGACGACGGCGCGCCGGTAACTGTTTCGTTCATCGCAGACACCGGGAGCTTTTCCGTGGCGCCAGGAAACGGCGGCTGGAAAGTTCGCCGCTCGACGGTGGAGTTCCTGGTTCGCACGGCGGAGCTCGTCGACGCGCACCGCCAAGGGGGACGTGGGCGCGAAGCGTCGGCCATGTTTGCGCATCTCGATGCCGCGCCGAAAGACAGCGTTGCGCGCGGGAATCGGCTGCTTGCGGCGTATCTGCGGCACATAGTGGGAGCGCCGCTCGGCACCATGCGCGCGTTATTTCCAGAACTGTGAACGCGCACGTCGGATTCCGCTTCGCACGTGGGGTGCCCGTCTGTGGGGTATTTGACTCAGGCGCCGTCGTTGCGCTCAATTGCACATCCGGAACAGTCGATGTGACTGGAGTGTGTCGAGGGAGCGCCGGCTGTCCGGCGCTGACACGCATCACCGATCCGGTTCGCAGGGAAAACATGAATAACGCCGCGCTCGAGAAAGTGTTTGCCGCCCCCAATCTGCCAACGTTGCCGGCCGTCGCCCTGAAGGTGCTCGAGCTGACAAACCGGCCCGATGTGCAGCTTCGGCAGGTCGCGTCGGTCATCGAGAACGACCAGGCGATTGCGACGAAGGTGCTCCGCACGATCAATAGCTCGTTCTACGCGCTCTCGCGCCGATGCGGCTCGATTCAGCAGGCGATCGCGCTGCTTGGACTGCAGACGGTAAAGGGACTCGTGCTCGGATTCTCGCTCGCGAAGTCCATGGACGGCGGCGGCGAACAGGACATCGGCTTTGATTTCATGACCTACTGGCGGCGCTGCATATACACGGCCGCGTCGGCGCGGCATCTCGCGACGCTGACGCGCCGCTGCGATCCCGAAGAAGCATTTGTCGCCGCGCTCGTTCAGGACGTCGGCATGGTGGCGCTGTGGCGTGCGTATGGCGACCGCTATCTCCAGATTGTGGACGCCGTCGGCAAGGACCATCGTCGGCTCGTATCCATGGAGCGGAAGGCGATGGAAGTGGACCACGCCACCGTCGCGGGCGAGATGACCAGGCGCTGGCGTTTCCCGGAGAGCGTCATCGAGGCTGTCCGTTTTCACCACGACAGTGAGCGAGCGTCGCTCGCCACGATGCAGATCGCGCGGACGGTGGAGCTCGCGGGCATGGCGACAGCCATTGTCATGGGCGAAACACCAAGGCCGTACGAAGCCATGACCCAGTTCCGCAACTGTGCGTTTGAGTGGTTTGATATCAAAGGAAACATCCCCGCATCGCTGCTGCAGGTGTTCGCCGACAAGGCCCAGGACATGGCGCGCATGTTCGGACTGAACGTCGGCGCGTCACCCGACATCGACGCGATTCTGGAGCACGCCGCGCGTGCCCGCGACGAGCAGGCGCTCCCCACGGTTGATCTCGACGACGTGCTTGAAGCGGATTGTCGCGAGCAGACCGACCCGGTCACCGGACTGCCGGATAAGACCGTGTTCCTTCGCGACATCGAAGGCGCGTTCCAGCAGTCGAGCAGCGGTGGCAGCGTCACCGGCACGGGCATCGGCGTCATCGTCGCGGCTCTCGATGATGGCAAGCAGACGAACGAAAAGTACGGTGTCAGCGGTGGTGATGCGGCGCTGCGATTCGTCGCGGAGTCGCTGAGTCAATGCACCGGCCGCTTCGGCCGTGCCTACCGCTTCGTGGGAGTCGCGGTCATCGCGCTCCTGCCGAAGGTCGACCTCGAGCAGCTGTGTCGCGTCGCAGAGGCGACTCGCGCGAAGGTTGCCGAATCGGTCGTGCGAGTCGGCGGCACGAGTGCCACCGCCGCGGTCAAGATCACCGCAAGCTGCGGAGTCGCGATCTGCGAGGGCGATGCGGGTGTGCGCGCGTCGAGCGGCGTTGCGACCCGCGACGAATTGCTGAAGGCGGCAATGTGCGCCGTGTCCACCGCGCAGCAGCAGAAGAACAAGGTTGTGCTGTTCCGCAAGGATGTCGCTGCCAAGGCCGCGTGAGGAGCCCCGCTTCGAACCCCGCAGCGGAGTGCTCAAGCAAGCCCATCGCTCAAGCCAGCGGCAGGAGCCGCGCTGTCATGCGCGGTGTCAGTGGCCAGCGCTCCGTGTATTGCCGAAGCTGTTCGATCGTCACTGCCTCGATCCGCGCGAGCTCCTGCTCGAGCGGCACATACTCGCCGTTGTAGGCGAAGATCGTTCCGAGTCGATTCATGCGACCTGACGGCCGTTCGCCGGCGAGCGTGACGCTCGTGGCGATCTTGCTCCGCGCCCGCAGCAGGTCATCGTCGGTCAGTCCTTCAAGAACGCCTGCGAGCTCGCGCAGGCAGATCGTCTCGACTCGCTCCGCGTCCTTCGGATCGCAGACAGCTGAAACGAGAAACTCGCCGACACCGTCACGGCCGTCGTACTGGGCGCTCGCTTCTTCGGCAATGCCGGTCTCAATCAGCGACCAATGAAACCGCGAGCCGTCTGCATCGCCCAGAACATGCGCGAGCATTGTGGCTTCGTAGCGCTGCGGATCGTTGATGTGCGGCGCGGGCATGGCCATGAGGAGGTAGTGGCGCGTCGCGTTTTTGGCGCGCAGCGTTTCGTCGCGATCGACGACGTTCCATTGCTGATGGACTCGCACAGGCTTCGTGGCTTCCCACTGTCCGCACAGCTGCTGAAGGCGATCGGCAAACTGATCGAAGTCGACCCGCCCGGCAATCGCGACGGTGGTGTTGTCCGCTGAATATCGATCATGAAAGTATGACGCCATCTCGTCGCGCTCGAGCCGCGCAATGGTCTCTTTCGTCCCGAGCACACGATGTGCGAGCGGATGATCGCCGTAGAACAGCTCCATCGACCGTTCGTACAGCATCCAGAACGGCTGGTCCTCGTACATCGCGATCTCTTCAAGAATCACGCCGCGCTCTTCATTGAAGTCTTCCACGCGGAGCGATGGCCGCAGGATGTCCGAGAGGATCTCGGTGGCGCTGTCGAGATGCTCTGGAAGAACGTGCGCGTAATACGCCGTCATTTCCGCTGTCGTGTACGCGTTGTGGCTCGCACCGATCGCGTCAAAATCGTTGTTCACCTGCTGAGCGTTGCGCTTCGCGGTTCCTTTGAACATCATGTGCTCAAGGAAGTGGCTCACACCCATCAGGCGTGATGATTCATCGCGGGCGCCGGTGCGAAAAAAGAACCCCACTGAGGACGAATGGGCAGTCGGGTCGGTCTCGCCCACGATCTGCAGACCGTTGGCGAGCTGAGCGCGGCGAAAAGTGACGGGCATAGGCCGCGCATCGTACGCGAGGCGCGGTCCTCAATCGGCCAGCACGACGACATCCTGCGGATCGATCGAGAGTGTGACGACCTCGCCCGCCTTGGGAATCTCCCGCGGATTCATTTCAAGGACTTTCAGCTCGACGTTGTTGGCCGCTGTCAGGCGATGCTGGGCAGCCTTGCCGAGATACATCGACGCTGCACGCCGCGCGGCGATCGTGTTCGGACCGGTCGCGAGCGTCAGTGCTTCCGGCCGCATGGAGAGCGTCACCGAACCGTCGCGCTTCGACTTCGGCGTCAGACCTCGCGCAGCGATGCGCCCAAACGGAGTGTCGACGTCGATCTCCTCGCCGCGAACCGCAGCCACCGTTCCCGTCACAAAATTCGTTTCGCCAAGAAAGTCCGCGACAAAGCGCGTTTCAGGTCGTCGATACAGATCGCTCGGGCGGCCGTGCTGCATCACCAGGCCGTCCTTCAGCACGACCATCGAGTCTGCGACGGACAGCGCCTCTTCCTGATCGTGCGTGACGTAGACGGCGGTGATGCGGGTTTCGCTCACGATCCGTCGGATCTCCGTGCGCATCTCGAGGCGCAACTTGGCGTCGAGGTTCGACAGCGGCTCGTCGAGCAGGAGAACGCTGGGCTGAAACACCAGCGCGCGAGCCAGCGCCACGCGCTGCTGCTGACCCCCGGAGAGCTCGGTGGGTCTGCGGGCCCCGAGGTGTCCCATTTTCACCATGTCGAGTGCCTGGGCGACCTTCGGAGTCACCTGGGCCTTTGGCAATTTCCGGACCTCGAGGCCGAATGCGACGTTCTCGGCGACGGTCATGTGGGGCCACAGGGCATAGCTTTGAAACACCATGCCGGTATTGCGCTTGTTCGCCGGAACCGTACTGACGTCCCTGCCGTCGAAGCAGATCCGGCCCGCTGTTGGATCGATAAAGCCCGCGATCATTCGCAGCAGCGTCGTCTTGCCGCACCCGGACGGTCCCAGCAGAAACGTCAGCTCTCCGCTGGTCAGCTCGAGATTCACATCTGCAACCGCGACAGTCTCTCCATAGGTCTTGCGGACGCGTTCGAGCCGGATCGCGGTCATGGTGAGACCAGAATACCTCGGAAAGATGCGCGCCGAGGAACAGGGCCCCCCTCGTACAGTGCACCTGTGGACCGACGAGACGAACTGGCCCTGCGACGATTTGAGCGCCTCAAGGCGTGGCGCGGTCCGCGTGACCGCGACGTCACGATCGCGCCGTTCGTTAAGCAGTTCCTTCGCGATCAGACGCGTGCGTCCAAGTCACTCGGCTGCCTCACGGAAGCATTCGAAGCGATCGTGCCGGGCGTGATCCTTCCCGAGTGCACGCTGCTCGGTGTGCGCGGCAGCGTGCTCACGATCGAGACGCGATCCGCCTCGGCGCAGTACGCGCTCGACCGATTCCTGCGCACCGGCGGCGAGCGCGACCTCTGTGCACGCTCCACGCAGAGCGGGACGAACGTGACAAAGATCCGCGTCGTCTGCGCCCACGATTGACGCACGCATTACGTCCGGCAGCGGTCCAGTTCCGTCCATCGCGTGAATGCGACCTGGATCTCGCGGCCGATTGCGTCGAGCCGTTCGGCGGCCTTCGTGATCTCTGCAGGCGGCGATTGGTAGAAGCCCGGCGAGGCCATGCGCGCCTCGATTTCAAGCTGCTCCTTCTCCAGCCGCTCGATCGTTGCGGGCAACCGGCTCAGTTCGCCCGACTCCTTCGCCGACAGCTTGCGCGGCTTGGGCTGCGGGGCCTGCGCCGCGACGGCGGCCGGCTTCGCGGGCGCTGCATCAACCTGCAGCACCAGCTCACGGCGATCAATGGTCGGCGGCGCACTGCGTCCTGACACGCGGACGTAATCATCGAACCCGCCGGCGTATTCCTTCACCACTCCTTCACCTTCGAAGACAAGCATGCTGGTCACGGTGCGGTTCAGGAACTCACGATCGTGACTCACGACGAGAATCGTGCCGGCGAACTCGGCGACGAGCTCTTCCAGAAGTTCGAGCGTTTCCGCGTCCAGGTCGTTCGTCGGTTCGTCCAATACGAGCAGATTCGCGGGCCGTGCGAAGAGTTTCGCAAGCAGCAGCCGATTGCGCTCGCCGCCGGAGAGAAGCGCGACCGGCGAGCGCGCGCGGTCCGGTGTGAACAGAAAATCCTGCAGGTAGCCAATCACGTGGCGCGGACGGCCACCGACATCCATCGTGTCGGCGCCGGTGAGATTCTGCTGCACGCTCGCCTTCTCGTCGAGCCCGGCGTGCAGCTGATCAAAGTAGCCGACCTCGAGTTTGGTGCCGAGTTTGACAGTGCCGCTGGTCGGCGCGAGCTCGCTGAGCAGCAGCCGGATCAGCGTGGTCTTGCCGGCGCCGTTGCTGCCGACGATGCCGATGCGATCCCCGCGCATCACGTTGACCGAGAGGTCGTTCACGATCGGAGGACCATCCGGGTATGTGAACGAAATGTTCAGCGCCTCGACGACCAACTGTCCGCTGCGCTCGCCACTCTGCACGGAGAAGCGGACATTGCCCTGTCGCTCGCGCCGCTGACTGCGTTCGTTGCGCAGCGATTCGAGTGCGCGAACGCGTCCTTCGTTGCGCGTGCGCCGCGCCTGAATCCCGGTACGGATCCACACTTCTTCGGCGGCGAGCCGCTTGTCGAACAGCGCGTTCTGCTTCACTTCCGCTTCCAGCTCCGCTTCGCGCCGCTCAAGAAACGTCGCATAGTTGCAGGCCCAGCCGCGCAGATTGCCGCGGTCGACTTCGATGATGCGCGTGGCGAGACGGTCGAGAAAGCGACGATCGTGGGTGACGAAGAGCAGCGCGCCGTTCCACTTCAGCAAAAAGTCTTCCAGCCAGCCGATGCTCGCGATGTCCAGATGGTTCGTCGGTTCATCGAGCAGCAGCAGATCGGGCTCGAGCACGAGTGCGCGGCCAAGCATGGCGCGGCGCTTCAATCCTGCGGACAGTTCGTCGATGCGCGAATCAGGATCGAGCGCCAGCCGCATGATGGTCGATTCGACATTGGACAGCTTCGACCAGCCGCCCGTGTGATCGAGCGTCTCCTGCGCGGCATGCAGTGCATCGTCGTCGTTGTCGTGCTGGGCGCGGTGGAAGTCAGCAAGTGCGAGACCGGCTGGACCGAGTCCGCTGGCGACGATGTCGAAGACCGTTCCGTCGAGCGAGATCGGCACCTGCTGAAGGAGCGTCGCGACCTTCAGACCTGGCTCGCGCCAGAGCTCGCCGGAGTCGGGTTTGACATCGCCGCTCAGAATCTTGAGCAGCGTGCTCTTGCCTGCGCCGTTGCGGCCGACGATCGCGATGCGGTCATTCCGCTCGATCGTCAGATCGATGTGGTTCAGCAGAGGCGGGCCGCCATAGCCGCCGACAAGGTTGGCGATTCGAACAAGTGCCATCGTTTACGCAGTTTTCTCGCTGATGAGGGCGGGCCATTCGCTCAGGTCCGCGGGGAGAGCCCGGGCACGGCCATCGCGGTCAAGGCACGCAAGTGTGGTCGATGCGGTGGCCAGCACGTCGCTGCCGCGCCGCAGTTCGTAATCGTGTTCGATCTTGACGTGGCCCGTCTTCACGAGACGCGTCGTGAGTGTGAGCACGTCGTCGTAGCGGGCAGGCAGTCTGAATTTGACCTGCAACGAAACGACCGCGAGCAGCACGCCTTCGGCCTCGAGGTCGCGGTAGGCCTGGCCGGTCTGTCGGAGCAGCTCAGTGCGGCCCATCTCGAACCAGACCGCGAACACACTGTGGTGCGCCACGCCCATCGGGTCACATTCGCAATAGCGGACGCGAATATCGATCGCGTGTTCGCGGGGAGTGGTGGGGTCCTGAGGCGGCATTGAGGGGACGCACTATACGGACCCGCCGGGACCGGTGCCCCGCACGCCGCATTCAGGGCATCGCGCGGCGGACGGCCGCGGATAGCCGCATTGCAGACAGTGCACTACGAGTGATCGCCGCCGACCTGTCCAAAACACGCTCCACAGTGCGAGGATCGCCGCAGCGGCGAGCGGGATCGCGAAGACGAGCGCTCCAGTCGCGGCAACGCGGACGGCGCAATCGCGCGGCGTGGTGTCGCCAAAAAAACGCGGCGCAAATGGCACGAGCACGCCAACCGCGAGTGCGGCGTAGGCAATGAAGCGCACGACACGCCCCATCCTGCGTTCAGGCTTCGAAAGACCGACCGCGTCTGCAAGGGTGACGAACGCGGACGACGAGCGATACAGACCGAGGACGAGCAGCGTCACGGCGCCGACGCCGATGAGCGCGTGCGGAATCTGCGGAATCGTCGCCGCGCCCGCGCGCAGCTCGCGATACCCGGTGACAGCGATCATGGCGATGCCCAGCAGCAGCGCGAGCAGCGGCAACGTGCGCTGCGCGGACCGCCATGACCGCGCCCATGCCCGCGCCCACGCCACGAAGCCGGCGCCGAGAAGAACGAGGCCGACGGCGAGAAGAGGCGGCTCATAGAAGGGCGCAGTAAGCCCCCGGATGACCGGTGCGACCGGCAGATGCATGACGAACCACGCCACAAAGCAGCACGCTGTGAGCGCGAGGCCAATGCACCACAGCCACAGCGCGACGCGCGACATCGCGAACCAGCGGGGCGCGAGATGGCGTGCAGAAACGGTGTTGGAAACGTCAGAGAGCATCGCGAATAGGCTGTCCGCGCGGCCACGATTCGGGAGTCGCAACCGGGCGCGCCGCAAGCATGGTGAGCAGCGGCGCGAGTTCGATCGGTCGAAAGCCCCAGCAGTCGACGCCGACGTCCGTTGAACGATCCACCTCGGCCAGCGTGCCGTGCACGTGGCCGTAGAGGTGCAGCGCACCACCGGGCCACCCCTGCCACTGCCGCATGGGATAGTGACAGGCGACGACGCGCAGAGCGCCGCCGTCGGGCCAGCCCTTCCATGCAAGAATGTCGTCGACCGATGCAAACATTTCGTTGAACCAGTCGCTCTTGTCGGGGTCGAGGTTGCCACGAATCAGCATGATCGTGCGGCAGGCGATGCGTGCCCGCAGTCGCTTGGCGTCGCTGCGTTCGGACTTTGACCACTCTGACCGGCCGAAGAAATCACCGAGGTGCAGGAGTGCATCGTCTGCACCGACGCGCTCGTTGATCGCATCGATCATCGCGTCGTCCGTGGCCTCTACGTCAGGAAACGGCCGCTGAAACTTGACGCGCGCTGCCTCGTCGCCGAAGTGCGTGTCAGCAGTGACGAAGATCCGGCGGTTGGCTTTCCAAAGTCGATCGCGCAGCTTCACGGGTTCGTTACGCGCCACCCGCAACGCGGCGGAGAATCGTGCGCATCCGGCGCTTGGACGGCGCCTCGTCGTCAATCAGCAGTTCAATGCCGTCAGACGCTTCAAGCCCGGATGCGGACGTCAGCTCGCGCAGCTCATCGAGCGTGAGCGGCCAGGGTGGACCCTCGTCATTGCGCGCCGGCTGCTCGCAGGCGCGGGCCAGCAGGAAGACGGCGCCATGGGGATGCAGCAGCGACTGGATCGCGGACATGCTCTGCTGACGCGATTCTGGTGGCAGGGACTGGATGGTGTAGATCTCGACCACAAGATCGAATCGGCGCTGCCATCGGGTCGGCAGTGCGAAGAGGTCGGCGGTGTGAAACGCTTCGGACCAGTCGGCGTGCAGACGCCTGGAGGTCTCGATGGCTGTCGGACTGACATCGAACGCGGTGACGTCGTAGCCGCGCGCCAAAAGTGCGCGTGCATCGTGACCGTGGCCACATCCGACGACCGCGATGCGCGCGCCGGGGCGCACGATGTCTCGGGCACCGCGATCAAGCCATGAGAGAAACAGCGGATTGGGACGGCCGTCGTCCCAAGGAGGCGTGGCGGTGCCCTGCGCCGCTGCGCGGTAGATCGCTTCAAAATCGGAAGCGGCCCCACAAGCCGAGATGGTCGTTGCATTACTCATTGGTGCCTCCCGCCGAACGGGGTCGCCAGCGAAGATCAAGTGCACAATCTAGTCCACAATTTAGCGACATAGGTGCGAGGCACGAGCGCCAAACTTAAAAACACGTGAGAAGTCGCCGGGGGCCCCCTGGGATCAGCGGCTTTCAGATCCCGGCATTGATCATGGGCTGTGCCGACTGGTCGGCGCACAGCACTACGAGCAGGTTCCCTATGACTTGGGCCTTCTGGTCGGCAGTCAGCTCGACGATGCCGCGCTCCTTGATTGCGTGCAGAGCCATATCGACCATGCTGACCGCCCCTTCGACGATCTTCTGACGGGCGGCGATGATCGCGGTCGCCTGTTGGCGGCGGAGCATCACCGCCGCGATCTCGGGCGCATACGCGAGATAGCTGATGCGGGCTTCGAGCACTTCGACACCGGCCTTGTGGAGCCGCTCGTGCAGTTCCTGCCGGAGATGCTCGCTGACGCGCGCCGTGTTGCCGCGGAGCGAAACCGTCGAGTCATCCGCACCGTCGGGGGGAGCGTCATAGCAGTACTCGCTCGCGAGACTGCGCAAGGCGGCTTCGCTCTGCACGCGGACGTATTCGAGATAGTTATCCACTTCAAACAGCGCGTCGGCGGTGTTCGTCACCTGCCACACGACGACTGCGCCGATCTCGATCGGGTTCCCGTCACGATCATTGACCTTGGCGGGATGACGCGAGCGCGACGAGGGACTCGTCACGCGCCCCTGCTGATCTTTGATTTCGGCGACGTGATGTTCACCGGTCTCGAATGTGCGGGCTCGCAGCGAGACTCGCTTCTTCGAATAAAACGGGTTGACGAAGTAGAAGCCCTCACGACGGATGGTGCCGTGATAGTCGCCAAAGAGCACGAGCGCCCGCGCGTCGTTCGGATTCACGACGGTGAGCCCGCGCATCGTGATGAGGACGGCGACCTCCAGCACGACGCCGACAAACACGAGCAACCCGGTCGCCTTGTCGCTCGCGCCGATCATTGCGGGCAGGATGCAGAACATGGGAGCGACGACGAGCGCCCCGAGCAGCAGCACCGTCAGCATCGGCCAACCGCTTTGCGGTCGGAGTTCCTTTTCGGTCATCCTTCCTCCTTCTTCCTTCTGACTTCAAATTCACGCATGCACGATGCGGCCTTCCGTTCCCAGCGCCGCCTCGTGGATCGCTTCGGCCATCGTCGGGTGTGCATGCACGGTCGAGATGATGTCCTCGGCCGTTGCTTCGAGTCGCTTCGCAAGTCCCATCTCGGCGATCAGTTCGCTCGCGTCTTCGCCGAAGATGTGCGCGCCCAGGATCTCACCGTACGGCTTGCTGGCGATGATCTTGACGAGCCCTTCCGTTGCGCCGACTGCGATGGCCTTGCCGTGCGCCTTCAGCTGGTATGTGCCGACGGTGTACTGCAGCCCTTTGGCCTTCGCGTCGCGCTCGGTCATGCCGATCGACGCAATCTGCGGATTGGTGTACGTGCAGCCTGGAATCGCGCTGTAGTCGAGCCCCAGTGTGTGATGCCCCTTGATGCGCTCGACGCACGTGACGGCTTCTTCCATGGCGACGTGCGCGAGCCATGGGGGACCCATGACGTCGCCGACGGCGTAGATGCCGGGGATGCTCGTCGCGTACGTCGGCTCAGGCTTCTCCTTGTAGTCAGTCCAGATGTGACCCTTTTCGATGCGCGGACTGACGCCCGGCCCGAAGAGTCCGTCAAATCGGCCCTGCACACCGATCGCGACCAGCACCACGTCACAATCGATCGTTTGCGTGGCCTTCTCGTCCGTGGTCGAGACGACGGTCACGGTGGCGGTGCCGTCCTTTTTCTTCTCGATCTTGTTCGTGGTGTGATCGACGAAAAACTTCATCCCCTGCTTCTCGAAAGTCCGCTTCGCAGCCTTCGACACATCGTCATCCTCAAGCGGAAGTATGCGGTCCACCATTTCGATGACGGTGACGTCGGTGCCAAACGCGTTGTAGAAGTACGCGAACTCCATCCCGATCGCGCCCGAGCCGACGATCACCATTTTGTTCGGGCGCTTCGGCAGGGTGAGTGCTTCGTAGCTCGAGATGATGGTTCTGCCGTCATTCGGAGCAAAGGGCAGCTGACGCGGCGCTGCGCCAGTCGCAATGAGAATCCGATCGGCCGTGAGCGTGCCGAGGACTTTCGTGCCCGTGCCCTTGTAGTAGTCGGCATCGGCCTGGAGAACCTCCACCTTGCACGGACCAGATGCCGTTGTGCCGCTCACGATGCGGGCATGGCCTTCGACGTGGTCAATCTTGTTCTTCTTGAAGAGAAACCCGACGCCTGAATTCAGCTGGCCAGTGATGGTCCGACTGCGGCCGATGACCTTCTCCCAGTTCACCTTGGTGGCGGGATCGACCTCCAGACCCCATTCCTTCCCGTGCTTGATCGCCTCGACGTAGAGCTCCGCATTGTGCAGCAGTGCTTTCGTGGGAATGCATCCCCAGTTGAGGCACACGCCGCCGAGCTTGTTGCGCTCGACGCAGGCCACTTTCATCCCCATTTGCGCGGCGCGGATCGCTCCGACATACCCGGCCGGTCCACCACCGATGACGATGAGGTCGTAGTGCTTCGTTTCCATTTGATGCGTGCTTTTGTAGCGTGTAAATCAATAATCGCCCACCTCCGACGACGCGGGGGGAGCGGATTCTAGCATTTGGCAACGCGTGAATTTCCGGCGCGGACGCGCACGATCAGCCAGTCATCGTGCGCCACACTCGCGCCGCCGTCCGTCGGCGTTGCCGGAATCGACATCACGATGGCCTCGCCGAGCTTGCAGCGCGATTGCGACGAGACGGTCCGCATGCGCTGCCGTGTGCGATCGACCGCGCCGATGCCGGTTTCGCCTTGCGGCGCCGGCATGACCTCGACCACGGGCTTCCATGCCATCTGCACGTCGACCGTGGCGCTTGTGCCGTCGACATCGAAGAGCGGCAGCGCGATGACTTCGAGACCGCTGTGCACCTGACCGACGATCGGCGTCTTCTCCGACGACTGCTGGGCGACGATCGCGCGCTGACCGGCGATGATGTCGACCTGCGTGACATCGGAGATCCACGCGGCCTCGCCGTTGCGCGTGCCGACGGTGCTGCGGAAGAGGACGCCGTCGACGACATCCTGAAAGGCGAGCTCGTCCGCGACTTGACCATCGATGACCGGGAATCGCTCGCCGGCCCGTTCGCGAATGCTCGCAGCGCGCTGCGGCGCCACCCGCACGATCGCGACATCGACCTGCAACCCGACCGGTCGCACCGAGCGAAGCAGTTCGAGCAGGGAACGGATGTCGACATGGTTTTTGAGAGATGTTCGCACGAGCAGCACGCCGTCGCGCTCGTTCATCGCACTCAGTGCGCCGGCGTTCTCCTTCCACGACTCCGCGTCCACCTGCTCCATGATGAGCTGGGCCAGCGCATCGATCTTTTCCATGCGCGTCGGCACGCCCCCGTCACTCGGCTCGCCAAAGGTGGACCCGCCGCTCCCGCTCCCGCCCCCTCCGAATCCCGCCGCCTTCTCGCCACCGACCCACTCCTTGCCAGTGGTGGCGAGAAGGCGGCGGGATTCGGAG
>JAWXBD010000203.1:0-3211 GCA_034439815.1 Phycisphaerae bacterium
CCCCATGATTGCGCCCCATGATTGCGCCCCATGATTGCGCCCCATGATTGCGCCTAAGTGAGATTACCAGTGAGCAAGTCCTCGTCGAGCAAATCAAAGTCCTCGAACTCCTCCGCTGCTCGAGCGGGACGTCGCAAGCATGCGCGTCGCACGCGAATCGTGTGGACGGCGTTCGGCGCTGCCATGACCGTCGCGGCCGGCGGCCTGCTGGCAACGGGCGGCGGGCTGGACGGTGGGCTCGGCGCCGCGCCCTTGGCATCGAATGTGAGCTTTAGCGGCAGCTTCCCGCAGCGAACGCTTCAACTGGATACGGATCGCTTCAAGACGATCGTCATCCATCACTCCGGTTCGCCGGGCGGCAGCCCTGAGTCACTGGATCGACTTCATCGTTCATTGGGATATGCGTCGCTCGGCTACCACTTCGTGATCGGCAACGGCATCGACTTCGGCGACGGCGCCATCTACACCGGCCCGCGCTGGCTCCACCAGGACCCGGGCGCGCACGTCGCCCCGCGCGAAGCAGCGGTCGAGCCGACCGCAGAGTGGTTCAATGAACACTCGATCGGCATCTGCCTGGTCGGCAACGGTGAGCGCCGCGGCTTCAGCGAATCCCAGGTGACTCGGCTCGCCGATCTGGTCAGCGAGCTGCAGCGGAATTTCAACATTCCCGACACGCAGGTTCACCTCCACTCCGACCTCTCCGACGTCGCGAGCCCTGGCCGCTTCTTCCCGGTTGCCGCGTTCGAATCGCTCCTGCGCGACTGATGCGCTGTGTCGCCATTCGAGGCAGGGCCCCGCCCCCCATCTTCGCGCGTTGCCGTCCACGAATCGTTGCGGTACCGTGCATGGCCCCCCGGCAAGTTCATCGCATGGGGCAGCGCCGGGAGCAGATCA
Organism: Phycisphaerae bacterium; assembly: GCA_034439815.1. Taxonomy (GTDB): domain Bacteria; phylum Planctomycetota; class Phycisphaerae; order Phycisphaerales; family SM1A02; genus JAEUIT01. The sequence goes on from JAWXBD010000203.1 coordinate 895, forward strand.
TTCGCTTCGGTAGCTCCTTGTGTGACGCCTCCGCCTCGTTGCCGGAACGTTCATGACGACGGACCTCTTTGGCTACAAGATCCTGGCGCGAATTGGGCAGGGTGCCGCCAGCGAGATTCATCTCGTCCAGGACATGAAGACCAGGCAGGTGTGGGCGATGAAGCACGTCGTCCGTCGGACCGAGAAGGATGACCGGTTCATCCAGCAGGTCGAAGACGAGTTCGCGATCGGCAAGCGGCTGAACCATCCGAACCTTCGCGCGACCGTTGATCTCTTTCGCAAGAAGAAGCTCTTCAAGACGATCGAGGTCGGGCTGCTGCTCGAATATGTCGACGCCGGCAGCATCGATCAGCGCATGCCGAAGAACCAGCTCGAGGCGACGAGGATCTTCGCGCAGGTCGCGCGGGGACTCGCACACATGCATGAGCGTGGCTTCGTTCACGCCGACATGAAGCCGACCAACGTCATGATCGCAGAGGGAATCGTCAAGATCATCGACCTCGGCCAAGCCTGCCCGATCGGAACGGTCAAGAAACGCATCCAGGGCACCCCGGGCTATATGGCACCGGAGCAGGCACATCGCGCGGCGATCACGCCGGCGACCGACGTCTACAACTTCGGCGCGACCATGTACTGGGTCCTGATGGGCGAAGTCATTCCGACGGCGATGCCGCCCAAGGAAGAGCAGTCAGGCCTGTACAAAGGGGCGATTGACGAGAAGCGAATTCCCCTGCCGGCGGCACCGCACGAACGCAATCCGGGCATTCATCATCTGCTTTCGAAGCAGGTCATGGAGTGCATTCAGCTCGATGTGTACGCCCGTCCGCAATCGATGGAACGCGTGGCGACTCGCCTCGAACTCATCGCCGACCTGATCGAACACCCGGTGGCGGCTCGTGACTTCACGTCGGACGAGGAGTCGCGGACCGACACATGAGCCTCGCGCGCGCTGCACCATTGCCACCGCCCCGCGTCGTCGTCTTCGACCTCGACGGCACGCTCCTCGATTCGGTCGGCGACCTCACCTTTGCCGTGAATGAAGTCATGCGGGCCCGCGACCGCGCGCCGTGGCCGCAGCAGCAGGTACGCGCGTGGGTCGGCGAGGGTGCGGACCTTCTGATCGCGCGATGTCTCACGGGCGGATTCGAAGACCGCGCGGCGCCGCACGACGTCGCCGCCGCGCTCGCTGAATTCCGCAGCGTTTACATCGACCGCTGCTGGGTGGACAGCACGCTCCTGCCGGGCGCGCTCGAAGCGATGGACGACGTCCGCGCCCGCGGCATCGCCACGGCGGTGCTCACGAACAAGCCGTCGGCGCCGACTCGGCGCATCATGGAACACTTCGAGATCATGTCCCGCGTGGACGGGTGGCTCGGAGGTGACGCGGCGGTCGGTCGCAAGCCTGATCCCGCGCCGCTCCTGGCGCTCGCCGCGGACGCCTTGCGCGAGACGCCCGACCCGGCAACGATCTGGATGATCGGCGACTCGGTCACCGACATCGCCACAGCCAAAAACGCAGGCGCCGTCGCAATCGCCGTGCGCGGCGGCTACGACGACGCGGCGCCGATTGACCGTTGCACGCCGCGGCCGGACCGCACGATTGACCGGCTTTCGGAGCTTGGCCGGCTGATTGAAGCGTTCGCGCCGCTTCGTTGAGGGGCGGGATACTTCGTTACGGTGTGGTCCTTCGTTGAGGGCGAAAGGTGAGAGAACGGCCGCTGCGTATCACTCCGACAGCTCGAAGGGCTGATCGTCTTTAGTCCGGGGTCAACCGAGTCCGCGAGCGCGACCTCCGGATCAAGCGGCTCTCTCATTTGCAGCCTGAAGGGCTGCTCGTGTTCGCGCGAGCCCGCGGCGTCGATGCTGGCTCCGTTCCTGACGGCGCGCGCGCTGGAGCGTGCCGATCCGTTTCACTGTGCTACTTCCTGAACGGGAAAGAGACGCGCCGTAATGGACACAGTCATTCGCTGTACGGCCAACTTGCGCGGAAGCTGGTCATGAGTGTGAGAGACGACTCCGATCCGCCAACACAACTCCCCCCGCTTGGCACAGCGCGCCTTCCACACATCCGGCACTCAGTCACCGAGGTGTTCCTCGAGACGGCATCATCGCCGTCGTTCATGAGATTCTCGCGCAAGTATCTCTTCGACCCCTCCGAAACGAACGTCTGTCATTGCATCCGACGGTGCGAGCAACGCGAGATGGTCTATGTGAGCTGGTTGGCTCAGGCGCGCCGACGCCCGCGGCCCCGCAGCGCTCCTGCGAGCAGGATCACCGCCGCGCCCGGCGCCGGCACCGTCGAGGAGAACTTGATGTC
>JAWXBD010000204.1:0-7213 GCA_034439815.1 Phycisphaerae bacterium
GAGCGGAGCCGCCCGAAAGATGGCCTTCCTTTTCTCTGGCGCCGGCCTGCGGACGGAGCCCGGGCTGCGGAACGTGGCAGCGTCGCCCACACGAAAGCCTGAAGACCCACAAAATTCAGTTCATGTGATAGTGCCGCGTGGCTCGCGGCGGAGTGCAAGTTCGTCCCGCTCTTGGCCGGTCTCAAATTGGCGCGCATCGATGTGCCGTTGCGCGCCGTGGTCAAGAGCTAATCGCCGCACGCGTACGTCGTTTCATGCAGGGGGAGATCCTTTGGCAATGCCTAGGGAGCTGCCATGCGACGTGAATCAGTAAGTGCAACTTGAAGGAGAGGAAGATTCAATGGTTACGCCAAATATTTGTGGCGGGAAGTTTTCTGTCAGCGCGCTCAGCACGTTCATTGTGGGGGTGTGCGCATCAGTCGCAGGGGTCGCATCAGCTGCGACGAACGTCGGCGGTCCGATCTTCGCCAACACAACGTGGAACGTTGCCGGCAGCCCCTACATCGTTACGAATTCGATCATCGTCGGGGCCGACGCAACGTTGACGATCCAGCCTGGTGTCACCGTCAAGGTGAACAACGGGCTCGGAATCCAAGTCGGTTCACCGGAAGGATTCGGCAACGGCACGCTGGTCGCGATCGGCACGCCGGCGCAGCCCATCACCTTCACGACCAATGATCCGGCACCGTCGCCCGGCAAGTGGAACAACATCCTGTTCACAGATCTTGCCATCGACGCGGTGTACAACGGGGGCGGTGTCTATCAGTCGGGATCGGTTCTGCAGAACGCCATCGTCGAGTACGTGGGCGGCGGCGCCGCCGCATCGGGCGCGGTATTCGCCGTCAACTCCGCGCCCTTCCTGAACTTCGTCGAAGTCCGGCAATCGGCGCGCAGCGGCATTCGAATTGACGGCGCGCTAGCGCCGTCGCTGCGCATTTCGAACTGCAAACTGCACAACAACGCGGCTGGCAGCGGCCAGTCAGGCGGTGGCCTGTACGTGATCAACGGCCTTGGCCACATCATCACGGGCAACAACATCCACAACAACTCCGCGAACAGCGGCGGCGGTGTGTATCTCCAGAGCACCGGTGGTGTGACGTTCTCCAACAACACGTTGGCGTTGAACAGCGCGTCGAGCGGCGGCGGTTTGTTTGCCACGAGCGCCGCGTCGCTCGTGCTTCAATCGAACTCGTTCACCTCGAACTCGGTGTCGAACTACGGCGGGTTCTATCTCGACGGCGGAAGCGTTCAGATTCTCGGTAACACGATCTCCGACAACGCATCATCGAATTACGCTGGGTTCTATTGCTCCAGCAGCAACAGCACCATCACGAACAACCTGATCAGCGACAACACGGCGACGAATGGCTCGTATGGCGGTTCGTATCTCACAGGCAACAGCCAAACGATCTCCGGCAATGAGTGGACGGGCAACTCCGCGGCCAGCCGCGGCGGGGTCCATGTCGACGGGTCCAGTGTGATCTTTACGAACAACGAGATCACGAACAATCAGGCAACGGGCGTGAGCTCGGATGTCGGTGGTCTGGAGATCGGCGGTTCGGGCATGACCGTGTCCAACAACTTGGTGCAGGGCAACTCGAGCCAGCGGGACGCGGGCGGGATTCATATCTCCGGCTCCGGCCACTCGCTGGTGGACAACACGATCGATGACAACTTCGCCGGCAACACCGGTGGCGGCGTCTACATCGTTGCGACCAATACGACGTGGACGCGCAACACGATCACGGAGAACGAAGCGACCGTGCGCGGCGGCGGTTTCTTCAACGACGGGACCGGTACGAACCTCGCCGGCAATTCAACCACCAACATCTTCAACACGATCATCGGCAACGTCGCACCCAGCGGCTCGGCGATCTATCACGATGTTGCCAATGGAGCGAACGGCAACCTGCAGGCGCAGTTCGTGTGCTGGGGAACGAACGACCAGAGTGATGTGCAGGGCTGGGTCTGGGACTTCTTTGACAACTCGGCGCTCGGCATCGTCATCACCAACCCGGTGGTGCAGAACTGCGGTGCCGCTCAACCGTGCCCTGGCGATCTTGACGGCGACAGCGCCGTCGGTGCGTCGGATCTCGCGGTGCTGCTCGGCCAGTGGGGCTCGTCGGGATCAGGTGATCTTGACGGCAGCGGAAGCGTGGGATCTGCAGACCTCGCGATCCTCCTCGGAGGCTGGGGCGGCTGTCCGTGAGATAGCGTGCTGAACACGGATTGAAATTGAAGTAGACGGGAAACTTGTTGTCCCCCTCTGGTCCTTGGCGCAGCGTCATGCTGCGTCGGGAGCCAGAGGGGGTTTTGCGTTGACGCGGGGCGCGGTGAGTTTGCCGTCGCCACAGAGCGTCGGGTGACGCACCACCTTCTCAGTCACCTTTCCAGATGTGATCGTTCACCCATCCGCCAGCATGCACCGCCCTGTCGCCCATTCGCGCAGCTCGGTCACGCGATCGGACATCACGACCGACAGCGGCGGGCTGGCGCGGAGCGCGCGCAGAATGTCGTCCGTCGTCAGGGCGCGGCGCTGGTCGGCGAACGCTTCGCGCATCGCCGATTCAATCGCTGACTCGATCTCCGCGCCGCTGAAGCCGTCCGACTGCTGGGCGAGCTTGTCGAGCTGGAAGTCGGCGGGCGTGCGCCGGCGCTTTGCAAGATGAATCGAAAAGATGACGGTCCGCACTTCCTGCGACGGCAGGTCGACGAAGAACACTTCGTCGAAACGCCCCTTGCGCAGGAGCTCCGGTGGCAGCGCGCTGATGTCGTTCGCCGTGGCAGCGAGAAACGTCGGCGCGGTGCGCTCCTGCATCCAGGTCAGCAGCGTGCCAAACATGCGACGCGAGAGCCCGCCGTCGTTGGAGACCGTGGCCGCGCTGGCGAAGCCTTTTTCGATCTCGTCGATCCAGAGGACCGCCGGTGCGAAGCGGTCGGCCTGCGCGAGCGAAGCGCGAAGCCGGCGCTCGCTCTCACCGACGAACCTGTCGAAGAGCGCGCCGGCATCGAGACGCAAGAGCGGCACGCCCCACGCGGTCGCGATCGCTTTCGCGGCGAGGCTCTTGCCGGCGCCCTGCACGCCCAACAGCAGGACGCCGCGCGGCGGCCGCAGTCCGTAGGCGAGTGCTTCGTCGGCGTGCGCCATTTCACGATGGCTCAGCCATACCTTGAGCCGCGCCAGTCCACCGATTGCATCGAGCGAGACCGGCGCTTCGACGAACTCCAGCACGCCGCCGAGATCGCCGAGCGCGTTGCGCTTGCGGAGGAGAATCGAGTCGAGGTCGCTGTCGTCGAACTTGTCATCCTCGCATGCGGCAGCCGCGATCACGCGCGAGGCTTGACGGCGGGAAAGTCCGCGTAGCCCGCGGATCATTTTGACCAGCGTCGACTTGCGGACCGATGCTTCGATGCGCCGGGTCTTGGCGACGTCGCGGAGTGTCTCGCGGACGATCGCTTCGAGTTCCACGTCATCAGGGCACGGTGCCTGGACAGCGTTCACTTCGGTGGCGAGATATGCGGGCAGCATGCCCGCGTGCTCGACGAGAACAATCGTGCTGAACAGGCCGCGCATCCGCGCGATCGCCTCCTTGAGCGCCCGCTGCGTGTGCATGTCGCCCAGGTGCGGCGAGAGGTCGTAAAAGACGTTGACGCTGCGCTCGGCGCCTGACTTCGTGGCGAGCCACGCGAGTGCAGCCGCCGGGTGATCCGTATCCGGCACCGTCGAGCCGGCGAGTCGACCCTCGCCGAGTCCGAGCACGGCCGTCCAGCGGCGGTAGACCACGCTCTCAGGAATCGCCACGAACAGGTGCTCGCGCACCTCGGCCTCGTCGTCCGTCTCGATCACCACCAGCGGATGCGTGCCGTCGAGCTCCCGCGCAAGGATCTGGCCGAAGGAGCGAGTGCGTGGGGCTGCGGGAGGGACCTTCGTCATGCACGTTTATGCGGGTCAGCGTAACCACGGAGCATCTCAAACGCTGGGCGAACGCTGACCGTGGCTGCTCGCCGCTGGGGTCCGGTACCTCCTCATGTTCGCAATCGACGGGTGAACTCTTGTGCGGGACGACCGCCCCCGGTTGCAATCAGCGGGTACGGATCGCCCGTCATCGCCCGTCATCGCACGCCGTACAGAAGGTCTGATCATGAGCCGGATCGCACATCCATTTGCCGCATGCACAGCCGTCCTCTGCACCGGTCTCGCGCACGGGAGTGCAGCTGCTTCGGTCACCATGTTCACGAGCGAGGCCGCGTTCGACGCCGCCACCAGCACGTCGATCGTTGTTTCCTTTGAAGAGCCCGAGTGGGCAGTGGCGCTTGGTGTGAGTTTCTTCGGATCGATCGCCAGCGACGGCATCACGTTCGTGCCGATCTCGTCGCCGCCTGTGAGTGCACCCAATCTCTTCATCGCGCCGCCGCGCCAGACGAACTTCTGCTGCCCGCTGGCATCGCAGACGCTGACGTCTTCGGGCGGCGAGGACATCGATCTGGTGTTCGCGTCCCCGCCGCGCGCGGTCGGCTTTGTGTGCTACGCGAACGGCGGCGCTCCGATCGTCTACACGCTCACGCTCGCAGGGGGCAGCGAAGTGACGCTCGTCAGTGCTCAGCCGCCGAACACGACAGGGTTCGTCGGCTTCACGAGCGCGCTGCCGATCGAGAAGCTGAACTGGGTCAGCGACTTCGGCGAAATCATCAACACCGGCATGGATGACGTGCGCGTCGGTGACGCGGTGTGCCTCGCCGATCTCAACGCCGACGGTCAGGTGAGCGGCGCGGATCTCGCGATCCTGCTCGGCGCATGGTCAAGCGGAGGTCCAGCCGACCTTGATGGCAGCGGCACGGTGAACGCGGCGGATCTGGCCGTGCTGCTCGGCGCGTGGGGCGCGTGCGGGTGACCGCAGTTGCTAGCCAGCCCGTGGCAAAGGATGGTTCGGCCCGCGGAACATTGGTTGTTCGCATCACCGCTGACTTCAAAGAAGCGCCCCCGGCACAGAGCGCGGCCCCACAGCTCCATGCACCAACGGTGCATCCCAACAGGAGCCCAGGGCAACGCCCTGGGTTCGAACCGGCCGAGCCTGATCAAGCCCTGGAAGGGCGCTCCATCAATGTCGCGCAGAGCTCGTGTGACGCATTGGCGCGCCCTTACAGGGCTCGTGAATTCGTTCGCATCACGCGTGACCCAGGGCGTTGCCCTGGGCTCCTGTTGGAGTGGCCCCTTCGGGGCGGTCGGAGTGTTGAGCAATGCCGCGGCGCGCATGTCCTCACGGCATCGCTGCGGAAACCGCTCGTCGCGGCGCCTTGCATCTGTCCGATCGTTCTCGCTCTCGCTCTCGACGCACGTTCGCCACGGACGGTTACGGAATCGGCAACCAGACTTCGCCGGGATTCATGAGTATCGCACTTGCCTGCTTCGTCAGTCCCTTCATCTTCCACCCGTTGATCTGGCCGGTGGTGGTGTTCTGCCAGACGAGATCGTCGTCGCCGTCGTTGTCAAGGTCGGCGCGCATCGCGAAGCGCCACTGACTCGCGACAGCCGGCGCGACGAGACCGCCGCCAATCTTCGCGGTGTTCTTCAGCAGCCAGCCGTTGATGTTGCCGTTCGCGGAGTTCCGCCAGAGGAGGTCCGCGTAGTTGTCGCCGTTGAGATCGGCGCGCCATGGGGACGTCGCACTGATCACCCCCCAGTGTGATGAACGTATCCGCGGCTACGCTCGGGTCCGCGTTGTCCGGGCACAGCCACAGCGGCGTCGCCACCTGCGGGTCGTTTGCCGTGTGAAACGGCGGTCCCGGCATGTCAATAGTTGTGTCCCACACGACCAGAACGCGATCCGCTTCGCTGGCACACGTGGCATACACGTCCATGACATGGACCTTCCCGGGACCGTACGTCTGGGTCCACGCGTCCGCTTCGAGCCCGGTGACTTGGCCCAAGGACGCGGCGGTAAGGCCGAACGCGAGTGCTGGAACCACGGCGGAGACGATGGGACGCACGGACCGGGATGGATGCATGATCGAACCTCGACGAAGGAGCGCAGGACGGCTACGACACTCAGCGGCTCCCTGAATACGGAAGCCGCTGAGCAATCACTGCGCAGACTTCGAAGGAAATTCACCCTCTGAGCATCGTCCGGATTCTGGACACGCACGTTTCCGCGCTGTCCAAGCACCCATTTTGGACAGGCACTTTTCCCTACATTTTGGACAGGCACTTTTCCCTACCCGGCGTCTCACACCCCCGTCACCGGTTGCAGCACTGCCAGCCCGGTCCGGTGGTCTTGATGAACCCGCCGGCGGTCGGCAGCAGGCCGTCCATCAGCCAGCCGTGCACTTTGTGATTGCCCGAGTGCTTCCACAGCACGTCTTCCTTGCCGTTGCCGTCGAGGTCGCTCATGCCGGCGATCTGCCACGTGCCCGAGACGTTCGGCGCCATGACGCCCCCGCTCGCTTTCACGCTGCCGATCATTCGCCACGCGTTCACGGATCCGGTCGTGCTGTTCCGCCAAAGGAGATCATCACAGCCGTCGCCGTCGAGATCGCCGACGGCGTGCACATTCCACGTGGATGCCATCACCCCAGCGCCGCTGATCACGTCGTCCTTCCAAATCGCGGCGCCGTTCAGGAGCCATGCTCTCACGGTGCCGTTGCCGGTCTTCCATACGAGGTCATCGCGACGATCGCCATTGAGGTCAGCCTTGGCGACGAACGTGAGACCGCTGCTCGAACCGATCGACGTAATCGCAACGAGACTGTGATTGTCGAGAATCCACGCGACGACCTGACCGTCAGTCGAGTTGCGCAGAATCATGTCCGCGTCGATGTCGCCGTCGATGTCGCAGAGCGCGAGCACGACCCAGGTGTTCGCAAGCGGCGGCGCATCTTCGAGCGGGCCTTCGATCTCGACCTCGTTGCTGCTCAGCTTCCACACCTGAAAGAGGCCGGTCGCCGTGTCGCGCCAGAAGAGGAATGCCTTGCCTGTGTCGTCCGTCGCGCCGACGCCTTCGAACTGCCACGTCGCCGGCACGCCCGCGTTCAGCGGACCGCCGCCCGTCTTCACGAGACCGTTCATGAGCCACGTGGACGCAGATCCGCTCGACGGCTTGAACCACAGGATGTCATGCTTGCCGTCTTGGCTGAAGTCGTGCTCGTTCCATTGCGATGACGCGCTGACGACCGGATCTTCGTACTGCACATGATCGATCTCGAAGCCGGCGCCGCC
>JAWXBD010000205.1:0-15662 GCA_034439815.1 Phycisphaerae bacterium
GGGGACGAGCGAGAAGAACCTCAGCGACTGGCTGCCGGATGTGTGGAAGACGAAACAGCCGCCGCGCGGGTGAGTGGGGTTCGATGAGCGGACACGGAACTCGGGTCCGCATCAGCCGTCGAGGCGGCATGATTCAATTGCCCACGAAGCTGGCGCCAGCTCACTGCGACGGGGATCGCGCCGCAAGCCCGACTCTCTCCCCGGCCTCACCGCCACAGTCGGCAGGACCAGTCGTCCGAGAACCGGATCCGGAAACGCCACGATTATGTGATGGCTCGGACGCTAAAGCGTGGCATTTTCTAACATCGCGCTCCACGGGGTACAGGGCGCCGGGGTTCGACTCTCCAAGGTGGGGAGATACCTCATCCGCCTCGAAGTCTTGCTGTATCGCACAGAGGGGTTAAGGCACCATGAAACGAAGATTCTCACTCGCCGCCGCAGCGGCTTTCGCAGGCGCGGCAGCGCTCGTTCACGCTGACATTGTCGTCGATGGTTCGCTTGACGCAGAGTACGGCGCCGCGCTCGCCGTCCAGAACGTCATGACGCAGTTTGGCGACTCCAACCTGGGCTCGATCGACTTCGCCAACGGCAGCGAACTCGACGTCGGCCACGGCGTGGTCGTCGGCAACACCCTGCACCTCTTCCTTGCCGGCAACATTGAGTCCAATTTCAACAAGCTCGAGGTGTTCATCGACTTCGGACCGGGTGGGCAGAATCAGCTCCGCGGTGACAATCCTGACGTCGATTTTAACGGGCTGAATCGCATGGGCGATGATGGCACCGGCGTCGGCCTCACCTTTGATCCCGGCTTTGAAGCCGACTTTTATGTCACGGCAACCTGCGGCGGCGGTCCGTTTGCCACGTACGCGAACACCGCGCAGATCCTCACCAAGGGTGGCGGCACCGGCGAGTTCATCGGCTCCGGTGGTGCCGGCGCGCGGGCGGTGCTGGTCGGCAGCAACGGAACGCTGGTCGGATTGAACAACTCGAACGTTCGAGGCGTGATCGGAGGGGCCAAGGCAGCGTCCGGTGCCGGCGTGACCACCGGGATCGAAATCGCGCTGCCGCTGGCGCTCCTTGAGGGCTACGCGGGCGGAGAGATCAAGGTCTGCGCTTTCATCAACGGTGGCGGTCACGACTTTGTGTCGAACCAGGTGCTCGGGGGCATCGGGCCCAGCGAGAATCTCGGCGAACCGCGGTTCGTGAACTTTAAATTTCTGCCTGGCGACCAGTTCTTCGTGGTCGGCGGCGGCGGCGGTCAGGAATGCGTCGGTGATATCAACAATTCCGGTGCCGTCGACGCGAGCGATCTTGCGATCCTGCTCGGTGCGTGGGGTTCGAGCGGCGGGGATCTGAATGGCGATGGCACCACGGATGCGTCTGACCTTGCAACCCTCCTGGGTGCGTGGGGCGGCTGTCCGTAAGCCCCTGTCCGTAAGCCTCCGGCATAAGGCCCGACTGCTTCACGACATGCTGGCGACTGCACTCTCAGAGCCCGCGACGAACTGCGTCGCGGGCTTTTTGTCTCTCCTGAAACCGCCCCTGCCGGTCGCCCAGCCCGCAACTCCTCGTCCTGCTGCGGGTACCCTCCCTATTAATCGTCAGCTGATTTCCCGTGTGTGCGGAGCCAGTTCGCCCCCTCTCCAGTTTCCTGCGCAGCCCGTCGCCTCATGAATCGATCACAGGACGTGCGGGATTTACCTCAGCGTGCCCCTTTAGCTGCGGCCAAGGTGCGCGGCAGCCCTTTCGGAAGGTCATTCACTATGCGTACTCCTTTGGTTGTTGGAAGCTTTCTCGCTCTTACGACTGCCGCCGCGCTGATCGCGACGCCTTCGCCCGTTCCGTTCCAGTCGGGAGCCCCCGAACAACCCGCACCAGGTGCGCCAGACGGCGCGCCGGCTGATGCGGCGCCGGGCAAGCGCGGAGCGAACGATCTCCCGCCGTTCGCCGAAGTGTCGAAGGGCTTTGAGAAGGTGACGTCGAGTCCCGACGGCGCGTCACTCTTTCAGCTCTACATGAATCGCAAAGAAGAGCAGCTGCTCGCCGAGCTCCCCAAGGGCTGGGATCGGATGAAGTTCTTCATCGCCGCGACGCCTGCAGGCGGCGTGATCTTCTCCGGACTCCAAGGGCCGGCCCGCTACGTGTTCTGGCGCCAGTACGGCAATCGACTGGCGCTCGTCGAACCGCAGATTGGAGTTCGCAGCACGGGCGAGCAGACCAGCAAAGACTCCGTCAAGCGCATCTTCACCGACCGTGTGCTGTTCGATGTGCCGATCGTCGCCAATGGTCCGACGGGAATGCCCGTCATCGATCTCGATGCGGTGCTCATCGGTCAGTCCGCGCAGCTCGCAGGCATCAACCTGAATCAGCGTCTAGCGAAAATCGCGAAGGCCAAGTCGTTCCCGCAGAATCTCGAGCTGGCGATCGAAGCGCCCGATCAGTCGGGCAACTACAAGACGGTGCACTACTCGATCTCGGTGATCCCCGACAGCACGTCGTACCGGCCGCGCGTGGCTGACGACCGCGTCGGATACTTCCTGACCGATTACCGCGATCTCGGCCAGTATGGAACCGAGACCAACTGGGTCCGCTACATCAACCGCTGGGACCTGCAGAAGCGCGATCCGAAGCTGACCATCTCGCCGGCCAAGGAACCGATCGTGTTCTATGTCGAGCACACGGTGCCCGTGCGCTATCGCCGCTATGTTCGTGACGGCATCCTGCAGTGGAACGAGGCGTTCCGGCGCGTCGGCATTGACAACGCGATCGAAGTCAATCAGCAGGACGAAGTCACCGGCGCGCACATGGACAAGGATCCGGAAGACTGCCGCTACAACTTCGTCCGCTGGCTCAACAACGACGTCGCTACGGCAATCGGGCCGAGCCGCGCCAACCCGCTGACCGGGCAGATTCTCGACGCCGACATCGTGCTCACCGACGGCTGGATCCGCGCGTTTTACAACTGGTATGACGAGCGGCCTCTCGACATGGCGATGAGTCTCTCAGCGTCGACGCTGATCTGGCTTGAACAGCACCCGGATTGGGATCCACGTCTTCAGATGCTCCCGCCGCTCGATCGCGAAGCCGAAATGCAGAATCGCAGCGCTCGCGCCGCAGCGGGCGATCCCGATCCCGCAGACAGCCGCAAGGATTCGCTCCTCGTCGGTCGACCGGAATTTGACGAAGCTCTGCAGATGCTCAGCGCCAACTCGAAGCACGGAGCCCCCGCGCACGCGTGCGGAGCGCAGTGCTTCGCCGCGCAAGGCCTCGCCATGGACATGGCGTTCGCGAACATGCAGATGGAGATGCTCGGCCTGATCGGGGACGTCGGCCGCGATGCGCCGAAGGACGAAGACGCTCCGAAGAATCCGACGGACCCCAAGGACCCCAAGGAAGGCGATCCGAAGCCCACCGCGCCCTCCACGCCCAAGGAAGACATCCTCGACGGCGTCCCCGAGAGCTTCGTGTCGGTTCAGCTCGCGCATCTCATTGCGCACGAAGTCGGTCACACGCTCGGCCTGCGGCATAACTTCAAGGCGTCCAGTCTTTACACGCTGAAGGAAATCAATTCGCCCGAGATCAAGGGCAAGAAGCCGTACGCCGCGTCGGTGATGGATTACATCGGCACCAACTTCAACGTTGATCCTGAAGCAGTGCAGGGCGACTTCGCGATGACCGGCATCGGGATCTACGACCTGTGGGCCATCGAGTACGGATACACGTTCGATGACCCCACGAAAGTAGTGGCGAGGGTCGGCGAGCCGGGACACATGTATCTCACCGACGAGGACACTGGCGGTCCGGATCCGCTCGCCCGTCGATACGACTTCTCGAAGGATCCGCACGAATGGGCCAACGCGAGCATTGAACTCTGCAACAAACTTCGCGGGAACCTGCTCGAGAAGTACGTCAAGGACGGCGACTCGTGGGAGCGCGTCCGCAAGGGCTATCAGAAGACGCTGAACAAGCAGCGGCAGATGATCGACATGATGGGCGGGTGGGTCGGCGGCACGCACGTCAATCGCGTCAAGAAGGGCGATGCCAACACAGGTGATCCGCTCGTGCCCTGCGATCCGGCAATGCAGCGGGCGGCGCTCAAGTTTGTGATCGAGCATGCGTTTCGCGACGAGGCGTACGGACTGTCGCCCGATCTCGTCAACAAGATGTCACTCGAGAAGTGGGGTGGTCCGGGGCAGTCACAGTCGGCGTGGCCGATCAACGACCAGGTGTCCGCGACGCAGAGTCTGGCATTGACACTGCTCGTCAACCCCGAAGTACTGTCACGAGTGCTGGACAACGAGGCGCGCACGAAGCCCGGCGAGGACGCGCTCACGCTGCCCGAGCTCATGAAGAGCCTGAACGAGGAGATCTACAAGGAGCTCGGCAACGGGACGCGCGGCTCGTACTCGGATCGCAATCCGATGATCACGCAGTTCCGCCGCAATCTTCAGGCGGACTACACCGACCGTCTCATCAGAATCGGCACGGGCAACGCCGCGATGCCGCGCACGGTGCGGCAGCAGGCGCTCTACCAGCTCGAACAGCTCAAGGTGAAGCTGGACGGCGCCGTCAAGGCCGGCGGCCTCGACGGATACAGCGCGCCGCATCTGAGTGACATGCAGAAGCGCGTCCAGAAGGCGCTCGACGCGGTGTATCTGGCTCAATAGGCCTGCGTGGCCCAGTAAGCCGGGTGACTGCACAACGGATCGGAAGCGAACTGCCGCGGGTCGCTGCCTCTCACGAGGCGGTCGGCCCGCGGCGGCTGCTTTTGGCGCGCGTGCCGTAGCGAGTCGAGCGGGCGAAGGAAGAAGTGAAAAGTAAGAAGGATGAAGGTCGGAGGGCCAGTCGTGCACTCTGCACTTCCTCCTTCTTCCTTCATACTTCACACTTTCCGACGATACTCCGCGCCGTGCCCACTCCACTTCCCGACGTCGTGCCGACCGTGCTGCTGTTGCTCGCGTCCAACGTCTTTATGACGTATGCGTGGTACGGCCATCTGAAATTCAAGAGCTCTCCACTGTGGATCGCGATCCTGGTCAGCTGGGGGATTGCGTTCTTCGAGTACTGCCTGCAGGTGCCGGCGAACCGACTCGGTCACGGCACGTTCACGCTCGCTCAGCTCAAGATCCTGCAGGAAGTGATCACGCTCTGTGTCTTCCTTGGCTTCGCGTGGGTCACTTTCAAAGAGGTGCCGCGCTGGAACGAGGCGCTCGCCATGGTGCTCATCGTCGCGGCCGTGATTGTGACGTTCGCGTTCGGACCGCCCCGCGACAGCAGCCGCAACGGCGACGCGGTCGCGCCTCCGACGCCTATCACGAGCCGTGATCACGTTCGATAAAGACGTCGAGCACCTGGCCGACGAGCAGCCTCGATTGCAGTCCTGCGCGATCGCCTGCGCTTGTAGTCGCGGAGCCGCCCTCGATTGCATAAATCACCTGCATCACGCGTGTGTCCATGCGCTCGCCCATATCGCCCGAGAGCGTCCGCTTGGGCACCACCTGCGGAACGACGCGGACGAACCGGAGCGCGAACTGCCGCTTCTCGGTGCCGCGCAGCATGGCGACTGCCCGCGCGCCTTCCGCAAAGCGCCATGCGTCAAGCTCGTCGATCTCGACACGGAGATGCAGTGGATCGAGCGATCCAACGGCGACAAGCGTTGATGCCTGCGGTCCGGCCGGAGCGTACTCGCCTTGCCGGATTGCGACCGAGAGCACTGTCGCATCGGTCGGCGTCGTGACCGTGAGTCGATCAAGAGCGGTGTGCGCCTCGTCTCGCTGCGCTGTCGCGAGCGCGAGCTGTGCACGAGACTGATCGAGCTCCTCGGGATACGCGCCGCGCTTCACCTGTGCGAGATCAGCGTCGGCCTCGGCGACTTGCGCGGCCCATGATGCAACCTGAAACTCAAGCGTGGGAAGTTCGTTCGCAGTGACCACAGCACTGGCACCGATTTCGACGAGCCGCTGGAGCCTGCCCTTTGCGTCGTCCAGCGCCGCCTTGCGGCTGAGGAGCTGTGCTTCCGCGCGCGCGACATCTTCGACGCGCGGCCGTGACTCCACGTTGGCCAGATTCGCCTGGGCAACGCGCAGGTCCGCTTCCGCTGTCGCCGTGCGCGCCAGCGCCTCGCGACGATCGAGCACGAAGAGCGTTTCGCCGGCGCGCACTCGCTGTCCTTCGATGACAGCCATGAGCTCGATGAGTCCGCCCTGCGGTGCGCCGATCTGAATGATCTCCGACGACGGCTCGACGCTGCCGATGCCGGCGATGCGCCCCACGAACGGCGACGCATTCGGGGGTACGGGAATGGGCGGCGGTTCAACCGGCCGATTCTGCTTCTGCACGGTGTACGCAGCGAGCACGAACCCGGTGATGGCCAGCGCCGGCAGCACGATGAAGCGGAGAGAAATCATCGACGGTCCTCGGTCTGCGTCACGCGGCCATCGTCCATGTGAACGATGCGATCCGCGAATGGAAAGATACGATCGTCGTGCGTGACGACGAGCACCGCGCGGTCAGGTTGGCGGGCCACGCCCGCGATCAGCTCCATCACACGCCGGCCGACGCTGGCATCGAGCGCGCTCGTCGGTTCGTCGCACACGAGAATGTGCGGATCGTGCACGAGACTGCGGGCGATCGCGACGCGCTGCTGCTGGCCGCCGGAAAGTTTGTTCGGACTCGAACGCTCGCGTCCCCCGAGCCCCATCTTCTCGAGAATCTCAGCGGCCTTGCGCACCGCGTCCCTTCGTCGGGCGCCGCGAATGACCAGCGGCACCGAGACGTTCTCAGCGATCGTGAGCTGCGGGATCAAGTTGAACGCCTGAAAGATGAAGCCGACGTTCTCGCTGCGCCAGCGGGTCAGGACGCCACGCGACATGGTGCTGAGATCTTCGCCCAGCACTGAGAGCTCGCCACCGTCGCGGTGCAGAAGTCCGGCAACGATCGAGATCAGCGTGGTTTTGCCGCAGCCCGACGGCCCGACGAGAAACGTTACGTGACCGTACATCGCATCCAGATCGGCGCCGCGCAGCGCGGGCACGGCGTTGTCGCCTCGCCCGAACGTCTTGGTAACGCCGCGCAGCCGGATCGCCACGCTGCCCGCGCCAGGATCCGGCGTCATGTCTTGAATACCTCGGAGGGATCCAGACGTACGACGCGGATCATGGACAGCACCGCGCTGCCGACGCAGATGATCACGACTGCAACCGCGGTGATCACCGGAATCTGCCAGACCATGCGAAACGCGAGACGATCGCCCGCCACGTTCAATCCGAAGAGCGACGTCATCCCGAGCCCGATGCCCAGTCCAAGAAACGCGGCGACTGATGCCTGCAGCGCGACCATCCCGAGCAGCCGCTGTGTACTCGCGCCCATCGCTTTCATCGCGCCGAAGTACTTCAGATTGTCGAGCGTGAAGTTGTAGAACATCTGGCCGGCGATCGCGACGCCGACGAGAAATCCCAGCATGATGGCGATGCCAAAGTTGATCGGAATGCCCGTCTGCGACACCCAGTAATCCAGCGTGCGCCAGGAGAACTCATCCGGCGTCATCGCAAGCAGCCCGGTGTCGGCCTCGATGCGCCGCGCGAGTTCCGACGGATCGACGCCGTCGAGCGCCTTCACCAGAACGAGCGAGGCCGTGCGCCGGTTGGCCGGCGCGAACTGCTTGGCCCGACTATACGTCGTGTAGATGACGGGCTGATTCTGAAACGTGGGGGTGGTGCGTGCGATGCCGACGACAACGGCACGGCGCTCGTTCAGCTCGAGCACGTCGCCCACCTGCATCGGACGGCGCACTACGGACCGGTCATTGGGATCGAAGTCAAACAGCACGTCACCTGGGGCGAGCTCTGCGGGAAGCGCGAGCTTTCCAGCACGACTGGTCTCGTCGATCACGATCGCTTCGGGTCGCCGCAGATCCTCGATGCGCCCTTCAATCATGGTCGGCGGACCGCCGATCAGCGTCGCGTCGTCGATGCCGATGACATCACAGGTCTCGCGCTCACCGCTGGGAAGTTTCGCCGAGAGCAGTCCCTTGAAGAGCGGCACCGCCCATGCCACGCCCGAGACCGAGCGCACGCGGTCGACTTCGGTGTCGCGCAGAGGCTTCTGGTCGTCGACGAAGAGCTTGTCACGATCGAAGATCCAGAGGTCGGCCTGTCCGGTGTCGCGCACGAATCCGACGGTGCGGCTCATGAGACCGACGAAGATCGAACTCTGCTGTGAAATGAGCAGCGATGCGAACGTGAGCCCCAGCAAGATGCCATAGAACTTCGCAACATCGCCGAAGAGCATCTTGAGAGCGAACCACTTCATGCGCTGTCCTCGGCCCGGATTATCACGCGTGCCGCACGTCGTGCCTTCCACCATTCAAATGCAATGGGAAGAATGCTGACCACGATGATGATGAGGATCACCTTGCTGAAGTTCTCCTTCACCCACGGGAGATTGCCGAACAGATATCCCGCGCCGAGAAAGAGGCCGATCCACACGGCCGCACCCACTACGTTGTAAACAAGAAATGTTGAATAGTTCATCGAGCCGACACCGGCGACGAACGGGGCGAATGTCCGAACGATCGGCACAAACCGGGCCAGCACGATCGCCTTCGCGCCGTACTTCTCAAAGAACGCCTGGGTGCGCACGAGATGCGCCCGCTTGAGAAAGCGAAACCGACCGCTGAATGCGGGCGGTCCGATGTACTTCCCGATGTGATAGTTCACGGTGTCGCCGAGCACCGCTGCCACGAACAGCAGCGCGCCGAGCTTCCACACCGAAAGTCCGCCGTGAACGCACAGCGCGCCGGCGGCGAACAGCAGCGAGTCACCAGGGAGAAACGGCGTGACAACCAGGCCGGTTTCAGCAAACACAATGAGGAACAGGATCGCGTACGTCCACGCGCCGTACTTCGCTACGAACTCCGCGAGGAGCACGTCGAGTTCACGGAAGAGGCGCAGAAACTCATGCATGAGATCCATCGCCACAGTCTAACGACGAGTCAATCCGCCGGTCTCTCGTCTGGCGTCGGCGGGTCGACATGCTTCGGATACATCAGACTCAACACGAGCGTCGTCCCGATCGTCCCGGCGATGATGGCCAATGACCACGTCGTGGGGAAATGCTTGTCTTCGAACAGGTGATAGAGCACGGTCATCTTGAGCCCGACGAAGAGCAGGACGATGCCGAGCCCGTACTTCAGCAGATAAAAGCGGTCCATCGCGCCGGCGAGCACGAAGAACATTGAACGCAGACCCAAGATCGCGAACACATTCGACGTGAACACGATGAGCGGTTCACGGGTGATGCCGTAGATCGCGGGGATGGAATCGACGGCGAACACGATGTCGGTGATTTCCACAGCCACAAGCGTGATGAAGAGCGGCGTCACAAACCGCTTGCCATGCTCGACGACGACAAAGTGATTGCCGCGGTAACCGTCGGTGACCGGCAGGTAACGGTTCAACAGCCGTATCACCGGATTACGCCCGGGGTCGGTGCCACCTTCGGTGTCGGTGAACAGCAGCTTCAGACCGGTCAAGGCGAGGAACGCGCCGAAGACGATCACGACCCAGTAGAACTGGAAGAGGATGCTGCCGACAGCGATGAAAATGCCGCGTGAGATCAGTGCGCCGAGAATGCCGTAAAAGAGAACGCGGTGGCGCAGCTTGGACGGAACGGCGAAGTAGTTGAAGAGAATGATGAAGACAAACAGGTTGTCGACGGATAGCGACATCTCGACGATGTAGCCGGAGAGAAACTCGAGCGCCAGCCGTCGGGCGGCTTCGACTGGCGTGCCGTAGCCGCTCGCCAGGAGCGCCTCTTGGCGTTCCGGCTTCAACAGCTCGTGATGCACCCACCACCAAAGCAGTAGATTGAAGACGACCGCAAGCGACACCCAGAATATGGTCCAGCGAGTCGCGCTGGCGATTGAGATGTCGTGCGGGGTGCGGTTGAAGACACCCAGGTCGAGTCCCAGCAGGACGAGCACGAGCGCAAGAAAGCTCGCGTACAGCCACCAGTACTCCGCGAATCCAAAAAGCGTTTCGTGACCCATCAATGACCCGTTCAAAAGGAGGGGCGATGGTACTCGGTCCCTGCGCGGCCGGAAGCTGCATTTCGAGCGTGCGGCGCAACATTGGTCGATCCGCTGAAGCGGGCCATCGATCGGCCCGATCCCCGGGTACGCGTCCGTGGACTTCGCTGTAGGCGATCACCGCGGGTCGAGGGCAGGTGTCCTCCGGTGGGGCCTTTCATGCAACAGATGCGATGTGATCCGGCGGTGGCGCTTCTTGTCTCAAGCTTCGTCTCGGCGTTGGCAGCGGCTTCTGTTGCAGCGCCCCCGAACGACACGGTCGCAGGAGCTGGTGGCGGATTGGACGATGCGATCGAGGTGATCGCTCCCGCCGCGGCAGGCGGAATCCCTGCGGAGTTGCCGGGCCAGACGCGCGGCGCTGTCGATACCGCGCGTCCAGCGCCAGTCGATCCGTCCCAGCGAGAGTGGTTCGGCGGCAGGCCGATCTGGGAATGGTCTCGCCTCACCGGTGACTGGGCGGGCGCCCGTACGTCACTCGAAGAGCGCGGTGTGACCGTCGAAGGATCCTTCACCATCGAGTGGGCCGATGCGATCAGCGATGCCTTTTCGCGCAAGTGGGTCAGTCGAAACATTTTTGATCTCAACGTGACGCTGGAGACCGAGCCGCTCTTCGGACTGAAGGGGGGAACGTTCTACCTTGACGTCGCGTCGAGTGACTCGACGAACGGCGGCTCGTTCGTGCCTGTGACCCAATGGAGCTCGACGATCGAGATCCAAGGAAGCACGTTTCAGATTGCGAACGCCTGGTACCAGCAAGAACTCTTCGACGGCGTGCTGCGCGGCAAGGTCGGGAAGATCGATCCCACGACGGAGTTCGGCTATCTGAACGCCACTGCGGGATACCTCAACCTTGCGTCGCTCATGCCGACGACTTGGCAGACCGTTCCGACCTATCCCTACGGGAGTCTGGGCGGACTCATCTTCGTCAACCCGTGCGAGCACTTCTACGTCGGCGGCGGTGTATTCAACGCGACGTTCGTGCGCGATCAGTTTCTGCAGGACGATCTCTTTGACGATGGCGTCTGGGCCGTGGGCGAGATGGGGTTCACATGCAAGGAACTCGGTCCCGTGCGCGACCTTCGCATCGCCGGCGGCGGCTGGTACGACTCGCGCGACTTCGAGCGCTTCGATGGCAGTGGAACAGAAAGCACCTACGGCCTGTACGGAATGGCCGAGGCTCGACTGTTCGCGCCGACTGATGGCGGCGTCGATGACACACGCGGAGTCTGGCTCTTTGGCCAGGTGAACTACGCCGATCCTTCGACGGTCATCACGCGCGTGCAGTTTGGCAGCGGGGCCGCGCTGCACGGAACATTTCCGGGCCGTGACAGCGACAAGATGGGAATCTACGTGGGCAACGTCCAATACTCGGGTGCACCGTCGCTGGGCCTGGATGACTCGGAGACCGTCGTCGAACTGTTCTATGCGATGCAGGTGACGCCCGCGATCACGTTCACGCCGGACATTCAGTTCTTCACGAATGCCGGTGGCGATGACGCCGAAGACCCGATCGTGTTCACGATGCGGCTCGGCATCGCGTTCTAGGGCTTCCTGCAGCGCGTGGGCTTGTGGCCGTATGCTTTGTTGCATGCCGCCCGTCGCACGCGCTGAGACGATCTTGCAGCCGTTCGCAATTGTGGCGCATGGTGTTTCGCGGCGCTTTGGTGATGTCGAAGCTGTTCGTGATGTCGCGCTGCAGGTGGACGCTGGATCGTTTGTCGCCCTGATCGGACCGAGCGGATGTGGCAAGACGACGCTGCTGCGCATGCTGGCGGGCGTTGATCAGCCGGAATCCGGACGAGTCGAGTATCTCGACGCACGAGGACCCATTGCGGCCGCTGTTGCGCTGCGCGGCATTTCGTTCTGCTTTCAGGAGCCGCGGCTGCTGCCGTGGCGTGATGTCGTTGGCAACGTGGAACTGCCGCTTGAGCTCGACGGCGTTCCCATCGGGGAACGGCGGGAACGTGCAATGGCGGCAATCCGGCGCATGGGGCTCGACGACGCCGCAACCCGCCGTCCGCATCAGCTGTCTGGCGGAATGCGCATGCGCGCCGCGATGGCACGGGCGATTGTCACCAGACCACGTCTCATGCTGCTCGACGAGCCGTTTGGAGCGCTCGATGACGTGACGCGCCAGGAGCTGGATGACGAACTGCATCAATTGTGGGTGGAGGATCGATTCACCGCGGTGCTCGTGACGCATTCGATCACGGAAGCGGTGTTCCTCTCCACGCGCGCTGTTGTTTTCTCGCCGCGCCCTGCGCGCATCCTGCTCGAGCGCACCATCGAACTTGCTGCACACGACGCTGCTGTTCGCGTATCCGACGAGTTCAACGCGTATGTGCGGGTTCTGTCGCTCGCGCTGCAGCGGGGTATTCGCGAGTCCCGCGCATGAAACACCGATCGCTCGCCCTGCTTCCGCCATTGATCGCGATAGCAGCTGCGCTGCTCCTGTGGGAGATCGCGGTTCGCGCAATGAATGTTCCTGCGTATCTGCTGCCGCCGCCGAGCCGCGTCGCCGTCGCGCTGTGGGACGATCGCGCGGCGCTGGCGATGAGCACGATGCGCACCGCATCGGCCACGCTCGCAGGGTTTCTCATCGCTGCGGTACTGGGCATCGTCATCGGAAGTCTGCTGAGCACATCGCGCCGCCTGGAGCGCGGGCTGTATCCGCTCACGCTGCTCTTTCAGATGGTGCCGCTCGTTGCGATAGCGCCGCTGCTCGTCATCTGGCTTGGCAACGGAATCCGCACCGTCATCGCGTCAAGCGCGGTCGTCGCGATCTTTCCGGTCATCGCCAACACCCTGAGCGGCTTGCGCTCGGCAGATCCGCATCTGGACGAGCTATTCACGCTGCACCACGCGACACGATGGCAGCGCTGGTTCAAACTCGGTCTCCCGTCGGCCGTGCCGTCGATGCTGACGGGCTGCCGCATCGCGGCGGGACTCGCGACGATCGGCGCGGTGGTCGGCGAGTTTGTCGCCGGCTTTGGCGGCGCCAGCGCACCGCTCGGCATCGTGATCATGACGAGTCTGCGCGAGTTCCGGACGGAGAAGGTGTTTGCGGCGGTAGCGCTTGCGTCGCTGGTCGGCTTCGCACTCTTCGGCATCGTAAACGGCGCCGCGCATGTGGCCGCCCGCCGATATGCGGCGTGACGGTCCGAATCCTTTAGCATGCGGCGATGAGCAGGATTCTCCGCATCGCGTTCACGATCATGGCGTGCTGGGTGTTGGCGGGTTGCCGCGACGCGTCGCCTTCCGAACCGGCGCCCTCAACGATCCGCCTGCAGCTGAACTGGGTGCCTGAGCCCGAGTTCGGCGGGATCTACGCCGCCGATGCCGCGGGATTCTTTCGCGACGAAGGTCTGCAGGTCGAGATCATCAAGGGCGGTCCCGGCGTCGCTGCGCCACAGCTGGCGGCGAGCGGGCGTGTGGAATTTGCAGTCGTCGGCGGCGAGCAGATCCTGACGCTGGGCGAAGCGGGCGGCGAGCTCGTCGGCATCTATGCGATCTATCAGGACGATCCGATGGCTGTGATGGTGCACGCGACGAGTCCGTTCGCGTCACTCGAGGAGCTCTGGAAGTCCGACGCCACCGTCGCATGTGAAGCGAATCTCTCATGGGTGACGATGCTGAACGAGAAGTTCGGCGGCGCGTCGCTCAAGATTGTTCCGCACGGCGGGAGCATCGCGCTTTTCGCTGCAGATTCAAACCTTGCGCAGCAATGCTTCGTCTTTGCGGAGCCAGTCGCGCTCGAGATGCAGGGTGTTGCGACGAAGGTCTTTCTTGTGAAGGAGAGCGGCTTCAATCCATACAACGGCGTCATCGCGACAAGCGCGGCGTATGCGAAAGCGAATCCAGAAACGTGTGCGAAGGTGCGGCGGGCGTTGCAGCGCGGATGGGAGCGCTATCTCAAAGACCCCGCGCCGACGAACGCTGTCATGGCGGCAATGAATCCGGCCATGACGAAGGAAGCGATGGACATTGCGGCCAAGCGGCAGCAGCCGCTGATCGAGTCGCCGGACACGGAACGGCTCGGCCTCGGCGCGATGACGGCCGAGCGGTGGAGCAACACTGCCCAGCAGCTCCAGCGTCTCGGCAAGATCACGACGCTCCCGGCGCCGGAGGAGATTTTTCTCTGGGGTACTTCAGCGCCACGATGACGATCGCAATGTTGAGCGATGCGGTGCCGAGACCGGAGAGAATCGCCTGCGGTTCTGCGTACTTGCCGACGTAAACGTACATGCAGAGATTCGCAAAGGCGAACAGCGACCACGACGTCAGCGACACGCCCTCCGCGCTCTTGCGCCGCACGATCGCGATGAGCTGCAGCGCCGTCGCCAGCGGAAAGACGACAGCAGGTATCCAGCCGGCAATGGCAGCAGGGTCAGTCGGCATGCGACAGAGATCGGCAGAGACGCGTCGGATGCTGCAACAGTGCATTCTGAAGTCGGTGTCTGAAGTCGGTTGGGGCCTTTGCTCAATCGTCTTCGAGCCGGCCTCGCTGCCCGCGCTCGCTCTTCATCCCTCGGTACTCGTCGAGGCCCAGGCCGCGCGCCGTTGCAATCGCCCCCTTGCCGAACCTCGAGCGAATGGCGTCGGCCACGCGATCGATCGTGCGGTGCTTCGCATCGTCAGGATCACGAAAGAGTGCGAGCTGCTCCGCGCCTTCAACGAGGCCGCTGCTCGTGCAGCCGATGAGGCGCACCGGCTTGAATTCCGTTGCTGCCCACGCGCGCAGCAAGGCGCGGGCGGTCGCACGGAGCATATCGCTCCGATCCGTCGGTTCGTCCAGCGTCGTTGAGCGCGTGATGGTCTTGAAATCGCCGAAGCGGATCTTGACAGTCAGCCGTGTCGCCTTGAGCTGCTTGCGGCGAAGGCGCGCCGCAACGTCCTCCGCTTGGCCGAGCAGATGCGCTTCGACCTCGTCCACGGATCGAAGATTCTCACCAAAGGTCTGTTCGTGACCGACGCTTGCAGCAGTGCGATCGATGTGCACTTCGCGGACGTCATCGCCGACGGCGAGCCGCTTCCAGTGCCCGGCATGCTCACCCATGAAGCCGATGAGTTCGGCTTCATCCATCTGCTGCAGATCGCCAAAAGTGCGCACGCCGATCCGATGGAACTGCTGTGCGGCCACTGGTCCGACACCCCACATGCGCTCGATCGCGAGCGGCGCGAGATGATCGGCGAGTCCATCGGGAGGAATGACGGCGATGCCGCCGGGCTTCTTGAGGTCACTCGCGATCTTGGCGACGAACTTGTTCGGAGCGACACCGACGGAACACGTCAGCCCAAGTTCCGAGCGAACGCGATGACGGATGCGCTCGGCGATCGCAATGCCGTCGCCGAGCAGTCGCGCCGATCCGGTGACGTCGACGAACGCCTCGTCGAGCGAGAGCGATTCGACGAGCGGCGAACAGCTCTCGATGATGTCCATGAGCTTCGTCGAGAGTTCGTGATAGCGCTCAAATCGCGGCGGCACGACAACTGCGTCGGGACACAGTGCCAGCGCCTGACCCATCGGCATCGCCGAGCGGCAGCCGAACGGGCGCGATTCGTAAGACGCGGCGCA
>JAWXBD010000206.1:0-9703 GCA_034439815.1 Phycisphaerae bacterium
AGAGCCACGTGTCCAAGAGCCACGTGTCCAAGAGCCCCTTCACTGTGTTGGCGATTCACCCCACCAGCGCCGCCGGATCCTCCAGCAGCTTCACCACCGTGTTCAAAAACCGCGCGCCCTCCGCGCCGTCGATCACGCGATGATCGCACGACAACGACAGCGGCAGCACCATGCCGGCGTAGAACTGTCCGTTCTTCACGAGCACGCGCTCCTTCGCGCGGCCGGCCGCGAGGATGGCGATCTCGGGATAATTAATGATCGGCGTCGCGAACATGCCGCCGTAGCTGCCGACGTTCGAGATCGTGAACGTGCCGCCAGTGAGCTGCTCGCGGGCGATCGTGCGGTTCTGACACTTCGCCGCGAGATCCTTCACGGCGTCGGCGAGCTGCACCACGCTGTGCTGATCGGCGCCGTGAATCACCGGCACCATCAGGCCGTGATCAGTGTCGACCGCGCAGCCGAGATTGATCACGCTCTTGATTAGGATCTCTTCGTTCGCGTCGTCGACGTTGCAGTTGACGGTCGGATGCTTCTTCAGCGCCTTCGTCACTGCGAGCATGATGAAGGGGAGGAGCGACAGCTTCTGTCCGAGGACCGTCGAGTATTCCTTCCGCTTCTTCTCGAGTGAGGTCACGTCCGCTTCATCGACGACCGTGAAGTGCACCGCGGTTTTGATCGAGTTCTCGAGCGCCTGCGCGATCTTGCGGCGCACGCCGCGGAACGGAATCCGTGCGGAGATTCCGTCCCCGGAAATAACCGGCGCGGGCGCCGCTGAACGCTCGACCGGTGCCGAACGCGCGGGCGTCGCCGTCCGGGCGCCTGCCGCCGGGCGCTCCGTCGCGGCGCGCTCGACATCGCCGGCGGTGACGCGGCCACCGCGGCCGGTCGGCTCGACGCGGGTCAGATCGACTTTGAGTTCGCGGGCGATGCGGCGCACGGCGGGTGTCGCAAGCGCTTTGCCGTTGGACGTTGAAGCGTCAGCGTGCTCCGCCGCACGGCGGGCGAAGCGGTCGCTCACGCTCAGCGTGCCGGAGACGTTGCCGACTACGGTGCCGGCGTCTTCCGACTCCTTCGCAGCGGGCGTCGGCGTCGTACTTGCTTTCGCCGTGGTCGGCGTCGGCCGTCCCGCTCCGGTCTCGGCAGACGTGACCGGCGGAGGCGGCGGCGACGCAGGTCGTGCGGACGGGCCTGCAGTGTTCGCCGCGGGTGCCGCAGCCGAGCTGCCGATGTCGTACTTCACGAGCACGTTGCCGACGTTCAGGATCTCGCCTTCCTTGCCGCACAGCTCCCTGATCTTGCCGGCCCAAGGACTCGGCACTTCGACGAGCGCCTTGTCAGTTTCCATCTCAGCAAGGATGTCCATGGCCTTCACGACCTGACCGGGCTGCACGCGCCACTTGATCAGTTCGGCTTCATGGATGCCCTCACCGAGATCGGGGAGGAGGAAGTGCGATTTGTCGGTTGGTTGCTTGAGTCCAGCCATGGGAGTTCAACGGAGAGGCACAGAGCACGTACGAGGGCCACAGAGGAGTCAGTTTGAAATTCGACGCACTCCGTGCCGCAACGCGGGGACATTGAAATTGATGAGCAGTCCTACTCGGAAACCGGTGAGACGAAGGTAGCTGAGAAGTTGCGCTTCGAAGACAGGCGCTATCCTCGCGACGCTCTTTACCTCGATGATGACGGCATTGTCCAGAAGTAGGTCAAGTCGCAAGGCCGACTCTAGCACCTGACCCTTGTAAACGATGGGGACTGTCACCTGCTGACGGATTTGAAAGTCATTCGCGAGCAACTCGGCAACAAGACACCGCTGATAGATCGACTCCAACAACCCCGGACCCAGGTGTCGATGAACCTCGATAGCACACCCGATCGCCCGCTCAGTCAGATGTCAAGCACGTACCCTCGATTTCTACCTCCTAAGCCTCCCCCTCGAGCAATCCTCTGTGGCCCTCCCTGTCCTCTGTGCCTCTGCATTGAATCCGTTCAATACGCCGCTACATCCGCGATCGCCCGCTCGATCCGCGCCGTGTCCGGCAGGTATTCCAGTTCGAGCTTGTAGTACGGCATGATCGTGTCGAAGCCCGTGACCCGCTGCACTGGCGCCTCGAGCGACAAGAAGCATCGTTCCATGATCCGCGCCGCAATCTCCGCTCCGAAGCCGCACGTCTTTGGCGCCTCGTGCACGATGACGCATCGGCCGGTTTTTGTGACGCTCGCTTCCACCGCATCCATGTCGAACGGATAGATCGTGCGCAGATCGATCAGTTCGATCGATCGATCGCTCTTCTCGATCGCCTGCATGCACTGGATCACCGACGCGCCCCACGAGACGATGGTCATCTCGTCGCCTTCGCAGACGGTGCGGGCCTTGCCGATCGGTAGCGTGTACTCGTCTTCCGGCACCTCTTCGCGGAACGCGCGGTAGATCCGCTTCGGTTCGAAGAACATCACCGGATCTGGATCACGGATCGCCGCGATCAGCAGACCTTTCGCGTCGTACGGCGAGCTCGGCATCACCACCTTCAGGCCGGGCGTGTGTGCGTAGATCGCCTCCGGCGAGTCGCTGTGCAGCTCCGGCGCGTGAATGCCGCCGCCGACAGGAATGCGGATCGTCAGCGGCACCGTGAACGCACCGCGCGTCCGCGTGCGCATCCGCGCAGCGTGCGAGCAGATCTGGTCGTATGCAGGTCCAAGGAAACCGTCGAACTGGATCTCGGGCACCGGTCGCAGCCCGGCCATCGCGAGACCGATCGACGTGCCGATGATGCCGCTCTCAGCCAGCGGGCTGTCGACGACGCGATGCGCGCCGAAGCGCTTGTGCAGCCCCTCGGTGACGCGGAACACGCCGCCGTTGGGGCCGACATCCTCGCCGAGGATGATGACGCGGTCGTCCTTCTCCATCTCTTGGACAAGGGCGAGATTGATTGCTTGAACGAGTGTGAGATTGGCCATTGGGCGGAGAGGCACAGAGGACGTAGAGGTGGGGGAGGCTGATGCAGGAGGCGTTGAGGTCAGTTGTGGGCTGGGCGGGGGATGGATTCAGATGCTTCGCCTGTCAGACGTCGGTTTCAGAAGTGACTGCATGAACTCTTGCATCAGCCTCCCCCACCTCAATCTGCGACGGATCTTCGCCGAGTGAATGGGTGTGCATCGTGTCGCGCTGCATGCGCAGGTCGTCGTTCAGCTCCGCGTACATGTAATCAAAGAAGTCGGCGCGGTCCGGCGGGGCGATGTTCTCCGCCCGCTCGACGGCGGCGTTGACTTCGCGCTCGGCCTTTTCCTTGAGCGCCGCTTCTTTCGAATCGTTCCAGAGCTTCTTTTCCTTGAGGTACTGCCGCACGCGGATCAGCGGATCGCGCTGCTTCCACATGTCGACTTCCGCCTGGTCGCGATACCGGCGCGCGTCATCCGCGGTCGTGTGATCGCCGAGGCGATAGGTCACGGCTTCGATGAACACCGGGCGCGACTTCGTGCGGGCGATCTTCGCCGCGTCGCGCACGGTCTTGACGACGGCGAAGATGTCGTTGCCGTCACACTGCATGCATTCCATGCCGTATGCGATGCCGCGCTGCGCAAGCGTCGGTGCCGAGCACTGGATCTTGCCGGGAACGGAGATCGCCCAGAAATTGTTCTGGCAGAAGAACACCACCGGGATGTCGAGGTTCGCCGCGAAGTTCGCGGCCTCGTGAAAGTCGCCTTCGCTCGTCGCACCGTCGCCGAAGAAGGTGCAGGCGATCTGCTTCTCGCCGCGATACTTGGCGGCCCACGCGAGACCCGTCGCGTGCAGCATCTGCGTGCCGATCGGAATCGTGAGCGGTGTGCAGTAGAGCTCACGGGGAATCGCGTTCCCGCGCTCGTCGCCCATCCAGTGCAGCAGGATGAGTTCCATCGGCACACCGCGGTAAAAGAGTCCGCAGTTCTCGCGATAGCACGGCACCATCCAGTCGGTCTTCTCGAGGGCATACGCCGCGCCGAGGGACGTCGCTTCCTGTCCCATGTTCTGCGGATACGTTCCCATGCGACCGGATCGCTGCAGCAGAAACGCCACCTCGTCCAAGTGCCGGCAGATCGACATGTGCTCGTACAGCGTGATCAGGTCGTCGTCTGGAATCACGTCTTTGCCGAGCTTGGCGTCGAACTTGCCGTGCTCGTTGAGGATCGAGAGGTGCTGAATCTCGGTCGAGAAGACGGTCTTGAGCGGCATGAAGTGGAACCAGTGAAAGAGCCAAAGAAAGGCCGATGGGCGATGACGAGGGGGCAAGGATAGCAGGGGGCCCCGTGCCGTCGCGACGCTCCGCCGCGCGCTGGTCCGGGAAACCCGCGTGCCGGCCGCAGGCGGTGTGCAGTGCTCGTGGACCGGCTCAGGTCACAACCGCCTGACCGTCCGCTCGGAGATCGCTGCCGGCGCAATAGCCGTCGGTGAGCCGCCAGATGACCTGACCGCGCCCGAAGCTGACGTGACGCGACTTCGCGATCTCAAGATCGTGGCCGCGCCGGCGCAGCTCGTCGTACAGCGCCGGTTCGAAACCCGGCTCGATCATGACCTTCAGTCCGCTTGTGACCTGCCACCGCGGGGCGTCGAGCGCGGCCTGGGGATTCTGCGCGTGGTCAATCATCCGCAGGAACGTCTGCAGCTGACCTTGGGGCTGCATGAAACCGCCCATCACGCCAAACGCGGCCACGGACTTGGTCATGGTCATGGACATGGACATGGTCATGGACTCCCCCGTACCGGTCTCGGGGTCCGTCGTGATCATGCCCGGAATGATCGTGTGATACGGCCGCTTGCCGCCGCCCACTTCGTTGGGATGGCCGCGTTCGAGCGTGAAATTGGCGCCGCGATTGTGCATCGCGATGCCGGTCTCCGGAATGACGATGCCTGAACCCCAGCCTTGGTAATTGGACTGAATCATTGAGACCATCTGCCCTTGGGCGTCGGCAGCGCACAACAGAATCGTGCCTCCCGCATTCGGCGGTCCGTGCTGAAAGTCCTGAGCGCGCGATGGATCGATCTTCGACGCATGCTCGGCGATGGCCGCGTCGCTCAGCATGTCTGCTGCGGTCAAGCGCATGAAGCGCGGATCGGCAATCTCGCGATGTGCGACGCGGAATGCGAGCTTGGTCGCTTCGATCGCAAGGTGCTGCGCGTCCGGACAGTCGACCTCGAGTGTGCGGAGGTCTCGCGACTTCAGGATCGAGAGCGCGATGAGCGCCGTGATGCCCTGACCGCTCGGCGGAATCTGCCACATGCGGGCACCGTGATAACCGACCGACAGCGGCTCGACCCAATCCGCAGTGTGCGCTGCGAGATCGTCGGCGGTCATGAGGCCTGCGTCTGCTGTCGCCGCGGCGATGATCCTTTTCGCGAGCGCTCCGCGATAAAAGCTCTCGCCTTCCGTGGCCGCGATATCGCGAAGCGTGGCGGCGTGATCGGGAAAACGGATGCGTTCGCCCGCGCGCGGCGCTCGACCATCGATTGAAAAGACGCGCTTCCATTCGACGAACGCCGCGAGCCGCGGATACGCGCGCTCCCAGAGTGACGCAGTCAACGGCGCGACTTGGAATCCCGCGTGGGCATAATGAATTGCCGGTTCCAGCAGCTGGGCGAATGGCAGTCGGCCGAACTTCTTCCAGAGCGCGACCCAGCCCGACACCGCGCCCGGAACAGTGACCGGCAGCCAGCCGTGAGGTGGCATCGCCTTCGCGTTGGCACAGTGCGCGGGCGTCAAGGCGGCGGGCGCGCGACCGCTTGCATTCAAGCCGTTGACTTTCGTGCCATCCCAGACGAGCGCGAAACAGTCGCCGCCGATGCCGTTCGTCGTCGGCTCAAGGACGGTCATCGCTGCGGCTGTGGCCACCGCCGCGTCGGCTGCCGTGCCGCCGCGGCGCAGCATTTCGAGCCCGGCCTGCGCGGCCAGCGGCTGACTGGTCGCCACCGCTGCGGTGCCGAACACAGGCTGGCGTTGCGACGGATACGGAAGCGACCATGAGCGTTCGGGGAGCGGCATTGCTACAGGATCGCGACTCTCGTCGCTCTCGTCCAATGCAAAGGGGTGGCTTATCGCCGGGCCAGCTTCGCACACGCCTTGTGCCGAGGGCACGTGATGACGTGGTCGTTCACCATGCCGACGGCCTGCATGAACGCGTAGCAGATGGTCGGACCGCAGAACGAGAAGCCGGCTCTCTTCAACGCCTTGGCCATCGCGGTGCTCGCGTCGGTGGCGGCCGGAATGTCTTGCAAATTCTTTCGACTGTTGAACGCCGTCCGGTGCTCGACGTGCTGCCACAGGAAGTCGCGAAACGCGCCGTCGCCTTGTTCCATGATGCCGAGCCACAGGCGTGCGTTCTTGATCGTCGCGTTGATCTTCAGCCGGCTGCGGATGATGCCGGCGTTCGTGAGCAGTTTGTCGACATCAGATTCTCTGAAGCGCGCGACCTTGTGCGGGTCAAAGTTCTTGAATGCCGCGCGGAATGCGTCGCGCTTCTTCAGAATCGTGATCCACGACAGTCCAGCCTGAAAGCCGTCGAGAACGAGCTTTTCAAAGAGCGACTGGTCGTCCGTCACCGGCACGCCCCACTCTTCATCGTGATAGGCGACGTAGAGCGGATCGCTCCCACACCAGGAGCAGCGGGTGGATTCAGTCATGGCGCTTGTTCGTTGCTGTCAGTCCATTCATTGGCGAAGCGGTTGGCGCGCTGGCCGATGAGATCGACGACACCGGTCCAAATGAGGATCAGTAGAAAGGCAAGGATGGGCGCCGCCATGACCAACAACAACACCCACAACTTCACGAGACCGAACGGGATTGGCTCCGTCGGCGTCAGCAGGTATCGCAACGCCCACAGTGCGACCGACGCCGTGGTCGCGACCACGATCGCGAAGCTCGACAGCGACGCATTCGCCCATATCACGGCCGGCCAGACGGGGGGATGCTTTCGAGGGCCGATGTAATGCGCCGCGAGGTACACCGCGATGATCGAGAGTCCGCACAGGATCGGCACCATCACCACGAGGAACCCGTGCACCGGGTCGTATTGCGTGACGGTGCCGAAGATCGGTGTCGCCGCCACCTGCACGTGACGCGGGCCCAACGTCAGCGTCGTGAGCATTGGCACGAAACAGAACGCCGTTGCAAGGATCAAATTCAGGAAGAACGTCCGTCGTGCTTCATCGAGCTGCATGCGCAAGCGCAGAAAACTTCGGGTTGGCGAGACCACGACTCCCACGGCGGTCCTGATCCACGACGTGATCGAGCGTCGCTGCTGCCACGGCGTGCCATCGCGCGCACCCGGACGAGAACTCGCAACAGGGCGCGCGCATTCCTGACACACATCGGATGCGATCGAACCGCTGAGCACGTAGCCGCAGCCTTCGCAGCGGAAGCGATCGGCCCTCGGGACTCGACTCAGGACTGGGGCGTTCAGCGTCATGTCCATGCGCCGAGCAGTATGGCCAGATCCTTGCTCGTCGTCGATCCGTCACCGTCGAGATCGCCCGCTGCGGTTCCCCACGCGCCGAGCAGAATCGCGAGGTCCGCGGCGTTGACGAAGCCGTCGCAGTCGAGGTCCGCGGCGATGCACTCCGGTTCTGTGAAGAACGCGCGGAAGTCACTGCCCGTTCCCGCGATCAGCAGCGTGCCGTCGCCCGCAATGACCGGACCGCCCTGATTCAGATTCGGCACAGTCACCGACCAGCGCAGTGTCAAGTCAGGATCAAACGAAAACACCGTGCCTGGAAATCCGCCGTTGCCGTAGAAGATGCGCCCGGCACCGTCCACGGCGACGTGCGATTGTGACGGCGCGACCTCGCTGACCGATTCGTGGCGCAGTGCGCCGGTGACCTGATCGCGGACCTGCAGCTTCTTGTTGAAGCCGACCATCACCACGCCGCCGTCGGCGGTCGTGCCATGATTGCAGCCTGCGCCCGCAGTCGCCGGCTCGGCCCACAGCTGCGTGAACTCGCGACCGGTGTCATGAAACGCGTAGAAGAAATCGACGGCGGGATTCGTTTGCGTGCGGGCGTAGAAGACCAAGCCGTTCGGTCCGCACATCGGCGTGTTCTGCGACAGAAAGCCGGGCATCACCGGACTCGAGTACAGCCGCGCACCCGTCGTGAGATCGAAGCGAGTCAGCACCTGACCGCCCGGCGCAACTTCGTCAACGTAGACCGAGTCGCCACTGATCGCCGGCCCGCAGTCGCCGCTGACCGAGCAGTTGCGGATCGACGTCCACACGGTCGAGCCGGATGCAGCGTCCACGCGGCGCACGTACTCGTGCGTTGCGAAAATCGGATCGCCGTCCGCGGCGAAGACCACGCCGTCGTATGCGCCGGTCGCCACCTCTTCAGTCGATGTCCAGAGCTGCGCACCGGTCGCGGCGTCGAGGCAGTAGACAGGCGCCGAGGAGCTGGATCCATTGCCGCCGCGCCCGACAAACACGCGTCCGTCCTTCACGCCGTACACGTTGGTGGTCCAGTCGCCCGCTGCGAAGGGACACGAGAACGACCAAAGGAATGCGCCGGTCGAGACGCTGAGCGCAAACACTTTCGATTCGTTGGGCACACCGGTCGGCACGAAGCCGGTCTGCCGCACCACGAAGATGCGGTCGCCTTCGACGGAAGGATTCCATGCGATGATCGAGCTGGCGGCGCCGGACCAGCGCGGCTCGGCACTGTCGGGACCGATGGCGGAGGTGCGTCCGTTTCGTCCGTCGTTGCCTGCGAGATTGGTCCAGTCGGCGGCTGCGGCCGCGACGGAGATCGTTGGAGCGGCGAGGGCGTACAGCATGATGCGCGAGAGGAAGCTCATAGCGTTAAGCGTACTGCGCAAGGATCAGCTCGCCAGCGCTGATCCGGACCATATCGATTTTGGCCAGGCATATCGATTTTGGCCAGGCACATTTTCATCAACGTGAACGTCTCTCACACCGACCACTTCCCCAGGAGGAGTGCAAGATCCGCGGCGTCGACCGTGCCGTCGAGCGTCAGGTCGCCTGCGGCGTACTCGTAGCGTCCTGATTTGGGACACGCACTTTTCCAGCAGGCCGCTCCATGCACCAACACACCGGAGACTTGAACGATGTCTTCATCGACAACATTTATTTCAGCACGATCCCTGGTCCGGCGGGTCTGATGCTGTTCGGACTGGCGTCTGTGCTCGGCGGAGGGCGGTGATGACGGCCAGCTCGTGAGCGTTGTGATGCCGAAGGATTGAGTTCGCTTGCCGGGAGTCAGACGTTCGCAGATTGCGCTGATTGTCGGAGGGGCGCGCTCGACATCGGCGATGCACCGGAGGGGTGGTCGACCGCAGATTGCGCGGATTTTCAGTCTCATTTTCTGTGCCGGATGCAGAGCGTCAGCCGTCGTCCGCGCAAGGGCCTTTCGAGCCTCTCGGCGAAATCCATCGGGAAATGAGGCTGGAATCGGCGGACGACTGGACCGCTCCATGCACCAACGGTGCATCCCAACCAGGAGCCCGGGGCGACGCCCCGGGTTTCACGCGACCGAATCTGATCAAGCACTGAAAGTGCGCCCCAACGGCGTGCGCGCAGGGGGGCGCCGCGGTGTACGAAGGGGATCGATTTTGGACACGCACGTTCCGATGACTTCCATTACGTCGTGTCGGTCGTCTTCTGGGCAGTCCTGCTCGCAGGAACTCTGCGCGGCTGCGGTCGTCGGAGCGCGTGAGTCAACCAGTTCACC
>JAWXBD010000207.1:0-26543 GCA_034439815.1 Phycisphaerae bacterium
GATCACAGTTGACCTTCGCGCGAGGCGTTCACGCCAGCAGCGGCAGCTCCCGACAGAGATCGCACCACGAGCGCACGGATCAACTGCGGCCCGTATTAGCTCCCTCCGGGCGCACACTCGCTCTTGCGCCGCGGGCGCGGCCGAGTAAATCGGCCGCTGCGGGTTTGGGGGGCGCGCTTCCGGCATC
Source organism: Phycisphaerae bacterium (assembly GCA_034439815.1). Lineage (GTDB taxonomy): Bacteria > Planctomycetota > Phycisphaerae > Phycisphaerales > SM1A02 > JAEUIT01. The sequence continues at coordinate 188 of JAWXBD010000207.1, forward strand.
CCTCCCGCTAAGGATTGCACTTGCCCCACGCGCCGAGCATGAGTGCCAGGTCTTCCGCGTTGACGGAACAGTCTTCGTTGAGATCGGCGGGACACGCGATCAGTTCGCAGTTCGGACACGCGCCCCACGCGCCGAGGAGCACAGCGAGATCGGCTGCCTCGACGCTTCCGCTTCCGTCGATGTCAGCAGCGCACCGTCGCACACCCAGCAGCGTGACAAAGTCGAGCGAGTTCACCAGGCCGACGCCGATCAGCATGTCCTCGATCTGCCCGCCGTCGAGATTCATCCGCATGATCTTGCCGTCGTCCGTGATGATGCCGATGTCCTGTCCCCAGTACACCTTTCCACTCGTGAGATCCAGATCAATGCCGCGCGGATTGTTGTTGAACGGCGCGATGAAGAGCGTCTGGAGATCGCTCCCGTCCTGAAGATTCGCGCGGCTGAGCACGTCAATCACATAGTCGGTCCAGTAGATCTTGCCGCCTGCGACGTCCAGCGCGATCGCGGCCGGCTTGAACTCAGGGTCAAGACTGGTGACGACCTGTTGCGGATTGCTGCCGTCGAGATCGGCGCGCCAGATGGCGCCTCGAAGAGCCGTGATCGACGTGGACCAGTAGACCTTGCTGTTCACCGTGTCGATGGCGAGTCCGCGATGAAAGCCGGTGCTGATCACGTCGAGATTCGCACGGGCGATCTGAAAGTTGTCGACATCGCACCAATACACCTTTGCCGCCGCTCACATCGACCGCGAGGCTGCGCAGTCCGCCGCCCGTGGGGACGAGCGTCTCCGGGAGCCGTTGCGTGAGATCAATCTTCCGCACCGATCCGGTGGAAAAGTCGGGATTGAAGATGTCCGCGAAGAAGATGGTGTCAGTCGCGGCGTGCGTCGGGACTGCGGACCCCATGATCGTCACGAGACCGACCGCTGCGGCCCGCAGGCCGTTCGTCCATGTCATTCGTTGCATGAGGATCTCCCCAGAAATTGGTGAACCGCAGCGCGAGCATACATCGCCGCGCGCGTCGGTCAACGGCAATTCGGGGAACTGTCTCGTTGGAGAAGAATGAGAACGCGCGCAGCGCGCTGATGCGAAATCCTGCCGGGGATCCGGCGACCGGGCACACCGAAAACGTCCATGGCGGGGCTCGAACCTGCAACCTTCGCCTTCGGAGGGCGACGCTCTATCCAATTGAGCTACATGGACCGGAAGCGTGCAGGATAGCAGCGTGTTTGCCGCGTGGCATCGGGGACGCGGAAGGGCCGCGCCCCACGCGACCGGTCGGTCACCGCGGCGGGGCGGTTCCGGACCGCCTCCGGGAACACAGCAGTTGCTGCCGCTCTGCGTCGGTCCGTTGCAGTCGGGATTCGTCGAGGTTCCGCACGGTTCCGGCTCGATGATGGTGCCACGCTCACGCGGGTCGCAGCCGACCTGCAGAAGCGGGTATGCACAAACCTCGTGCGGTGCGATTACGAGCGCCGTGAACAGCGCTGCGCGCCGCGACATCGTGCTCCACGTGATCGTCATGTCACCTCACTTTCACTCACGGTCGACGTAGTACTCGACGTATCCCACACTCATTTCTTCATACGTCTGCGGACCCCACGGCACCTCGGCGCTCGGATCGGGATTCGCCGGATTCGCCACGCTGTTGTCGAACCATCCCGTCACGTGCAGCCGCGTGCCGGCGGGCAACGCGAGATGATCGCGCAGCAGGTATCGGTGCTGCCAGTTGAAGTCGTAGCTCGGAACGTCGAGCAGGCGCATCGTCGTGCCGTCCGGCTTCTCCGCTTCGTAGCGGAAGCGCGTGCCGCGCAGATGCATGTGAGGAAGAAACGCGACGAGCCGCACCGGCACGTCGAAGCGCTCCGTCGATGTCACCGCGACGTCGCGTGCATGCGGCGGAATGATCAGCGTGCGGTCGGCGATTCCGGCGGATTCGATGAGTTTGGTCGGCGGCTCTTTCGCGAAGATGATGCCGATGCGCGCGATCGTCAGCGCGCTTGACCTCGCGCGGCGCGCGGGGCGCCTGCGCCAGCTCGAGATTCCTGCGCCGTCCTGCATTGCGCTCCTCAGGTCCCGGGAGCGCGAACACGAGCACGTGATGCACGCCGAGCATGCTGGTCGGCTGCACTTCGATCGCCTGCACAAATCGCTCTTCGGTCAGCCCCGTCGGCACGCTCACCATCACGTACGGCAGTGCGCCCTCCGCTGGAATCACGTTCGCCGTGGGGATCTGCAGGACGAGGTCGGGCGTGCCGATCTGCCAGCCCTCGATGGGCTCCGGCCGGTCATACAGTGTCGCTTTCGCCGCGTCGCCTGCGGCCGCGCCTTCGTCCACCCAACGGATGATGGCTGCGCGGTCGTCATCTCGCAGCGCGCGGTCGTTCGCAAACACCGGACGATCAGCGTGCGCTGGCGCGGCCGACCACGGCGGCATCAGACGGTCGGCGACTACCTGGCGAATCATCGCGGCCTTGCCCGCAACCTGGTCGTACGTTTCGAGGCGGAAGGGGGAAGGCCCGCCTTCGCGATGACACTCGAGACAGTGCTTCGCGATGAGCGGCGCGATGTGCTCGTGATACGTCGTCGTCGGCGTGCCGATTGACACCGGAAGGATCGCCAGTGCGCAGCCGGGCGCGACCGTCGAATGCAGCAGCGGCGCATCGCCGCGCAAGACCGCCTCAAGTACGGAGCGAAGGTAGTGACTGCGCGGATAGGGCCGCGTGTACGAGAGGCCGTACTGGTCGTTGATCGCGCCGCGATACTGCAGCGCGCGAGCCCCGTCGAATACGAAGACTTCGGTGGTGCTCGCGGGACGTATGACACGGGCGAGAGCGTCGTGCGCATCGATCAGGCACTGTCGGCCGTCGAGCAGCGCCCGAAGCGGCTCCCGCTCTTCACCACGGGCGGCTACGCGCACGAACGCGACGCCGCGGTTGGCGAACTCCGTCTCGATGCGGTCGAGTTCCGGTGCGAACTTGCGACTCAATGGGCAGGTGCCGCTGGTGAACGCGACGACGGTCGCCGCCGGACCGGCGAGGCTGGCGAGGCGGTGGGGCGCGCCGTCAAGATCGTTCAATGTGACATCGAATGCGGTCGCCGGCGCGTCGGCGCGCGCCCCGGCCGACGCGATGTCGCTCGCTGCGACCGATGTCCAGACGGCGGCGCCCAGCGCCGTGATGGAGAGAGCTATCGAGCGTGCGAATGAGAGAGCGACGGCGCGACGCATGGCGGAAGGACCTTTCGAATGGCCGCGCAGACGCGGCAACGGCGCTACCAGCCTGTCACGCGCGGAATGCTGCCGCAAGCTCCAAGTCGCCGATGCGCGGCATTTCGAGCGCTGTCACACGCCCTTGTGCGTCGGGGCGCGATAGCTCTCACGACCCTTCGGAGGGACCGCATCGCGGGCCGCGGGCTTGAGGCCCTTCGACTGGGCTGCTTCGCGGAAGATCTCGAAGGTCGTGTTGCGCAGCATGGAGCGCACCGATCCTTCCATCTGCACGAGCCGGTCGTGAAGGGCACACGGCTCGCCGACACCGCACACGCCGCCCCCGAACGGGCACAGAGAGCTGGTGTTCTCGCGCTCGAACAGGACATACACATCCTGCAGCGCGATCTGGTCGGGACGCTTGGCGAGCGCGTAACCGCCGCCTGGCCCGGGCGAGCCGCTCACCAGCCCGGCGCGCGAAAGAGCGGTGAGGAGCTTGGCCACCATGGGGCGCGGCAGGCCGCGATCTTCCGCAATATCGATGGCGGAGAGACGCGTCTGGCCGCCGTCCCACACTTCGGCGAGCCGGCTCATGGCGGCGATGGCCCGTTCAGTCTGTTTTCCGTACATGGCGGGGGTGGGTTGGCTTGAGGGACGAGCCGTCGCGAATCGACGGCAATTGTGGAGATCTTACTCCAGATTGGCGAGTTGATGCGCGAATAGGTGGGACGTGAGGTGAGGAAACTTCCTCCTTCCGAGCCCCGAAGCGGCTTGGAAAGGGCGTTTCTGCACCGAAGTTTTGGCATTGTGTTGAGAACCGCCAGGACAAGGAGTCGACGAAGGCTCGAATTGCCGATATAAAGGTCCGTGATTCGTCCGCACATGGAATCGACGGAGAATCTCCCGTCGAGGCAGCGGCTTTCTCGGTGCGAACCGCGGTCGGGACCGCTTCCTGATTAGCCGCCTTTCCGAGGCTTGACGACCACTCGAAGCCGAGCCCGCCGGAAACGGATACGCGGGTCCAGATCTCGACAAACGACCACCACCCCTCGCTCAGCTCAACCAACGCAGCCATGCAAGCTTCTATATCGCTCACCGGCACGCCTCCGCCCTCCCCGGCCGCGACCCGACTCGACCGCTTCAGCTACGACGACGCAGTCGTTCGCAAGTTCCTGCTCGCGACAATCCTGTGGGGCGTCGTGGGCATGCTCGTCGGGGTTCTCATCGCGCTGCAGCTGACGCATCCGCGGTTCAACCTCGGGTTCGAATGGACGAGCTTCGGCCGTCTTCGTCCGCTGCACACGAACGCAGTCATCTTTGCCTTCGCGGGCAATGCGATCTTCACGGCGGTCTATTACTCGTCGCAGCGCCTGCTCAAAGCGCGCATGTACAGCGACGTGCTTTCGAACCTGCACTTTTGGGGATGGCAGGCGATCATCGTCGCGGCCGCGCTCTCGCTGCCGTTCGGCTTCACGCAGGCGAAGGAGTACGCGGAACTCGAGTGGCCGATCGACATCGCTGTCGTCTTCATCTGGGTGGTCTTCGCCGTCAACTTCTTTGGCACGCTGATGGTCCGGCGCGAGCGGCACCTGTACGTCGCGATCTGGTTCTACATCGCGACCATCGTCGCGATCGCGGTTCTCTACATCTTCAACAACCTCGTGATGCCGGCCAACTGGCATCGCAGCTACTCGGTCTACGCGGGCGTGCAGGACGCGTTCATGCAGTGGTGGTATGGGCACAACGCCGTCGCGTTCTTTCTGACGACGCCGTTCCTCGGGCTCATGTACTACTTCCTGCCCAAGGCCGCGGACCGGCCGGTGTTTTCGTACCGGCTGTCGATCGTGCACTTCTGGACGATTGTCTTTCTTTATATCTGGGCCGGTCCGCATCATCTGCACTACACCGCGCTGCCGGAGTGGGCATCGACGCTCGGAATGCTCTTCTCGGTGATGCTCTGGATGCCGTCATGGGGCGGCATGCTGAACGGACTGCTCACGCTGCGCGGCGCATGGCATCGCGTCGCAACGGATCCCATTCTGAAGTTCTTCGTTGTCGGTGTGACGTTCTACGGCATGGCGACCTTCGAAGGACCGCTGCTGTCGGTGAAGAGCGTCAACGCGTTGAGTCACTACACCGACTGGACGATCGCGCACGTCCACGGCGGCGCGCTGGGATGGAACGGGTTCATGACGTTCGGGATGATCTACTGGTTGCTGCCGCGCCTCTTTCAGGTGCCGATCGCCAAGCAGAAGTGGGTGAGTCTGCATTTCTGGATCGGAACGCTCGGGATGCTGCTCTACATCATCCCGATCTACGCGGCAGGACTTACACAGGGGCTCATGTGGCGCGCCTTCGACGCTGAGGGCTATCTGCAGTTCGGTGACTTTATCGAGACCGTCACGGTCCTCATTCCGTTCTATTGGTTCCGGGTCGCCGGCGGATCGCTGTATGTGATCGGCGCGATTCTTTGTGGGATCAACGTGCTGATGACGTGGCATCGGCGGCCGCCGCGCTACGACGTCGCGGTATACGAAGCCGCGCCGCTGGCGCGCGGATTCCGCGAGCCGGCAATCCCCGGGCCATCACTGCCCGCGGGATCCACGGTGGAGTTCGCACGCACGCTCGATGTGTTCGCGCAGCTTCGCTGGCATCGGCGCTGGGAAGGACTCCCAATGGTCTTCACGATCATGGTGGTGCTTGCGGTGATCTCGGCGTCACTCGCTGAAGTGATCCCGCTCTTCACGCGTTCCGCCGACATCGCGCGGATCCAGAGCGTGCAGCCGTATACGCCACTCGAACTTGCCGGTCGCGACATCTACCTGAGTGAAGGATGCGTCAACTGCCACTCGCAGATGATCCGTCCTCTGCGTGCGGAAACCGAGCGCTATGGCGAGTACAGCAAGCCCGGCGAGTTCGTCTTTGATCGACCGTTCCTGTGGGGCTCGCGCCGCATCGGCCCCGACCTTGCGCGCGTCGGCAAGCGAATCCCGTCGCCGCTCTGGCATCTCCGGCACATGAATCTGCCGACGGACACGAGCCCTGGCTCGATCATGCCGACGTACCCGCATCTCCTCGACCAGCCGATCAGCTGGGACGAGGTGACCGATGCCATGACGGCCATGCATCGCCTTGGTGTCGACTACTCCGATGCGGCGATGCGTGATGCGGTGCCGGATGCGCAAGCACAGGCGATGGCCATCGCGCAGCAGATCAAGGCCGAGAACGGACCGGAGGGTCTGCAGGATCGCAAGGTCGTGGCGCTGATCGCGTACCTGATGCGGCTCGGCACGGATCTCGATCGCCCGATGAACGTGGCGGTGCCGACTGCTGAAGCACCGTCTGCACCCGACGCATCCACGCCTATGGAGCGCACGCCATGACCTCTTTCCTCTGCACGCTCACGCTCGCGGAGTCCACCGTGGGCTCGATTGTTTCGCTGCTCTTCTTCGTGTCGCTCTTCGTTGGCATCCTCGTGTGGCTCGTCGTTGCCAACCGTAACGGCCGATTCGCGCGCGACGCGCGCCTTCCACTCTCGGAGATCGAACCGATCGCGACGTCGACCGCCAAGCGCAAGGAGCACACCAATGGCTGAGTTGAAGACGAAAGTAGGTCAGGCTCGACCCCACGATCGGCCCCACGCAGGTCCACACGCTCAAGCTCGCGCGAGCGCAGCAACGGCCAGTGAGTACGACGCGCCCGGCGAAGGCAAGGTGCTGAACCACAATTACGACGGCATCCTCGAGTACGACAACCCGATGCCGTTCTGGTGGACGAGCGTCTTCTTGTTGTCGATTCTCTTCACAGGCCCGTACTTCGTGTACTACCACTTCGGCGTCGGCGCCACGATGCAGCAGAACTATGAGTCAGAGGTTGGCGCGTTTGTCGAAGCGCAGACCGCTTCGCTCGGCGACATCAAGCCGCTCGCGCCGACCATTCTCTCGCTGGTAAGCGATGCGAAGCTCAAGATGGGCGCCGGTGTGATGTTCCGCTCGAACTGTGCCGTGTGTCACGGCCCCGAAGGCGGCGGCGTCACTGGCCCCAACCTCACCGACAGCAGCTACCTCAACGTCAACAAGGTCGAAGACATCTTCCGCGTGATCAAGGACGGCGTCGTTGCCAAGGGCATGCCCGAATGGGGCAAGCGATTCAGCGAGCCGCAGCTGATTCTCCTGGCGAGTTACGTCGCGTCGCTGCGCGGGACGAGCCCGGCCGAATCGAAAGCGGCGCAGGGCTCACCGATCGCAGCGTGGCTTGAGTTGACCAGCGTTCCACCGAAACCGACGACGAGCGTTCTTCCGACGCAGAAGTGATCGCGCATGCCCCACGAGCCCCACGAGCACCACACTTCGATTTCGATCTCACTGCCGTTGCTCAACGCTTCACCAGTGCCAGCGGCGCCGGAGGGCGGCGTACTGTCGACGCTCAATCCTGACGGCACCCGGCGATGGTTGATGCCGAAGCTCTCGCCCGGCCACACATGGACGATGCGTCGGCTGCTCGCGTGGGGGCTCATCGTCGTGTTCGCCGCCATCCCGTGGCTTCGACTCAACGACAAGCCGCTCATTCTGCTTGATGTGATGACGCGGCGGTTCGTCTTCTTCGGTGTGACGTTTCGTCCGACCGACACACTGCTGCTGGCGCTGCTCATCCTCATCGTATTCGTCGTGGTCTTCCTGCTTACGGCAATTCTTGGGCGCGTCTGGTGCGGCTGGGCCTGCCCGCAAACGATCTACATGGAGTTCGTGTATCGCCCGATCGAGCGGCTGTTTCTGGGTGCGGGATACAGCAATCGCAAGTCGCTGGTGGCACCGTGGCGCCGCGTCGCGATGTACATGGCGTTCTTCGTGGTCAGCGCTCATCTCGCGAACACGTTCCTTGCGTACTTCGTCGGCACCGATCGTCTCGTCGAGTGGACGTTCGGTTCGCCGCTGCAGCATCCGACCGCATTCGCAGTCTTCGGTGTGACGGTGGCGATGATGATGTTCGACTTCTGTTTCTTCCGCGAGCAGATGTGCACACTCGTCTGTCCGTACGGTCGTATGCAGTCGGTGCTGCTCGATCGTGACTCGCTCATCGTCGGCTATGACCGAATGCGCGGCGAACCGCGCGGCCGGAAGCGCGCGCCTGAGAAGAAGTACGGCTGCGACAAGGATCCGAGCACCGGCCGTTGCGGCGGCGGATGCGGCTGCAGCGATGAGCGCAAGGATGTCGTCGTCGACGCACCTGTGCGTGCACTAGCGTCGGCGCGAGGGTTGGCGTCAGAACGCGTCGCCGACTGCGTCGACTGCACTCTGTGCGTGCAGACGTGTCCAGTCGGCATCGACATTCGCGACGGCCTGCAGCTTGAGTGCATTCACTGCGCCCAATGCATCGACGCGTGCGATGCTGTGATGACGAAGCTGCATCGTCCCACGGGATTGATTCGATACTCCACGCAGAACGTGCTCGAGCGGACAACTGGCAGCCGATGGCGCCCGCGGCTCGTGGTGTATCCGCTGCTGCTCATGGGTCTGTTGAGCGGCTTCGTCTATCTGCTCGTGAACCGCGCCGACGCGATGATCGTGCAGCTTCGTGTGCAGGGAGTTCCGTACACGGTCGAATCGGACGGAAGCATCGTGAACGTGCTGCGGGTGCGCGTCGACAATCGCACGGACTTCGCCCGAACGTACACCATCGTCGGCGGTGACGGCGTCGTGCTGCGCGAACCGGTCGGTCTGGCTGTCGATGGCATCGCGAGCAGCGAAGCAACACTGCACATTCTGTCTCGCCCGTCCGACTTTGTGCGCGGCCACCGTGCCATCACGCTGCAGATCCGTGATGACGGCGCCTTCGCCGCGGAACAGTCGTTCGGAATCGCCGGACCGTTCGGCAGCCTCGCTTCATCGGTGCCTTACTCCAAGGAGTCGCGCGAATGAATCTTGTGCGAGACCGCTGGATGTTCGTTCCCATCGCACTGCTCGCAGTGTCCGTGACCGTCGCTACATCCACCGTGTGGCTCGCTGTTGCAGGACGTCCGCTTGGCGAGGAGCCCGACTACTACGCGAAGGCCGTCGCATGGGATGCGCATCGCGCGCAGCACGACGCCAACGATCGCCTGCGATGGACAGTCAGTCCGGAGATCACGGCGTCGTCGAGCGGCGCTCCGGTCCTCACGCTGAAGATCACCGACAAGTACGGCAACCTGATCGATGCCGATGCGGTCGGCGTCGAGGCGATTCCGGTGAAGCGCGCCGACCGGCGCTGTGTTCCAGTGATGATCCGCGTTGAGGAAGGGCGTTTCAGCGGGCCGCTGACCGCGCGCGTCGCCGGCCAGTGGGAGTTCCGAATCACTGTGCGCGGGAAGCAGGGGACGTACACCGACTCGTTTCGGCGCACGCTGATGTTTGCGGACGAAAGCGCAGACGCCTCGCGATGAGCGCATCCCTCGTGGCATCCGACGTGGCGCTGCTGTCGACCACGCTCGTGGCGAGTCTGCTCGGCAGTCTGCACTGCGCCGGCATGTGCGGCGGCATCGTGGCCTGCACGACAGCGACGCAGTCGACGGCGGGCCCGCGCGACATCGCGTTGACGACATCGATCGGCGGATCACGGCGCACGCTGCGATCCGCCCGCGTCTGGAGCGCGCAGTCCGCGTATCACGGCGGCCGGTTGGTCAGCTACGCAGCATTGGGCGCTGTTGCCGGCACGCTTGGCGGTGCGCTGGACCTCGGCGGAGCGCTCGTCGGTGTGCAGCGCGTGGCGAGCGCCCTCGCGGGATGCACCATCGTGCTGCTCGGCGCCGTAATGCTCCTTCGACTGGCCGGGGCGCGCATTCCGCACGCGATGATGCCCGGCTTGGTCATCCGTGCATTCCAGGCGCTGCATCGAAGGGCGATGGCGATGCCGCCCGTCACGCGCTCGTTGGCGATCGGACTCGCCACGCCGCTTCTGCCGTGCGGATGGCTGTACGCGTTCGTCGCGATCGCCGCCGGCGCCGCGACCACTACGGGCGGCGCTCTGATCATGAGCGCGTTCTGGCTTGGCAGCGTTCCCGCGCTCGCCGCCGTGGCGATCGGCGTGCGCGCTGCGGCAGGTCCCTTGCGAAGCGCACTTCCGGTGGTCGCAGCAGTCGTGATGATTGCCATGGGACTGCACATTGCGTTCGTGCGCGGGCCGAAAGCCGCAGCGGTTGCGTCGAGCATGCATCCGCTCGCCGGCAGCGCGGCGATGCCGAGTGCCATCCTGCACGTTGCCGACGAGTTGCCGGCGTGCTGCAGTGGAGCGAACCCATGATTCGCGTCGTTGGCACGATTGCGGCACCGGCGCGCGCTGCCATTGCACATGCGTGCACGCACTGCGGCCTGCCGGTGCCCAATGGGCTGGTCAATCATGGTGCAACGCAGCAGTTCTGCTGCGGTGGATGCCATGCGGTCTACGAATCGCTCTACGCCTGCGGACTCGAGAAGTACTACGAGATCGCTGTGAAGGAATCACGCGTCCGCGACGCGCGGCCTGCATATGTGACCCGCCGGAGATTCGCGCATCTCGATCGCCCGGAGTTCACAGCGCGTCATGCGACGACAGCTGACGCGTCGCGGCTCAGCGTCGAGCTGCGCATCGACGGCATGCGCTGCGGCGCGTGTGTGTGGCTGCTCGAGGCGCTGCCGCGGATCGTGCACGGTCTTATTGCTGTGCGCGTGAATATCGGGCGCGGAGCGGTCGCGATTGACTGGGATCCGGCACAGATCACGCTTGCGGCCATCGCGCAGCGCTGTGATGCGCTTGGCTATCAGCTGCTGCAGCTGGCCGATCCGGATGCGCGCGGGCGCGAGCGCGCGATTGATCGCAGCTGGCTCATCCGCATCGGTGTCGCTGCAGCCATTGCCAGCAATTCCATGGCCGTCGCGTTCGCGCTGTATGGCGGCCTGCTCAGTTCAATGGATGCGCGGTTTCGCCTCTTCTTCCAGTGGATCGCGGTGGTCCTCGCCGTTGCGTCGCTGGCAGGTCCCGGCCGCCTCTTCTTCGCGAACGCCATCGCGGCGATCCGCACGCGCACGCCGCACATGGATCTGCCCGTCGCGACCGGACTGTTGGGCGCGGTCGTCGCCGGCCTAGTCAGCACCGTCACGGGCAATGGCTCGATCTATTGCGAGTCGGCGACCATGCTCGTGTTTCTCCTGCTGGTCGGCCGCTTCGTGCAGTACCGGCAGCAGCGGCGGGCACACCAGGAAGTGGAACTGATCACATCGCTCGTGCCTGCGCTCGCACGCAAGCGCGAGGGTGACGGCAGCGTTGTCGATGTACCGATCGAATCACTGGTGATCGGTGACATCGTCGAAGTTGCTGCCGGCGAGACCGTGCCATGCGACGGTCAGCTTCGCTCTCCGGCCGCGCGATTCGATTGCTCGATGTTGACCGGCGAATCGCGCCTGAGTTCCATCGCAGCGAATGAGCCGGTGTTTGCCGGCACGCGACCTGTCGATCGACCAGTGGCTGTGATGGTCGAGAAGGCCGGCGCCGAGACGCGCGCGGGTCAGCTACTCGCACGCGTCGCCGAGGCCTCCGCGCGTCGTCCTCCCATCGTCGAGCTGGCCAACCGAATGGCCGGATGGTTTCTGCTCGCGGTGCTCACGGGCGCCGCAGCGACGACCCTCTGGTGGTGGCACCTCGGCGCCGACGTCGCGATCGCCCGTGCGGTGGCGCTGCTCGTCGTGACGTGTCCCTGCGCGCTTGGACTCGCGACGCCGCTCGCTGTTGTCGTGGGCATCGGCAAGGCCGCGCGCAAGGGCGTACTCGTCAAGGGCGGCGATGTGCTTGAGCGTGTCAGCACGCGCGGCACGATCGTGCTCGACAAGACGGGCACGCTGACGGAGGGGCGTGTTGCAGTGACATGTTCTCAAGGCGATCCGGCGGCACTCGTGCTGGCGGCTTCGCTCGAGTGTTCGAGCGTTCATCCGATTGCCAGAGCGATCGCCGACGCGTTCGGTGCCGCATCGCACGCTGCATCGCGCGATGTGCGCGAGCACCTCGGTCATGGCATCGAAGGCGTCGTCGAGCGGCAGCACGTCGCAGTTGGCTCGGCGCGGCTCATCCACCAGCTTGCCATCACTTTGCCCGCGTGGACGAGCGATGCTGCCGACAGCATCGTCCGACGCGGCGAGAGTCCCGTGTTCGTGGCCGTGGATCGTGAAGTGCGTGCCCTCGTCGCGGTCGGTGATCCGGTGCGCGCCGAAGCGGCGGCGACCATCGCGCGCCTCCGGTCGTTCGGATGGTCGCTGGCGATGGCATCCGGCGATCATCCAGTTGTAGCGCACGCCGTCGGTGCTGCCGTCGGTCTGCAGCCTCATGAGATTGAGGGCGGCTGCTCGCCCGAACGAAAGGTTCAGATCGTGCGCGACAGCCAATTCGCCGCGCCGGTGGTCATGGTCGGTGACGGCGTCAACGATCTCGCCGCAATGGCCGCCGCTGACATCGGCGTCGCGATGCGCAACGGCGCGCAGTCGGCGCTGCATGTCGCGGATGCTTGTCTTGCGGGCGGAGGACTCACGCCTCTCTTGCGACTCGTCGAGGGAGCGCGGCGGACGATGCATGCAATCAGGCTCAATCTGGCCGTGAGCATCGCGTACAACACGGCGGGGGGAGTGTTGGCGTTCCTCGGATTCGTCAACCCGCTCGTTGCGGCTGTCCTGATGCCCGTGTCGAGTCTCACGGTGATGGCGATCGCGCTGGCGATGCCGTCGTTTTCCTTGGCTGCTGATCGCGCGGATCAGGAGAGGAGCTGAATCACATGGAAGCGATCTTCATCGCGCTGCCTGTTGCCTTGCTGGTCGCCGGTGCCGCGCTCGCCGCGTTTGTGTGGGCCGCGTCACGCGATCAGTTCGACGATCTCGACACACCGCCGCGGCGCGTGCTGTTGGACGACGAGCCTCTCCGAAAGTGATCGGAGGCGCGGACGGCTCGCGCGGTCGTCAGCGCCGCTCACGCCGTTGCGATCCGATGCGGCGACGTGAGCACGGCTGATGCGGCGTCCGCGAACCGCCGCGGGTCGTGCGGTCCGAATCTCGATGCGGTGATCCGGATGCCGGGCGGACTGCCGAGTCGGAAACGTTCACCCGGCGCGACGGCCCATCCTGCCTGTGCGAGCGCCTGCACGGTGGGAGTCTCTTCGCTCACCGGCAGCCATACGTTGTAGCCCGATCGGCCGAGCGGATGCAGTCCGTGCTTCTGCAGCGCGGCAACGAGCGCTTCGCGCCGTTCGTCATACGTGCGCGCCGCCTTGCGCACGTGTGCGAGCGCGCGGCTGTCGAGCAGCAGCTCGTGCGCGAGCGATTGCAGCACCATGCTGACCCAGCGTTCGACGACGACCAGGCGGTCGAGGAGGCGCACCATCGTCTCTTCATCGCCGGTCATGACAGCAAGGCGGAGATCCGGATTGAACGACTTGGAGAACGAACGAAGATGCGCCCAGCGCCCGCGCGGATCGTGCACGCGCTGAAATGGCGTCGACTCCGCAAGAAAGCTGCAGTGATCGTCCTCGATCACCAGCACCGTGGGATACCGGCGAAGCACGCCGCGCAGTTCGCGGGCGCGCTCTGGAGAAAGTGCCGCACCGGTCGGGCTCTGCACGCGCGGCGTGATGAGCACCGCGTGCACGCGCTGCGCGCACGCTCGCGCCAGCGCGTCCGGCAGCATGCCTTCGTCATCCATGCGCACCGGCACGAGTGACAGTCCGCGCGATGCCGCCAGATCGTGGTGGCCTGTGAATCCTGGATCTTCCACCGCGATCCGGTCGCCAGGCAGGAGGTGCTCGGTGATCAGCCGGTCGAAGCCGTCCATCGCTCCGCTGACCACGCAGCAGTGGTCAGCCTTGATGCCGTCGGCTTCCATTGCGCGGCGCATCAAGGCGATCAGCCCCTCGTGCATCGTCGGTTCGCCGTAGAGGTGTGGCCGGTAGTCAAGCGTGCGGAGGATGCGGGCGGAGTCCGGCAGCAGCGCCGGGTCCGGATTGCCGTCAGCCGCATTGACTGCCCCGGCGGCGAGCGCCGCCCGGGGCCGCGCGGTGGCGAGCGGCCGGTGACAGATCCGCGTGCCGCGCCGGCCCTGCGAGGCGACAAGCGCCCGCGACTGAAGCAGCTGGTAGGCCGAGGCGACCGTCGCTGGGCTCATGCCGATGTCGTCCGCAAGGGCGCGCACGCTCGGCAGCTGTTCGCCGGGTGCGAGCGAACCGGCGCGGATCGCGGCCTCAATGTCGGCTGCGATCTTGACGGCGGTCCGACCGGTGATATATTTCTGTACTAGGACCATCGTCATATTGTACTAGAACATAACGTGATGGCAGGTCAAGGGGATTCTTCGAAGGAGCACGTTCTATGAAGCGAATGAACATGAAGGCGCTGGCGGGCGGTCTCGCGCTGGGCCTGGCGGCGGCCCTTACATCGGGTGCGAGCGGACAGTCGTACAACATCGATCTCGGCAGCGTCGACTCGCCGCCGCCGGCCGCGTACGGCGCCGCCTGGCTTGCGGGCCAGTGGAACGTGCTCGGCGTGCCCGTCGTCGGAACGTTCTATCCGCTCGTGAATCTGCAGGGCGAGAACGACGGCGTCACGCTCAACAACATCGGCGGGACGCAGTTATTGCTCGCGAACGATCGCGCGACCAGCGGCGGCGACGAAGCACTGATGGACGACATGCTGATCGGTTTCAACAACCCGGTCGATGTCTGCATCTGGATCAACAATCTGCCCAACGGTCCCTACGAAGTGCTGATCTACGCGATGACGCCGAACGTGCCTGGGCTCCTCAGTCGGACCCGCGTGGACTTTGCGAACGAAGGTCCGGCGTTCGTCGGAGGGGAGTGGCCCGGGCAGCATGAGCTCACCGTGACGTACTCGCGGCACACCGTCTCGGTGTTCAACGGCAAAATCGGTCTGCACTCAGGGCTGTTCGGCACCGGCGTCCAGTGGGGCATCAACGGTATCCAGGTGCGGCCGCTCGTCACCGGCGATCTCGACGGCAACGGCACGGTGAACGGTGCGGACCTCGCCGTGCTGCTCGGCGCGTGGGGGGCGTGCACCGGATGCGCTGCGGACTTCAACGATGACGACTTGGTGAACGGAGCCGATCTGGCGATCCTGCTTGGCGGCTGGAGTTGATGACACGGCGGTCACGCCCGGGGGGCCGCCGCGATCGCCGCCTTCGTTCCCGGCTCCCACTTCAACCCCCAGTCACGCACCGCTGCCACGATCGGACCGAGCCCGAGGCCCTTGCGCGTCAGGCGGTATGCGAGCCGTTTCGTGCCGTCTGCGGCGGGAATGCGCTCGACCACACCGGCACCACGCAGTCGTTCGAGCCGCTCGCTCAAGATGTTGGTCGGAATGCGCTCCGGTGACGCGCTGAACTCCTTGAACCGTGCGCGACCGAGCAAGAGATCGCGCACGACGAGCAAAGTCCAACGATCGCCGACGATGTCGAGGGCGCATGCGACAGGACATGGGGATCGCCGGTCGTCCTTTGACGACCCGGCAATCTTCACACGGGAACTGTTCCGACGGCTCGGCGATTGCCTGGCCTTCGGTTTGACCGGTTGCGGTTTTCTCACCACGGCCAGCCAGCATACGACAAGACTTGCAACGTGCAAGCAAAAAGACTTGCAGAACGCAAGTGATGTGGCACACTCCGGGCATGGAGTCGTCTTCCGAGCCCAAACTGGCTCCGCCGGGCGCGGGGCTGCCGCTGCCCGAACTGATGGCGGCGCGAATGCTGTTTGCGATGCGGCGCTGGCGGGGAACATTGGCAAGTACGAGACCTCCTGCGACCGGCTGCTCGCAACGATCGCAGAAGCAGAGAACCTTCGCACGCCGTTGCGATACGCGCATCCGTGGTTCGGTCCCCTCGACGCAGCCGGCTGGCATGCGATGACGGGGATGCACTTGACGATTCACCGGGTGCAGATTGAGCGGATAGTGGGCGCGCTGAAAGCTCGTGCGCGGAACAGCGCGTGAGCGCGCCACCCGCGCCCGGTTGAGACCCGTTCAATCCGCACACGCGCCCCACGCTCCAAGGACCGCTGCAAGATCCGCGGCATCAGTGTCGCCGTCACGATCGACATCACCGCCCGTGCCGACGGGTCCCGTCTCTCCCCACGCGCCGAGCACGATCGCGAGATCTGCTGCGTCGACAACGCCGTCGCCCGTCACGTCGGCAGCGCACGCCAGCGGCGGTTGGGCGACGACGACTGCCTCATCGCCATTGGTGAAAAGCAGCGTCATCGCGACGTCACCGCGCTCGTTCATGGAGCTGCGCCGTCCGGAGTTCGTGCTGCCGGAGTGGCTCACGCGAATCAGCGCGATCTGTCCGAGCGGCCCGCCTTCGAGCGAGATCCACGAGCCTTCGCGGGCGGCGACACGCACCGTGCCGTCCGTGTCGACCACCCACACACCGCGATCGTTGGCGTCCGTGATGCCAAGGCCGCGCGTCGCGGCGCTGACGAGGACTCGATGCGAATTCGCGCTGGAAACATCCGTGAAGCTGTCGAAGTCAACGAGATCGTCGAACTGAACACCGGCGACGTACCCGGGTGCCGGGTCTCCTTCGCGCAGTGCGACTTCGGCGGCACCTTGCGGCGGTGAGAGAACGAGCGCAGTGTCGACTGCGTTGGCGATGGCGAATCGTGCGAAGGTCGCGAGTGTGGAGTCGACGGCCGTCGCGGGAACGTCGCCGCTGATCTCTTCATACGTGCCGAGCGGTCCGACGCCTCCCTCGACGAGCGCGGACTCGATCGTGTCCTCGACCCGCCACACGGCGCGCTGGAGTCCGGCGTCGTTCTCAAAGCGTTCGACGAAGCTCGCGCCGTCCGCTGTCGTTCCCATCGTCCAGAATCCCTCGTGCTCGCCCGCGAACGTTCCGCCGAGCGGTGTCGGGTCGCCCTCTTTCGCGAGAAGGGACAGTCCGCCGGGCCAGCCGCGCCAGCGACTCCACTTCGCATTCGAGGCGCCGTTGAGTGGAATGTCGAACGCGACCTGGCCGTTGTCCGTGAGCAACGGATACGTGAGCAGCATCGTGCCGAACGTCGTTGCGGGAATGCCGGGCGCGCCGTTGCCTTCGCGGGCGAGCATGTTGAGTCCGCCGAACCACGTGAGGACAAACCCTTCATCGTTGAGCGCGGTGATGCCGGGACCCTTCAGCGTGACATTGAGCGCGACGAGATTGTTCGCGTTGAACGAGATCAGATTGCCGACGGTCTTGAACTGCGTTCCCGCCGGCAGTCCCGGCATCGAGTCGTTCGGCAGAGCGACCTTCGTGATCACGCCGTCGATCATGCGAAAGACGCCGACGGTTCCGTCACCGAGCGTGACCGGCGCCGCGAACCCGATGTTGCTGTCGTCGTTCAGCAGGGGATGATGAAACGGCGATTGGAATGCGCCGAACTTCGTCCCGGCCGGCGCGCCGGGTACCGGAAAGTCTTCGCCGATAATTAAAGCGAGCGTCTGGGGGTCGTCGAACAGCGTGCGCCACAGGCCGCTGTCAGCGATCGCCCCCGTTGTCGTCGCTTGGAAACTGACCTGTCCTGACGCGTTGATCCGCGGGTGTCCGAACGAGACGAACGCGCCGCCGAGCGAGCTGGGGGCCGGATCGCCAGACTGGGCGATGAGACGGAACGAATACGTATTCCCGAGCGCCGGGGTCGCTGCGAACGAAGCGAACAGACCGAAGGAAGTGAGAAACGAGGCGATTGTTGATGAGGGCATGGGAGCTTTCCTTGCAAGCGGGAGTCACCGGGACTCGTGGATCAAAGGGAAAGGCGACGTCGGGGGACGTGGCGGGACAGGAAATCTTGCGCGATCACGGGATCGGGCCGAACCGGCATCACCGCAGCGTGACGTCGAACACCTCGGCCGGAATTGCCTCGTCGACCGTGATGCTGCCGATGGCGACGGTGCGCGCGGGCGTGGGCTTGCCATTGAACTCGGTCGACCATGCACTGGGAATGGTCACGCCTTTGCTGACCGTGTAGCCCGTGAACGTGCGCACCGATTCGCCGACGAACGGAGTTCCGTCCCGGCCGTGGAACGACTGCTGTACGAGGCGTCCTGTATGGCGCTCGATCGCCAGTCGTGAGGTGGCGCCGGCGTAGCCGACGAGAACGAAGTCGACGTCGACTGATGCGCCGCCTTCGTCGATCGCGCCGCTGCCATCGGCGACGGCGATATAGCCGGGCTCGGAACGCGCGCGCAGCAGCACGGTCGGCAAGCGCGCCGCCTGGCGAAGGAAGGCGGCCTTGGTCACTCGCGCCAGCGCGTCGGCTCGCTTCGATGACTTCGCGATCGCGCCGTCCTTCGTCGCAACCGTCGTCCAGGAGTGCACCACGTCGCCGCGCGACCACTCGTCGAGCTGCGCCACATTCGACGGGAACTCGACGCTCACGACCTGACGCTCAAGCCAGTCGCCTTGTCCATCGTTGGATTTCGACGGCTTGGCGACTTCCTGCCGATACGTGCGCAGCGCTGCGATCCGCTCCGCGCCGCCGGCCCACGCGATCGCCCGGTCGACGATCGCCAGACCGGCTTTCTTCGCGGCGTCATCGCCGGATGGCACCGGATCGTCGCGCTCGATGCATTGCGCCGGATCCTTGCGGAACGTCGCGCGGCACCCGTCCGATGCGAAGAGGTAGATCCGCCCTTCGTGCACAAGAAACCGTCGCGCGTCGCCCAGTCCGGAAAGCGGTCCCATGCTTCCGCAGGCGCCGCCATCGGCGACTTCAAACGCGGCGGGATCGCGTTCGAAGGCGGCGCGATGTTCCGGCGTGGCGAACTGGTACGTGTAGCTTTCGTGCTCGAGGGAAATCGAGGGCGACCCTGGCACTTCGCGACCCGCGACGAGGTCGACCGGATCGAACGCCATGGTCCGCTCGGGCGGCGCGGCGCACGCGGTCAGCGACGAAGCAAAAACGACAAGCGCGGCAAGTGGTCGGTGCATCGCGTCATGGTACCGACGCGATGATCGAGTCACGTCGCGAACTCCCGTTTCGCGGGAAGCTTGGTGACGATCAATACATGGCGAACCAGTGTCGCCGGCATCGCTGATGATGAGGCATCGAGCACCCGCAGCGCGATCAGCGACGCGCTGCGCGCAAGCATCTTTCGCTGCACCATGGCAGGGCTGGTCGGATGTCTGATCTTCGCCCTCGTCGGGTGGCGGGTGACGCGCACGATCCGTCGATACGCCGCGTGCGTCGAGACCGTGACCAGTGAGGTCTCCGCGGCACGGGATGTGGCCGATGCCGCGCTGCGCGAGTCCGAGGCGCTGCGCTACACGGTCGATCAGCACTCGCTTGTCTCGGTCGTCGATCCGCAAGGCCGCATCGTTGACGTGAACGAAGCGTACTGCCGCATCAGCGGGTACTCGCGCGCGGAGCTGCTTGGGCGGAACCATCGAGTCGTTGACTCGGGCTATCACTCCGCGAGATTTTGGAAAGAAGTCTGGGGCACATTGGTCGCGGGACGCCCGTGGCGCGGCGAGGTATGCAACATGGCCAAGGACGGTTCGGTGCGCTGGTTCGACAGCGTCATCGCGCCATTCAAGGGGGCGGATGGAAGCATCGAGAAGTACGTCTCGATCAGCACTGACATCACCGAGCGCAAACGCATGGCCGAGTCGCTGCGCGAAAGCGCCGAGCGATTCCAGATCGTCTGCCGAGCGACGACCGACGCAGTGTGGGACATGGATTTGTTCACGAACGCCATCTGGTGGAACGACGGATTCGGGACACTGTTCGGTTATGCGCCCCAAGAGATCGAGCCGGGAGTCGAATCGTGGACCAGTCGCATTCACCGTGACGACCAACAGCGCGTCGCGGATGGGATCCATGCAGTGATTGCTGGGACGGGACATGCGTGGTCCGACGAGTATCGGTTCCGCTGCCGCAATGGCGAGTACTCGGACATTTTTGATCGCGGCGTTGTTATGCGCGATGCCTTGGGGACGGCGGTCCGCATGACCGGCGCAATGCAGGACATCACCGTTCGCAAGCGCGCGGAACAGAACCTGATCGTCGCCCGCTCGGCAGCCGAAACCGCAAGCCGTGCCAAGAGCGAGTTTCTGGCGAACATGAGCCACGAGATCCGCACACCGTTGACGGCCATCATGGGATTCGCTGACATCATGCGCGAGGATGGCGCAAGCGTTGCTTCGCCGGAACAGCGCGCCTCGACGCTCGACACTATCAAGAGCGCAGGTCAGCATCTGCTCACGGTGATCAACGACATCCTCGACCTTTCCAAGATCGAGGCCAACCGGATGTCGATCGAGAAGATCGAAACGCCGCTGGCCGACATGCTCGGCGAGATTGACAGCCTGATGCGTCCGCGTCACCACGAAGCGGTCGTCGGTTGTGAACGCGATCGCTGAGACTCCGGCACCGGACGGACTCTCGTAGCTCGCGAGCGGCGCGTCCGCGGCGGCCGCATTCCAAAGACGTATTTCACCGTCGTTCCCGGATGTGGCGATGCGGCTCCAGTTGCTGTTCACCGCCATTCCCTCGACCATTGCATCGTGAGCGGCGGTCGTGCTTGCGCTCCGCTCCGCGAGGCGTGACAGGAATCCCCACTCCCAATCGCGCGGATGCGTCGAGGCCTCTGCGAGCCTCGTTCTCATCTGCTGAAACTCGCCGGTCTTCACGGCCGCAAGCGCGCCCGCGATCTGCGCTGTGTAGGCCTGCCAGCGCGCGAGATCCCGTTCGCTGATGAGGTCGATCTCGGCTTCGCGTCGCTTCTCCACCTGCTCTGCGAGCCGGATCGCCAGCGCTGTGCTGATCGAGGCGGCCAGCATGATGCTGACGACGATCGACACGACGGCTGCGACCAGCGCACGGTTGCGCCGCGCGAACAGTCGGCCCTGATCAAGCACGCCCGGCGGCCGCGCCTCCGTCGGCTGAGGATGCAGCCAGCGCCGCAGGTCCGACGCGAGCGCCGAGGCGCTGTCGTAACGCCGGTCCGGATCCATCGTGATCGCCTTCAGCATGATCGCTTCGAGATCGCGATTGGCGGGAGCGCCGCGCACCGACTCAGAATGCCCAGGATGGCGCGGCGGTTCGTGCACGATCGCATGCAGCGCAGCGGGCAGCGGCATGCCGGCAATATCGCGAGGCAGGCGGCCGCATGCGAGCTCATACAGGACGACACCAAGCGAATAGACATCGGTCCGGCTGTCGATGTCGCCCGCGGCACTGCATTGCTCGGGACTCATGTAGTTGAGCGTTCCGATGACCTGCCGGACGTCGGAGAGGGCGGTGAGCGATTCAGCGTTGGCCTCGGTCGTCCGTGCAATGCCGAAGTCAATGACTTTCGGTCGTCCTTCGCCGTCGACGAGAATGTTTGCGGGCTTGAGGTCCCGGTGAATCACGCCGTGCTGATGACCATGATGGACGGCATCGCACACGTCGGAAATCATGATGATGCGCTCGCGGATCGTCAGCGCGCGCCGATCGGCGTATGCAGTGATCGGCAGTGCATCGGGGATGAGTTCCATCGCGAAGAACGGCGCGGGCGCGGGCTGGCCAAGCGCCGCTGCGCCGGCTTCATAGATCTGCGCAATGCCCGGGTGATGCAGGCGTGCGAGTGTTTCCGTTTCAAAGCGAAACCGGAGATACGCGTCGGTGTGCGTCATGCTCTGGTGCATGACCTTGAGCGCGACGCGCCGGTGGGGCCGCTCCTGAATCGCTTCATACACCGTCGCCATGCCGCCGACGCCCAGCACGCCGACGATGAGATAGTTTCCCACCGCGTCCGGCACGCCGTGCATGCCGTTCATGTCGTTCGGTTGCGCGCCGAGCGCTGGTCGATCAAGAAACGCATCGGCTTGCTCGTCAGCGTCAAGCAGTGCGAACAGACGCTGCATGAGGGCGGGATCGTCCGCACACTCATCACGCACAAAGGAACGCGGCGGAAGCGAGGCCCGCCGCCCAGCCTTGCGGCGTTTTGAAGACCATCATCAACATCACGCCGACTGGCGCGAACAGCAGGAAGACGGCGGAGAAGTGCAGCGCTTCGTCGCCCGCCGACCACTCATCTGCTTGCTGCGGTTCCTGCGCCCCGTTCATCGAGGGGAGCGTAACGGCCGAGCGAGGTCATCGGGCGCGACTTTACGATTCCCGAAGTTCGCTTGACAATTCCGGGGCAGAGTTCATAGTTTACCACGCGGTTAAATACGATGCCGGCCGACCAGCTCAACACAACCTTCGCGGCGCTCGCCGACCCCACGCGCCGGGCCATTCTTGCCCGGCTTGCTGCCGGCGAGCGGTCAGTGACCGAACTCGCCAAGCCGTTCGCGATGAGTCTGCCTGCCGTCACCAAGCACCTGAAGGTGCTGCAGCGCGCCGGACTCGTTGCACAGGGGCGGAGGGCGCAGTGGCGTCCATGCCGGCTCGAAGCGAAGCCGTTGCGTGAAGTCGCCGACTGGGTCGAGCAGTACCGGCAGTTCTGGGAACAGAAGCTCGACCGGCTCGAGCAGTACCTCCGCACCATGCAATCCGAGGACAAGAAACATTGCGGCAGAAAGAAGAAGTGACCGGCCTGGTGCGGCGCAGCCGGCGGAAGGCCAGGAACTCGTGGTCACGCGCGTCATGGACGGGCCTCGGACACTGGACTTTCAGATGTTCACTGATCCGGCGCACGTCGTGCACTGGTGGCGTCCCCAAGGCTTTCAGACGCCGATCATCGAGAAGCTCGATGCGCGGAGCGGAGGCAGTTCGCGCATCTGTGTGCCGCACAACGACGGCACGATGTACACATGCTCCAATCAGTATCACGAAGTCATCGCACCGGAGCGCATCGTCTAATCACGAAGTGTGCGAAGAGAACGGCAGGCTGTTCCATCGCGCCCGACTCACGGTGACCTTCGCCGATCGCGAAGGCAGGACAGCGCTGACGATCCGCGCGCGACTCGAACTCGTGCCGGATCGCAACCCCCGCTGGACGCTCGACAGAATGGGATCGGGGTGGCGCGACGGCTGGGACTCGATTCTGCCGCTGCTTGCGGGCCATGTGCGCGCGGTTGCCGGTGCAGGTGGGGCATGATCCCCCTCGATGCGCAACATGTTGCTCGACACGCGCACGACTGACGGTTACGGCGTGAACCACGTTGGCGCCCACCGAAACACTACGATAATCCTGCATGGATGAGTCATCATCTTCATCATCATCATCCACGGTGTTCTTGACCGGCGCGACCGGCTACATCGGCGGGCGATTGGCGCCGAGGCTCGTCGAACGCGGTTATCGCGTGCGGTGCCTAGCCCGCAGTGCAGCCAAGTTGCGTGCCCGCCCGTGGGCCGGGAACGAACGCATCGAGATCGTCGAGGGAGATGTGGGCGATGCGGCCCGGCTCGATGATGCCCTGCGCGGGTGCGCCGCGGCGTATTACTTAGTGCACTCGATGGATGCCGCTGGCCCCGAATATCGCGCCCGCGATCTGTCGCTCGCCCAAGCGTTCGGGCGGGCCGCCGCCAAGGCGGGCGTGCCGCGGATCATTTATCTGGGTGGCCTGGGCGAAACCGGCGATGGTCTGAGCAAGCACCTCGCTTCGCGGCGCGAAGTGGAAGCCGCGCTCGGCTGCGGCGGTGTGCCCGTGACCGTTCTGCGGGCGGCGATGATCATCGGGTCGGGCTCGGCAGCGTTTGAAATCCTCCGCTACCTCGTCGAGCGGCTGCCGATCATGATCACGCCGCGATGGGTCCGCACCGAATCGCAACCGATCGCCGTGCGTGACGTGATGCACTATCTGATCGCGGCGATCGAAACCCCCGCCACCACCGGCAGGACCCTCGACATCGGCGGTCCGGATGTAGCGTCGTACGCCGACATCATGCGTGAGATGGCGTCGGCCCTGCACCTCCGGCGGAGGCTCGTGATTCCCGTGCCCATACTGACGCCGCGGCTGAGTTCGCTGTGGATCCACCTCGTCACGCCGCTGCACGCGAGCATCGCGCGTCCGCTGGCCGAGGGCCTGAAGAACCGTGTCGTCTGCCGCAACGACGAGGCCGCTCGGCTCATGCCCCACGAGTGTCTCACCATTCGGCAGGCGATGGACGCCGCATTGGCCAAGGTACACGCGAATGAAGTGGAGACAGCGTGGTCGGACGCGGGCGTGATGCCCGGGGATCCGTCATGGGCGGGGGGGACCGTGTTTGTTGATCGCCGCGAAGTGACCACATCAGCATCGCCCGCCGCGGTGTGGTCGTGCGTGTGTTCGCTCGGCGGGCAACGCGGCTACTACGCCGTCGACTGGCTGTGGCGCGTGCGGGGCATCATGGATCGGCTCACCGGCGGGCCGGGGCTGCGGCGCGGCCGACGCAGCGCTGCCGACTTGCGCCTGGGCGATGCGCTGGACTTCTGGCGCGTCACCGCGATCGAGCCGCTGCGCCGCCTGGTGCTGAGGGCCGAAATGAAACTCCCGGGCGTCGCCACGCTGAGCTTCGATCTCTCTCCCTCGCCGTCCAGCGAAGCCGGCACGCAACTGGTGATGACCGCGAGGTTCCGCCCGCGTGGTCTCGTGGGCATCGCGTACTGGTACTCGGTCTTGCCGCTCCACGGGATCGTGTTTCGTGGGATGCTCGGCGGACTGGCGCGTGCAACGCAGGGCGTGCGGCAGACCGCTGCTGATTCGCCGCCGCCGCGATGAGCGGACGACTCATGCTCGCCATCGAGGTCGGCTACAGGATCGGATCGCCGCGTGCTCGATCAACTACTTCCTTTCATACCGTTCGCCCATGCCGCCGCTACATGGTTCATGGTCGGACTCATTTGGTTTGTCCAGATCGTGCACTACCCGTTGATGGGCAAGGTGCGCGCAAGCGGCTTCTCGGAGTATTCTGCGGGCCACCAGCGAAGGACGACGTGGATCGTTGCGCCGGCTATGATTGCCGAGGCGGCTTGCGCGATTGTTCTGGCGTTGTTCCCGCAGGGGCATGGTGCCTACAGCCCGGTGCGATGGGTCGGGCTTGGTCTTCTAGCTTTTGCTTGGGCGTCGACCTTCTTCGTGCAGGTCCCGCTGCACGCGCGACTTTCAACTGGTTTCCATGAGAATGTCTGGCGTCGACTGGTGCACACAAACTGGATCCGGACTGTCACCTGGACGGGTCGCGGAATCATTGCGCTTCTCATGGTGCGATAGGGAAGCGTGAATGCGTGCTGACACGGCGACCGAACCCACGAATGAGGAGCAACGTGCGGTATGACTGATCGAACGTGTCTAGTGATCGGGGCTGCCGGCGGCATCGGTCGCACACTCGTCGAGATGCTCCGCCGCGAAGGCTGGGCTCTGGTGCTCGCGGGCCGGACACAGGCCGGGCTCGACGAGGTTGCGGCATCCTGCGACGGACAGGTCGCGTGCGTCGATGCGCAGGACTTCGACGCGGTCGATGCCTTGTTGCAAGCCCACCCGGGATTGACCGGCGCGGTGAACCTTGCCGGGTCCATCCTGCTCAAGCCGGCGCACCTGACGACGACGCAGGACTTTGACGCGACGATCGCGCAGAACCTCCGAACCGCGTTCGCGCTGACTAGGGCCGCGGGCAAGCACATGAGGGCATCGGGCGGGAGTGTGGTGCTGATGTCGTCGTGCGCGGCGGGGATCGGGCTGCCGAACCATGAGGCGATCGCCGCCGCGAAGGCGGGAGTGGAAGGACTGGTGCGCGCGGCCGCGGCGAGTTACGCGGGGGCGGGCATCCGATTCAACGCGGTTGCCCCGGGCCTGGTGGCCACGCCGATGGCAAAGCGGATCACCGACAACGAAGCGGCGCTCAAGGCGTCGACGTCGATGCATCCTCTGGGCAGAATTGCCGCTCCTGACGAGATCGCTCGGGCGATCACTTTCCTGCTCAGCCCGGACAACTCGTTTGTGACCGGCCAGGTCTTGGGTGTCGACGGTGGGTTGTCGAGGGTGAAGAGTCGTTGAAACGGAATGCCAAATGCCCACGCACTGGCGAAGCAACGGGATGCGGTCACCGACGATCGTCAAGACCACGGTTGACACACCCGCGATCACAACGATGCCGGCGTACTTTGCCCCGATCGGCACTGCCCATTGAACGGCGTAGTACGCCACACTGATGATGAGCGTCTGGTGCAGGATGTACGACGCGGAGCCGTAATGGACCGGAGCCGTAATGGAC
>JAWXBD010000208.1:0-6819 GCA_034439815.1 Phycisphaerae bacterium
CATCCATGTGAATCCATAAGTTCGTCGTACCAAGAGATTCAACATGGATGGACAGGATGGACAGGATGATGCGGCACTTCGCCTGCGCGCGGCGGCTCACGCTCGGCTGCGATCGTTGCGGGCGCCGCACTGCGCTGGATCATGCACTCGAATGGGTGTGGCCGCTATGGCGATCCCGTTACCGCGGCCCACCTGTTCGCGAACGGGTGTGTCCAGAATGCCCCGCGTGATAGCGCTGCTTCGCGCGTGCCTGATGCCTAACGAACCGTCCCACCCCTGACCAATTCATCGAGCTTGTCGCCCGGATGTTCCCAGAGCGGTTCCTTCAAACGCAGCGATCGTCCCTTCAGCACGATGTCAGTGCTGCCGGCGACGAACTCGAATCCCAACTTGCTGTCGACGACGCGCGTGCCTTCCGCGACGGGATGCGGCGTCGCGACGTCGGCAGGAATCGACGCTAGGTCAGTGATTTCGACGATTTGGATCTGCATGTCGCCGGGGAAGACTTGAGTCATCTCCGCCGAAAGCGGTGCTACTTCGCGACGAACGCGCTGCGGGAACGGTTTGCCGTCGAGTGTCTGCCAAGTCTCGACGACCCATCGGTCGGTCCACGGGGGCGTGCTCGGCACCTCCGCGGACCAGCCGAGGACGCGCGGCGGATCGCTGGTGTCTACGAGAATCTCTTGTTGCCACGCCTTCGCCAGCGGGTCTTTCTCAAGCGCTTGCTTCGCCAATTTCTCGTTCGCCGCGGCGATAAATCGATACGTCATGACCGATCCGTTTGAAACGAGCGATATTGGCGTACTGGTCCGCAACGTCTCTGCGATTGGCTTGGAAGAATTCAAAGGCGAGTACTGATCGAGTTGTAACGCGAGCGATAGTCCGAGCCCAGCCCGATCGCTCGAGCCTCGGTCGACAAACGCGCTTCGTTCGCCGGTCGCGACGCTGTAGTGGAATCCATTGGCTTCAACGTGCGCGTACGACGTCTTCGGATCGATCAACACCGCCCGCATCGGACCAAACGCGCGGAACGTGAACTTCTGCTTGAGGATCGGCGCTTCCTTCGCCGGATTAAGCGCTCCATCTTTCGCCCAATGATTCCAAATTGTGGAAGTCATGTGACACTCAAGTCGGCGACCGTCGGGCATTGCCTTGGCGACGGTGTCGGCGAGCTGCGTCACCTTCTCGGGCGCCACGGTGGGAGGTTGAACAGCCGGGCCACTTTGTAGACACAACGCGATGACAGCTACAGAGATCATCGATGTTCCTCCTGTTTCGGTTGGTCGCTCGCCTGTTGCGTGCGCTGCTCGTACATCTGCCGCCAAAAATTACCGGGATCGATGGGTTGTTGCACCGCTTCGAGATCCGATTTCGATAGCGACGACCTTACGCAGGCGAGAACGCGATCGCGGATGGACTTCTCAGTCGCTGCTCGTTTGTCATCGGCGGTCAATAGCTCTGCGGGCGCATCCATCTGAGCGACGGACTGGTTCGCCTTGCGCGCCTCCTCTTCCCAGCGGCGAAATGCGACGACGACCGCCTTCACGCGGGCGGCGCGCTCAACGAGCGAGTCGCGCACGATAGCTTGCATCGCCTTGGACTCTTCGTCGGACACACCAAGCGCCGCCGCGCTATCGACATTCGCTTGCGCCCACGATGCCGATGACACGATGGTCTGAGCGACGACGGCATAATTGCGCGTGCGCCACGCTGCGGCCGGCACTTCGTCACCGCCGCTGCGCAGGAATACTTCGATGGCGTCGGCGCATTGCTCGTTCAGCACACGCCACTCGTGGCGCGCCGCGCGCGACTGGGCGCGAAGCTTATCCGCGTCCGCTGGAGGCGGCCGGCTCGGATCGCTGAACGTGAACGACTCGAAACAGTATTCACCCATTCGTTCGACGCAGGCTCGACCGATCTTTCGCCCGCCGTCGCGATAGGTCGCGAGCGCTGCACCAAACGCCTTCGATGCTCCTTCGTCATGGGCGGCGCGATCGGCTGCGGCGCGAATGACGGGGTCGATCGCCAGCGCTTCGTCATATCCGCGAAGTACGTCGTAGCCGGGATGCGATGAATCACCAGCCCCTTCGAGCGCAGATTGGTAAACCGACGCGGCGATGGCACGATAGAGATCGGCTTCGACCCGATCCGCTGGAACCGGCGCGGTAGCGCCCGCAGCCGCGATGTCTTTCACTAATCGATCGGTGGCCTCGCGAAGCGTCGTGCCATATTCCAGCGCGGCTGCACGCAGCTCAGCATTTGGCTTCGTCGACGTGCGCACTTCACCGTTCTCGTCGATGAAATGCGTGGCGAGCAGTTTGTCCTGGGCCGCCCCGACCGCGTCGGCGTAATCGCGAAACGCTTCGTCGACGGCAAGCCCCGCCAACTCGTGATCCAAATGACCGAGGGCTACAAGAAGCCGAACGCGCTTCAACGTCACCTCGCCGATGATGCGAAGCATGAACGATCGGCGCTCCTCCGGACTTGGCTCCGACGTCTGGACGACTTTGATCGCGCCGTTCGGACTCGGAGCTGCGTTCTTCTGCGCTATAGGCAGCCCGTGGCGAAAGTCATTCGGGCTACGAACGAGGCTGTTAGCCCCCAATATTGGGTGGCTGCGGCGTCGCCGTAACTTGCCGTATCTTGCGGATAAAGCTGCGTTGCGGCTCCTTGCATCTGAGCCATCATGCTCGTTCTCGCTACCAAATCACTTTCGCCACGGGCCGCCGAGGCAGTGGACGAGATCAGCAGTACTCCAATGACTTGAAGTAGAGTCGGTCGTTGCACGTCCGCAGGGTATCAGAGGCCCCTGGTCCATCGTGGGCTCCGCATTCAACCATTTGAGGAACCGAGGCATCTCCGCTCCGAGTCGATCCGCGTCCGGTGCCTCGAAGTGCACCTGCTCCCGGCCGATCGGTCCGGAGACGACCTGCATCGCTCCCGATGCTCTCGTTCGCCAGCCCCCGAACGTCATCCGTTTCATGCCGCTGCGGCCAGTCGGAAAGAGCGATGCGCGCCAGCCGAAAAGCCGCTTCTTCGTGAGCGGCTTCTCGAAGTACCGCGTCCCGTCAAGCATCATCTCGACGACGCCCTCGACACCGCGGCCCGCCTTCGGAAGTCCCGCCGTAACCAGACCAAGCCGTCGCGCGATCGAGGACCGCACCTCGTCAGGATTCAACTTCTCCCCTTCGATCGCGGAGGAATTCATCACATCGCTGGTCAGGACGGCGAGGCTCGCTTCGGCCCGCAGCTCGAATCCCAGCGACTCCATCTTTCCAAGCAATCGGCCCTGCTTATGCCGCACCGCCACCAATGGACCGGCGATCACCTCGCCGTCCCAGACGAACTCCGGCCAGCCGGATCGTTCGTGGATGTAGGCGACTTTTTTCGCCGCATGTGTTGCGGTGCTTGTATCCCTACTTCGCCGAGAGGGCCAGCCATTTACCGCATAACGTGCGGTGAATAGGCGGCCGATTCGCCGCGCCGCCGAGTCCCGGGGACGTCGAATCTGGACCCGCGCGGCTGCTGGCCACGAACGGATCTAGCGCCGGCTGCCGACAGCCGAGCCATTTCCTTCCTCGTGCGACTCGACGGCCCGTGGCGGAAGTTGGGTGTTGCATGCAACGCGCTCCTCCACCGGAGTCGGCACCGGCGTCGTCGCTATCCAGAACTTGCGCTGACACTTCGCGACGGTGGTGCGGGCAGCGCGCCCGACGCCACGCATCGCTGGCCAGAGCTTGAAGGCGGTGCCGGTCACGACTTGCCCCCCACCCTGCTTCTTGCTCGGCTGCGACTTTTGCGAGAGCTGTTCCGCCTGCTTGATGAGCTTGTCCCACGCCCCAGGCGACAAGTCCGTCGCGGTCCGCAGGAAGACCGGTGGTTTCGCAGCAGCGGTCGGACTGCCGGAAGCAAGTCCGGCGACATCGGTGTCGGGCCAGCCGAATCCCGCACGGAGTTCCGAGTCGTCGAGGTTGTATGCCTTCGCGATCCGAAGAGGCAACTCGTCCGATGGCGTCCGCCGGCTGAACTCCATGTCCGTCAGATGCGGCGGCGACACGTCGAGCTGCTTCGCCATCTCGCGCAGCCCCGTGCCGAGCACATCGGCGCGATGAGCGCGGAGGCGGTCGCCGATTCAGCAGAGCCGCACGGCCTCGGCCTTGAACTCCTTGGTGAAGGAGCGGTGCGTCTACGTGGCTTTTTGGACTTGTCCACGGATCACTCTTGGCGCGCATTCGCGCCATGCTGGGTGTTCACGAAAGCGAGGCGCGCTCAAGCTCGCTGCGCCCTACTCTGTAAGACCAGATCGCGAGGTCCGGCATGCGACACTGGTTCACCGCAGATACTCACTTCGGTCACGCCAACATCATCCGGCATTGCCGCCGTCCGTTCTCCTCCGTTGCTGAATGGACGACGAACTCTTGCGCCGGATCAATGATCGAGTCGCTGCTGAAGATTGGCTTTTTCACTTGGGAGATTTTTCCTTCCGCGGGGGCGATCCCGCCGCGTATCGCGCTCGAATCCGCTGCCGCAACATCGTGCTGATCCTTGGTAACCATGATCCCCAGACGACGAACGGGGCGGTGCGGCCCGAGTTTGCGCTCCTGTTCCGCGAGGTGCACTCGTTGCTGAGGACCAAGGTGCCCGCGGCGGGCGGTCCGCAGATTATCGTTCTGTGTCACTACGCGATGCGGGTGTGGGACCGAGCTCACTACGGTACTTGGCATCTCTATGGTCACAGCCACGGGAGCTTGCCGGACGATCCGGCGGCGCGGTCTTGGGATGTCGGGGTAGACGGGAACGGATACGCCCCGCTCAGCGTGGAGGAGGTCGCCGCCATCATGGCCAAGAAATCTTTCAAGCCTGTGGATTCGCATCGGGACAGGACGCCGCCGATATCTCCAACGTGAGCGCCGAGCATCTCTTGGGGACGCGAACTCGAATCTCCCAACTCGAATCTCCCAGCATCGTGGCGGCTGCGACCGAGTCCTGTAGTGAGAACACTGGAACCGCTCGGAGACGGACTCTGTATCAGGAGATGATGATGGAGTTCACACTCGACAGACTGCCCGGGGGTGATTCGACGCGACGTCGCACGATCGCCCGCATCACCCTTACCAACACAGGCGAAGGGGTTGGTGGTATCAAGGTTTACGCCGTGGAGGTCGCTCAGGCCGACGAGGGTGCGACGACCGAGGTTCGGCACGTGGACTGCCGGACTCACCGAGAAACCGATGAGGGCGCCCTCCGGCTTGCGTACCGAGCCCTGGGCAAGTTGCTGGGCGAACAGGACTGAGTGTGAGGACCGAGTCCGGGACCTGCGAGACGGTCCTTGCACGACTCGCCCTCTGTACATCACCGACCTCCACTGCTACGACCTTCGGGCGTACGGACGATTGCCCGGCCTGTGCCGTGAGCATGGGGTAGCCGTCTCTACGCTCTTTGTCGGGGGCTCCCGCGTAGTGAGCCGCGAAGACGATCTCCGAGGCGGCAGAACTGCATGGCGCGGGATCGATGATTCAGCTTCGGGCAGTTCCAAGTTCCACACGAAACAGAACTTCCAACCTTGGACCTGTCATGGGCGACTCGTTCGCCGTGCTGAGTCGTAGCATCCGGCATGGCCACGCCGACATCAAACACCGGGTCTCCGAAAGCGGGTGCGCGAGGTGCGATTCAAGTGCCGCGCCGGATGACCAATGATAAATCGCGTTCACTGGCCTGACGACGCAGGAGACACCACGACCATGGATAGCGCTGGCAAACAAGATCGCTCTCCCGCCATGAACCAATCCCTTGTCACCAAGGCCCGCGACGCGGCGATCGCGATGCACGATGCCTGCGGGCACAGGCGCTCCGATGGCACGCCCTACTGGACGCATCCGGAGCGCGTCGCCGAGACGTTGACCGCTCACGGGCAGCCGCCCGAAGTGCTCGCGGCGGCATGGCTCCACGACACCGCAGAAGACTGCCCGGCCGACAGAGCCGGGTCCCTCGAACTGCTCGCACGATTCGCCACCGACTTCGCGCCCGAAGTCGCAGCGCTCGTCGCTGAGGTAACCAACTTCTTCGGACCGGAAGCGAGCATGGAAGAGAAGCAGGCCCGCCTGCGTGCGCACGCCCGCACGATGAGCGACGGTGCCAAGTGGATCAAGCTCGCCGACCGCTTGGACAACATCACCGGCATGGTCGGCTGGACCGCCGAGAAGCGGCGGCGATACGCAATCGCCACGCGGCTCCTACTCGACGCTCTCCAGCCGTTGCCGCGAGGGTCGGAAGCACTCGCGGCCCGCATCGCCGCAGCGGTCGCGACGCACATCGCCCATGATTCCGAAGGTACGGCACAAGTGGCTTCGGATTCGTCGTGATGGTGAACGGACCACCGTGGATTCCGCAGCCGATCACGTCCCGCGGGCGTATCACTCCTCGTGCTCCGATTCCTGTACACCACCGACCTCCACGGCGACCTCCGGGCCTACGAACGATTGCCCGACCTGTGCCGTGAGCATGGAGTGAGCGCGATCGTCAACGGGGGCGATCTGCTCCCCAAGGGACGCGACATGCATGCCGAACAGTCGGTGTTCCTGACGGAATCGCTCCCGCGTTTTCTTGATGAGTGCGCAGCCGTGGGCGCCCGATACTTCGCCCTTTTCGGGAACGACGACCTTCGTGCTTTCCATCCGGACTGGCTGGACCTCACCCATCGCCGGGATGGTGTTCACGACTTGGAGGAACGCTGGTACGAGTTGCCCGGCGGGTATTGGATTCGGGGGAACTCTTTCGTGCCGGACTATCCGTTCGGCCTCAAGGACTGGTGCTTGCGAG
>JAWXBD010000209.1:0-2887 GCA_034439815.1 Phycisphaerae bacterium
GATCACAGTTGACCTTCGCGCGAGGCGTTCACGCCAGCAGCGGCAGCTCCCGACAGAGATCGCACCACGAGCGCACGGATCAACTGCGGCCCGTATTACTTCTTCCAATCAGCTGTCGATCCGCTCGAGCTTCGCGTAGGCGAGCACCAGTGTCTTGATGCCGACCGCGCGGAATGCCACTCGTGCTGATGAACTCGCGCCGCGATCCACGAGCTGTTCCACGCGTCCGATGCCGAACAGCGGATGGCGCACGGTGCAGCCGATCGGAAAGCGGCGGCTGATCGGCGTGTCGTTCCATTGGTCCAGTTCGTCATAAACAATGCCGCCGAAATCGGTGGATTCGCGATGGTCCTCGCGCGCGGTGTGCTGCGCCGGCAGCTCGCGCATGAACTCGCTCTCCATGGTGGACATGCGCACGCCGCGCACTGCCCGCGAGCACGCACTCGTAATGAGCAGATGACGTTCGGCCCGGGTCATGCCGACAAAAAACAGGCGGCGTTCCTCTTCGATGCCACGATCGTCTTCGTTGGCGCGCTGGTGCGGAAGAACTCCCTGTTCGACGCCGACGATCGCCACCGATTCAAACTCAAGACCCTTCGCCGCATGCAGCGTGAGCAGCGTCACGGCGCCGCGCGCCGCGTCAACCAGATCCTGATCACTGACGAGCGCTACCGACGAGAGAAAGCCGCGCAGCGCCGTGAGTGCCGTTGCTGGCGCTGTGGAGGCATCCGGCGCATCGTCGTCATGCGACTTCCATTCTTCGGCCGCGCTCACGATCTCGTCACGATTGCGCTTCGCCTCGAGCTCTTCGTCCCCTGCCGTCAGCGGATCGATCGCATCGAGCCCGCTTTCGCGCAGCACATCGGCGACGAGCGCCGGGAGCTCGCCCGCCGGCGAAGCACGTGCACGCTCGCGCCATGTCCGGAGCAGCGCACCGAACTGCCGCACTGACTTGGCCGAGCGGCCGATCGTGGTCGTGCGATCCTGGTCCTGCACCAGAAACTCGCCGAGCGGAACGCCACTGTTGATCGCGAGCGCCTGCAGCCTGCGCACCGACGTGTCGCCGATGCCGCGCGGCGGGACGTTGATGATGCGGCGCACCGCAGCGTCGTCAGCGGCGTTGGCAATCGCCCGCAGATATGCAAGGACGTCCTTCACCTCCTTGCGATCCCAAAATGCCGTGCCGCGCGCAACCACGTACGGAATGGCGCGCTTTCGCAGGGCATCCTCGACGACACGCGACAGCGCATTCATGCGATAGAGGACTGCCATCGTTCGCCACTGCGCCCCGCGCTCCGATGCCGCGACGAAAAAGTCGGCGACGCGCTCCGCCTCATCGTGCTCGTCGGTGCAGCGCACGATGAGCGGCTTCTCGCCATCCTCCAGTTCCGTCGAGAGATCCTTGTGCTTGCGGCGCCGGTTGTGTTCGATCAGCTTCGCGGCGCTGGCGACGATGTGACCGGTCGACCGAAAGTTCTGACCGAGCGGGATCACCACGGCCTGGGGAAAATGCTCTTCAAAGTCGAGGATGTTGGAGACATCGGCCCCGCGCCAGCCGTAGATCGACTGGTCGGGATCGCCGACGACAAAGAGGTTCCCATGCCCCGCGGCAAGCGAGTGCGCGATGACAAACTGCGAATGGTTGGTGTCCTGATACTCGTCGACCAGGATGTAGCGATAGCGGGCCTGCAGTGACCGCAGCACATCCGTGTTCGACTTCAGAAGCTGCGCCACCTTCAGCAGCAGATCATCGAAGTCGACAGCATTGCTCTTGCGCAGAATCGTCTCGTACGCGCGATAGGCCTTGGCGACCGAGCGCGAAAAGAAATCCGCCGCCTCCTTCGAGAATGCCTCTGCGTCCTGCAGCGCGTTCTTGGCGTTGCTGACGACAGCAAGCACCGACGCCGGCGTGAAGTTGTTGGACGACAGGCCCGATTCCTCGAGCGCCTCCTTCATCGCCTCGCGCTGATCGCCGGTGTCGTAGATGGAGAACCCCTCGCGGAGTCCGGCGAATTCGGCATGCCGGCGCAGCAGCATCGCGCAGAACGAGTGAAACGTCGCCACCGTGAGTCCGCGGCGCCCGGGGACATCCGCAGGGAGGAGGCTCTCGACGCGGGCCCGCATTTCTCCGGCGGCTTTGTTGGTGAAGGTCAGCGCGAGAATCTGCCACGCGGGAATCCCGCTGGCGACGAGGTGCGCGATGCGCCGGGTGATGACCCGCGTCTTGCCGCTCCCCGGACCGGCGAGGACAAGCACAGCGCCGTCGACCACGCTCGCGGCCTGCCGCTGGACCGGCGTGAGTCCGGCAAGGATGGTGTCGGAATCAAGACGCTCGGGAAAGAGGGGACTGATCGGCATGCGCGTCCGGAGTCTAGTTTGCCGCGCGACTCGCTCCGGCCAGCGTGGAATGCGCGCAGACCGCGCGGCGCGCGGTCTCCGCCTGCTGGCCTGTGGCTGGGGACGAGATGTTGACGAATTGCCTCGAAAAGTTCAGGCAAAACATGGGGGGAATTCAGATGTTCGCTTTTTGTTTGGTAAAATCAGGTTTGTCGAACAACCTCCGTAGGTCGGTGACAGGTTTCCCACCGTTGCGAGACCGAAGGAGCCACTAGGGCTAGCGGTTCATACGTCCTAGGAAGGTTCTGAACACATTTACTGGTAGAGCAAAGTTCGTAAGATGCTCGGAAATCACGCTGCTCGCAAGAGTTGGGTCTCGAGGTGGGTGAGGACCAGCAGGAATCCTGCCGCTTCCGCTGAATGAACCACCGTATTCTGGGGCTTGTGATCTTGAAACCCCAACATCTTGGGGTAGCATCCGGCTCGCGTCCGCACATCGGTTCGGTTTCTCGCTTCCCTATTCACCGGCTCGCACCGCTCAGTCCTTGGC
>JAWXBD010000210.1:0-14143 GCA_034439815.1 Phycisphaerae bacterium
AGCGATCGAGGACATGCCGAAGCTCGAGAAGGCGACGCTTCGGTCGCTGTGTCACACGTCTTGGCTCACGCGCGAGTTGTTACTGTGATCCGTATTACAGGGCTTGATCAGAGGTTGTCGACGGCAACCCAGGGCGTTGCCCTGGGCTCCTGTTGGGATGCACCGTTGGTGCATGGAGATGCGCGCCGGGATCGGTCGCGGGTTGCGCTGCTGGGGATCGGAGATCTCACGCGACATCCGTGACCCGCGCATGAGCTTTGCCATCCGGCGCGAAATGCCGAAGAGCCTGCGCCGGAAGCTGAACGAACTCGGCGTGCCTGTCTGCATGCGCTGCGGCTACGACCTGCGCGGGGCGCGCCCAGATGTGACGTGCTGCACCGAGTGCGGGGCGGCGCTGTCGCAGCGGGAGGTGGAGGCACGTCGGCGAGCCGATGCGGCGCCGGCCGCGACCTGAGACAGCGGCGCACGCGGGCACCGCCCAAGGGCCGCTCCCGTTACGCTCCGTCTTGCTGCCACCAGCGCAGCCGGTAGAGCTGTCTAATATGAAGGACGCACTCCAATGAACCACGAACACGCTGACCGGGTCCTCGCGCGGGATCGACCGTTCGACGCGCCCGGCCCCGAGCAATTGCTGCGAACCACCCGTCGCGAAGCGATCGGCATCGCACTCCTCGGTGCGCTCGGCGTGTCGACGGTCGCGAGCGCGCAATCCGTGACGCCACCGCCGGCGGCCACGACGGCTGCGGCACCGCGCTCCCGCGTCGCGCGCATTGCGCATCTCACCGATGTGCATGTCCAGCCCGAACGGGGCGCCGAGGCCGGGTTCGTGCAGTGTCTGCATCACGTGCAGGCTCAGGCGGATCGGCCGGATGTGATTGTGACCGGCGGTGATCATGTGATGGATGTGTTCGAGCAGCAGGCGCCGCGCGCTGCGCTCGTGGGCGGCATGTGGCGCGATATTGTCAAGCGCGACTGTTCGCTGCGCGTCGAATCGGCCATCGGCAGTCACGACATCCGCGGCTGGCACTCGAAGGCCGCGATGAAGGAAACAGAACCCGGGTACGGGAAGTCTTTCGCGCTCGATCTGCTGGGACTGCCGCAGCGCTATCACACGTTCGATCTCACGGCCGGAGCCGGCACGTGGCAGGTCATCGTCCTCGACAGCATTCAGAAGCGGCCCGACAGCTACCGGTGCTACCTCGATGAGGAACAGCTCGCGTGGGTCACGACAACGCTCACAGCGAAGCCGAAGGATCGTCCCACGCTGGTCGTCTCGCACGCGCCTGTCCTGTCGCTCGCCCCCCTGACGATCCGTGATCGGCGCAACGACGACGACGTCACCGTTCCGGGCAGCCTGATCCATCTCGACGGCTACCAGCTCCATCAACTGTTCCGCAAGCATCAGGTACGGCTCTGTCTGAGCGGCCACCTTCACCTGCTCGACCAGTGCGCCATCGACGGCGTTACGTATATTTGCGGCGGTGCGGTCTCGGGGAATTGGTGGAAAGGTTCCCACCACGGTGTCGTTGAGGGATACGGACTCGTCGATCTCTTTGATGACGGATCGTTCGCGCATCAATACGTGCCGTACGGGTGGAACGTACGCTCTTAAGGCCCTCGCCTTGTTGTCGAAAAGCCGGATCTGAGACGCGCTGCGTCGCGAAACATCCAACGCACGTATCTGTACGACAGCCACCCCGTCTCCGCGCCTCCAATGCCGGACAGTCCACGCCTCACAACCATCCGCCGTCTCCGATGCGGCGCGTTCATTGCAGCGATGGCGGGAGTTTGCCTGACGGGCGCGGGTGGATGCGGCAAGGGCGGCAACGCGAGCACGGCCCCCGCACCTTTGGCGGCCGTGGAAGTCACCCTGACGAAGGCCGTCTCGAAGCCGTTGCAGCGCACGATTCGCGTCAGCGGAACGTTGCGCGGTGTCGAGGAAACGACCGTCGCCGCGAAGGTTCCGGGACGCGTCGTGAGCATCGCCCGCGATCTCGGTGATGCGGCGCTGCCGGGCGACGAGCTGCTGCGTGTCGATCCCATTGACTACTCGCTCGCGCGCGATGAGCGGATGCGGGCGTTTCGGGAAGCGTTGGCGAAGATCGGGCTCGAAGCGCTGCCGGATGAGACGTTCGATGTCGCCAGTGTTCCCTCGGTGCAGCGCGCGCGGCTGCAGGCGGAGAACGCGCAGAACCGTTACGACCGCGGCCGGCAGCTGGCCGAACGCACACCGCCGCTTATCTCGGAACAGGACTTCGCCGATCTCAAGACCACATGGGACGTCGCCGAGCGCGACGTCGAAGGCGAACGGCTCACTGCAGAGGCGGTGATTGCCGAAGCCCGCACGCTCGACGTCCAGGTACAGATCGCAGAGCAGCGCCTTGCCGACACGACGCTGCGCGCGCCGAACGCGATCGTCGATGACGATGCGCCAGCCGACTCGAACGACGTTCGCTATCACGTGGCCGAACGGCTCGTCAGCGTCGGTGACTTCGTGCAGATGGCGACGCCACTCATGCGCCTCGTTGATCGGGATCCCGTCAAATTGCGCGCCTTCGTGCAGGAGCGCCGTGTCGGTGCCGTGATGCCCGGCCAGCGCGCCGCAGTGGCCCTCGAAGGATTCGCGAATCCATTCACCGGAACCGTGGCGCGCGTCAGTCCAAGCGTGGATCCGCAGACCCGCGCGTTTGCAATCGAAATACTCGTCGCCAATCCCGACGGGACGCTAAAGCCCGGATCATTCGGGACCGCCGACGTTTACGTGGGCGAAGATGAGGGGCTTATCGTTCGCGCGGCATCCATCGTCACGTTCGCCGGCGTGCACAAAGTGCTCTTCGTGGTCGACGGCAAGGTGGTCGAGCGGCGGATCGAGATCGGCGCCGCTGTCGGTGACAGCGTGGAAGTGCGCAAGGGGCTCGCCGCTGACGACGAGTTCATCGAGAAGCCCACGTCGGCGATGAACACAGGCACGCCGGTACGGGTCGTTCCGGCCGCGACGGCGGACCCGGATCTCGCGGACATCGGGAGCGGATCGTGAACGCCATCAGGCGTGGGTGCGCCGTCCTCCTGGTCAGCATGTTGGCGAGCGGCTGCGCCGTCGACCAGGCGAACGAAGTCGCGACGTACCGCGATGTGCTCGATGCGGGCCTGACCGTCGCCGACGTCTCCGCAGACGAGCCGCTCACGCTTGCGGAGTCGATGCGGCTGGCAGCGCTGAGCAATGAATCGATCGCCCTCGAAGGCGAGAGGTACCTGCAGGCGATCATCGCCCGCCGCCGCGCGGTCGCGGCATTTCTGCCGACCATCAGCCTCGCACCGAGCTACCGCATCGACAGCATCGACGGGGAGATCGACGATGCGTTTGACGTTCCGGTCAACGCGTCGATCTCGACCAGTTTCGTCAGTGACTACCACGCGCTCGATGCGGCGGGCGCGGAAATCGGCGCGCGACGGGCGCTGCTGTTCGCAGCGCAGGACACGCTGCTGCTCGACGTCGCCCGCACGCACTATGAAGTGATCCGCGCCGAGCGGGCCGTCGATGTGCTTGAAACCTCCCTCGCGGTGCAGAATGAGCGCGTCGCCGACGCGCGGGCACGGCTCGAAGTCGGACTGGTCCGGCCGCTCGACCTTTCACTGAGCGAAGCCCAGACGGCGCAGACCGCGGCTGATCTGGAAGTTGCCCGCAACCGGGTCTTGGTCGGGCGGGCAGTGCTCGCGTATCTGACCGCAGCTCCGATCGGCGGGCGGCCGCTCGTTGATTCGCTTGAGCAGCCGGCGGCGCTGCCGTCGCTGGAATCGTGGATTGCAGATGCCGAGCGCGGCCGACCAGAATTGCTTGCCGCCAGCCGCACAATCGACACGGCGGAGCGGCGCGTGCAGAGCGCATACGGCCAGTACTACCCGACTGTCTCGTTGGACATTCAAGGCTTTCTGCACCGCGACACGGTTCCGACGGACCTCGACTGGCTCGGCGTGATCCGCGTCACCGTTCCGCTGTTTTCGGCGGGTCTCATCGAGGCGGACGTGCGCGACGCGCTGAGCTTCGCCCGGCAGGCCAAGCTGTTCGAATCGCTCACGCGGCGCGCCACGGTGCGCGACATCACCACCGCGCTTGACTCGTACGGATCTGCGGCGCAGCGGGCGACCCACCTCGCGGTCCAGGTCCGCGCATCGCGGGACGCGCTCGAGCAGTCTGAGGGGCTGTACCAGGTCGGGCTTGCAACGAATTTGGAGCGACTCACCGCCCAAGATCAGCTGCAGTCCGCGGAATTGCAGCTGGTCAGTGCCGAACTCGAGAGCAAGGTGTCGTATCTCGACCTGCTTCGGACCAGCGGCTCATTGCACACACTGATCGGATTGACACGCGAACTCGATGAAGCTTCGCCTGATGCGCCTGGCGACAGTTCCACACGGGAGCACGCCGATGCAACGCCTCGCTGACATCTGCATCCGTCGCCCCGTCTTCGCCGCGATGATGAACCTCGCGCTCGTCATCATCGGGCTCGTGAGCTACTCACGACTCGGCGTCGATCGACTGCCTTCCGTGGATGTGCCCACGGTTCGTGTGCAGACGACGTTGTCGGGCGCTTCGCCGGAGGAAGTCGAGACGCAGCTCGCCGACGAGATCGAAGAAGCGGTCAATACAGTCGAGGGGATCGATGAGCTGCGGTCGGTCTCGCTGCCGGATCGAGCGAATGTCATCGCGAATTTCAACCTAGACCGCGATGTCGACGCTGCGGCCCAGGATGTGCGCGACCGCGTGGCGAGCATCATTCGCAATCTGCCGGACGATGCAGATCCTCCGACGGTGCGGAAGGTCGACAATGATTCGGAGCCGGTGATCACGATTGCCATCAGCGGACCGCGCAGCGTCCGCGAGCTGACGGAGATTGCGGACAAGGTTGTGCGCGTGCGGCTGGAACGGTCGCCCGGGGTCGGCGAGATTCGCCTCACCGGCGGGCTCGCCCGCACCATGAACATCTGGGTGGACGCCGATCGGCTTGACGCCTACGGCATCTCGATCACCGCAGTGCGCGACGCAATCGCAGCCCAGAACTCGGACATTCCCGGCGGTAACGTGACGGCGCCCGACCGCGAACTCGCGCTGCGCATGTCCGGCCGTTTCCTCGACGTGTCGGGCTTTCACAATCTGGTCGTTGCGAATCGTGACGGCGTGCCGATCCGCATCGCGGATCTCGGCCGCGCGGAGGATGGCACTGCCGAAGCTCGGACCATTGCGCGCCTTAACGGCGAGCCGACGGTCGTGCTTGAGATCATCCGGCAGTCCGATGCGAACACCGTGGCGGTGATTGAAGGCATCAAGGAAAACCTCGCGGCCATCCGATCCCAACTGCCGAGCGACATCGGTACCGTCATCATTCGCGATCAGTCGAACTATATCTATTCCGCGCTGCACGAGATCAATGTGCATCTCATCCTCGGCAGCGTGCTCGCGAGCATCGTCGTCCTCGCGTTCATGCGGAGCTGGCGATCGACGCTGATCGCGGCAATTGCGATTCCGACGTCCGTGATCGCCACGTTCGGCATGATGGACCTGCTGGGATTCACGCTGAACAGCATCACGATGCTGGCGCTCGTGCTGATGGTCGGTGTGGTGATCGACGACGCGATCGTGGTGCTCGAGAACATCTTCCGCTTCATTGAAGAAAAGGGCATGAGCCCGATGCAGGCGGCGAAGGAAGCGACTGCCGAGATCGGCCTGGCCGTGCTCGCGACGACGCTCAGTCTGGTGGTGATCTTCGTTCCGGTGTCGTTCATGTCGAGCGTCGCGGGCCGCTTTCTCTATCAATTCGGTCTCACGGCTGCCGTGGCGGTGCTTGTCAGCATGTTTGTGTCGTTCACGCTCACGCCGATGATGTCGGCCCGCATGCTCTCCGCATCAGATGCGAGCGCGATGTCCGCCCCTGCATCGCGCCGTGGCTTCTATTCGTTCATCGATCGTCGCTATGAACGGTTGATCCGCTGGTCGATGCGCCATCGTCTCGCTGTTGCCGGGATCGCGATCCTCACGATCGCGTCGGCCTTCCCCATGTTCTTCGCGGTCGGGCGCGAGTTCGTTCCCGCGGATGTCGACGAGGCCGAGTTCAGCGTGTCGACGACCGCCCCTGAGGGGACGAGCATGCTGGCGATGAGCTCGGCAATGGCCGAGGTCGAGCGTGTCATTCGAGAAACGAAGGGCGTGCGGGACGTGCTTCTGACGAGCGGCGGCTTTGCCGGATCACAGGTCAACAGCGCGTCGTTTTACGTACGCATTGCTCCGCACGACGAGCGCGTGCTGTCACTGGGACGCATCTGGAGATCGCTCCTCGCGCTCGATCCCATGGCTGCCTTTCGCGGGAACTACAAGCAATCGGACGTGATGTCGGATATCGACCGGCGGCTCGCCCGCTTCAGCGAAGTCCGCAACCAGGTGCGCAACTTTCAGGCGTTCAATATCGGCGGAGGACCGTTTGACGTGAACCTCGTCATCCGCGGTCCAGAACTCGAAAAGTTGTTTCAGTACGGCGAGGAGCTGCGACGACGCGCGATCGCCGTCGGCGGCTTCCGCGGACTCGATACGTCGCTGCGCCTGAACAAGCCGGAGCTCCGCGTTTCAATCGATCGCGATCGCGCGGCGGATCTCGGAGTCGAAGCGCGTGACATCGGCACGGCGCTTCGCGTCATGGTGGGAGGCGACGACGAAGTGACGCGCTTCCGGGATCCGACGACGAACGAACAGTACGAGGTCCGGTTGCGCCTGATGGAGGACGACCGCAACCGTCCGGAGATCATCGACCAGCTCAAGCTCGCCGGCGGGGGCGGAGCGCTCGTGGAACTGAGCAGCGTCGCCAGCATCGAACCGATTCTGAGCGCGTCGCGCATCGATCGCCTGGACCGGCAACGGCTGGTGTCCGTGCGCGGCGGCGTCTCGCCAGGTTACGCGCTCGGCGACCGCCTCGAAGTGCTGCGTGATCTGTCCGAAGAACTCGGCATGCCGCAGGGCTACACGACGAGCTTTACCGGCCGCAGCCGTGAACTGGAACGCACGTTCACGGAGTTCGCCCTGGCGTTTGCGCTGTCGATCGTCTTCATGTACCTCATTCTCGCGTCACAGTTTGAGAGTCTTACGCATCCATTCACGATCCTCCTTTCCATCCCGTTGTCCGTGCCGTTCGCATTGCTTGCCTTGCTCGGCACTGGAGGGACGCTGAACATGTTCAGCGCGCTGGGGATTCTGGTCTTGTTCGGCGTCGTCAAGAAGAATGCGATTTTGCAGATCGATCACATGAACGCATTGCGGCGCAGCGGTCACCCTCGACTCGACGCCATCGTCCGCGGCAATCGGGACCGGCTCAGGCCGATTCTCATGACGACGTTTGCGCTGGTCGCAGGCATGTTGCCGTTGGCGCTCGGCACCGGACCCGGTGCCGAAGAGCGCCGCGCGGTGGCGATCGTGGTCATCGGAGGTCAGTCGCTCTGTCTCGTCCTCTCCCTTCTGGTGACGCCGGTCGCATACTCACTGCTTGACGACGTCGGAACATGGATGCGCGAACGCTGGCCGAAGCGGTTTGCGGCGCCGGCGGCAGTTCCTGCGGCGGAATCGCCGCGCTGAGCGGAAGTGAGAAAGATGAAGTGGGAAGGATGAAGGATGAAGGATGAAGGATGAAGGTATGCGCGATTGTTCGGTGCCCGCGCGGTCGAGAAATCACCCTGCGGTCGAATGGTCCTTCTTACTTCTTACTTCATACTTCTAACTTCATACTTCTAACTTCTCAAGCCCCCCGCCTCCTGTCCAGCAGCCGGTACTGGACCGCCTCGGACACGTGGTGCAGTGCGACCGTGTCCACCGATTCCAGATCGGCGATCGTGCGGGCGACGCGCCGGATCTTGTCATACG
This sequence comes from Phycisphaerae bacterium, assembly GCA_034439815.1. Classification (GTDB taxonomy): domain Bacteria; phylum Planctomycetota; class Phycisphaerae; order Phycisphaerales; family SM1A02; genus JAEUIT01. The sequence continues at coordinate 7,898 of JAWXBD010000210.1, forward strand.
CGCGGGCGCTCAGTCCGAGTTCCGTCATCGCCCGACCGAGCAGCGTGCGGGAGGTTTCATCGAGTGCGGCGTGGGCGTCGAGCATCCGGCCGGAGAGCCGCGCGTTCGGAAGGTCCCCTTGCCGCTGCTTCGCCTTGCTCCGAGCCGCAGCAACCCGCTCGCGCATCGCGCCGCTCTCGGTCCCGCTCCGCTTCGTGGTGAGTTCACCAAATGGGACGGGACCAATCTCCACGTGCAGATCGATGCGATCGATGAGCGGACCGGACAGCCGTTTCAAGTACTGATCCTGTTCGCGCTGTCCTTCCTCGCCGGCTCTGCGGTCACCGCGATGCGTCGGGTTCATCGCCGCCACCAGCAGCGTCCGCGCTGGATAGCGAATCGTTCCCTGCATGCGGGAGATGGTCACAAAGCCGTCTTCGAGCGGCTCGCGCAGACTCTCGAGCACACCGCGCTGGAACTCGGGCAGCTCATCGAGAAAGAGGATGCCGTGATGCGCGAGACTCACCTCGCCCGGCCGCGGCATGCTCCCGCCTCCGACGATTGCCGCCGACGAGGCCGTGTGATGCGGAGAGCGGACCGGCCGCGTCGTGATCAGCGCGGCGCCGCGCGGCACTCCTCCCACCGCCGAGTAGACGCGCGTGACCTCGAGTGCTTCATCGCGCGACAGCGCCGGCAGAATCCCGGGCAGCGCGCGGGCCATCATCGTTTTGCCGCTGCCCGCCGGACCCATGAGCAGGATGTTGTGCATGCCGGCGCCTGCAATCGTCATGGCGCGCTTCGCGGCTTCCTGGCCGCGCACGTCGGCGAAATCGATCTCCGCGCGGGCCTCGGCGAGCACCGACGCCGCGTCGATCGCCCCGACCGGCGCCAGCGTGCCATGACCGTTCAGGAAGCCGATCACATCGGCGAGCGTTTCAGCACCATACACCTCGATGTCTTCGACAACCGCCGCTTCCCGGGCGTTCGCGGCGGGTACCACGACCGCGCGTTTCGTCCGCTTGCGGGCGAGCATCGCGAGACTGATCACGCCGCGGACGGGGCGCACGCGGCCATCGAGCGCCAGCTCGCCTGCGAAGAAGATCTCGTCGATCGCCTGTGCCACCGGTGAGTCCTGATCGACCGTCCCGCCGAGCATGAGCACCGCAATCGCGATCGGCAGGTCATAGACCGGTCCCTCTTTGCGCAGATCCGCAGGAGCGAGATTCACCGTGACGCGGCCGAACGGATACAGATAGCCCGAATTCAGAATCGCCGTGCGGACACGCTCGGCGCTCTCACGCACCGCGGCGTCCGGGAGGCCGACGATGCCGGTCGAAGGGAGCTTCGCGTGCGAAACATCCGCTTCGACCTCGCACGGATACGCCTCGATGCCTTGCAGCACAAAACTGTTGATGCGACTCGTCACGCACGCGAATCTACCGCCTGCCGGAGCGAGTCCGGAATTTTCCGCGCAAATTCATGCGGCGCAGCGGAGGACGACGTTGCCGCGGCGAGCCACGCAGCGTGCTGGTTTGCTTACAGTCCGCCGGTCATGAACGAGCGCGCCACCCATCGGGCTTTCGACGGTCTCGCGTCGACCTATGAGGCGCATAGACCGCGCTATCCCGCTGTCATCTTTGACCGGCTGCTGGACGGTGTGCCGCAGAGCAACGCGAACGTGCCGATCCGGGCTCTGGACGTCGGATGCGGAACGGGAATCTCCACGCGGGCGCTTGCCGAACGTGCTGTCGATGTCATCGCAATGGACCCCGGGGAGGACATGCTGGAGCGTGCCCGTGCCGCATGCGCCGCATTTCCGACGATTCAATTCGTGCTCGGATCAGCAGAGAACGCAGACCTGCCCGCAGAACACGTCGATCTCGTCCTCGCGGCGCAGGCGTTTCACTGGTTCGAGCCGCTGCGGGCGCTCGCCGAGTTTCATCGCGTGCTCCGTCCCGGAGGGCGAAGCGCGCTGCTGTGGAACCTGCGAGTGGGTGACGGAGGATTCACCGATGCCTACATCAGAACGGCTCACGGCACTGCGGGCCCCGTTCAGGCATTTCGCCGCTGATGATGTGGTGACACTGCAGCAGGACGCGCAGCTGACGTTTGCGACCCGCGCGTAATCGCCGCTCAGCGCCGCCGATGGCTCTGACGGAAGCCGTTCGGCCGGCCATCGTCGTACTCGTAGATCGTCACGAGCAGATCGCGCACGCCCCAGCGGCGCGCTTCTTCATGCGTCGCAAAGAGAACGTCGAGGCGATTGCCCTTGATCGCGCCGCCTCGATCAAGCACCGGAACGACCGTGCCCGCGTCATATCCCGGTACCGCGATGATGGAACCCAGCGGAAGAATCCCGGTATCCGCCGCGACCATGCGTCCGCCGTTTGTCGAGACGCTGTAGCCGCTCGCGGTAATGCCGTCAGCGCTGGCGCCGCACGACCGCTCGTCGGGGCTGTATGCCGTCACCTTCATCATCATCGTCTTCTTGACGCGCACAGGGCGGCCGTTGAACCTTGGCTCGACGACGTCGTCGACTGCAGGGTGCGTCTCGTCGCGCGGAGCGCTCGCGCTGCGCAGGACGGGTTCGCTCGCACGCTCGTCGGTGACTGGTGAAGCCGTTGCGTTTGCAAGGACCGATGCGGTCGCGAGAGCCGACACAGTGGTTGCGTTCGGGACAGCCGCGATTGCCGCCGGCTGATCCGCAATCATCGGAATCGCGATGACGGCCCCGGATGCGAAGGCTGCAAGGCTTGCCATCCAACGCGGGTTGATCTGCCGCGGGTTGATCTGCGCACGAACGCCACGAAGCTGCCACTGCCGGCGAATTGCACCGCTGTTGCTACGCATTTTTTGATGACCTGTTTCCAACCGTCGCTGCGCGGAAGAGGTCCGCCGCGAATGAGGGATGCTAACCCGTCTTGAGCACAAGTCCACGAGCAGCCGCGCCGTGTGACCTCGTGCGGTCCGGACAGAGCGCACGAGCGGCACAGACGGAATGCGCGCCAGCTTCCTGCGGGCGCTAAACGGGTGATAATGCGCCAGCGCCTTCATTCATTCCGACGATTCGCGCCTTTCCATCGCCGTCGGCACTCACCTTCGCGGCCCGTACACTCCGGACCCTCATGACCGCCACGGATGTGCTGATCATTGTCTTCATCGGGTTGGCCGGAGGCGTGAGCGGCGGACTGCTGGGCATCGGGGGGTCGATCGTGATGATCCCGTTGCTGACGCTGAGTCGCGGGCCGAATCAGCACCTGTATCAAGCCGCGTGCATGATCGTGAATGTGGTCGTCGCTGTCGGCGCTTCGATACGGCACTTCAAGGGCGGCACGATCCGCCGAGATTACTTTCGATGGATGCTCCTCGCCGCAGCGATAGCAGTCATCGTCGGCGTCGTCGTGAGCAATGTGGTCGAAAGCAACAACCTCAAAATGCTCTTCGGCGTGTTTCTGATTTATACGGGCGCCGCGGAGCTCGGCCGCGTGCTGCGGCGGGAGCCGGATGCTGAAGCCACTACCGTCCCCGCTTCGGCGCCGCGCGCGATGACGATCGGCGGCCTCACCGGATTCGTGTCCGGATTGCTTGGCATTGGCGGCGGCACCGTCGCTGTTCCGCTCCTTCGATCACTCGCGCGACTGCCGATGCGGCAGGCGATCGGAACGAGCGCGGCCGTCATGACGCTCGCTTCGACAGTGGGTGCCGTAGCGAAGAACGCGACGATTGACTCGCACTCCGCTCCTGACGGCACGCAGCTCACGCTGTGGCTGAGCTTGGGGCTTGCGGGACTGCTCACAGTTCCCGCGCTGTTCGGAGCGGTGCTCGGGGCACATCTGACCTATCGTCTGCCGCTCAATGCGACGCGCCTCGTGTTCGTCGCGCTGATCGCCCTCGCCGGGCTTCGCATGATGGGTGTGCTTGGGTAAGGACTTGGCTCGCGCCGCCGGACGCGGCAAAAGCCCGGTCGATGGGGCCGGCCGCACTGGATCAAGTGAAGGGAAGGAATCACGGATGGTCGCTTTCACAAACAACCTCAAAACAGCAGCTCTCCTCGGAGGTCTTTTCGCGCTCGTCGTGTTCGTCGGCTCCTACTGGGGCTGGCAAGGCATGATCATCGCGGGCGTGTTCGGCGTCGTCATGAACTTCTCGGTCTGGTTCTTCTCGGACAAGCTCGCGGTTGCATCCATGAGCGCCAAGGAAGTCGACGCGAAGTCCGCTCCGGAACTCGTGGACATGGTGCAGCGGCTCGCCGACCGCGCCGGCCTTCCGATGCCTCGCGTTTACGTATGCCCGCAGCAGGCGCCCAACGCATTCGCCACCGGTCGCAACCCGCGCCATGCCGCCGTCGCTGTCACCCAGGGCGCCTTGCAGCTTCTCGATCGGCACGAACTCGAAGGCGTGATCGCGCACGAGCTCGCGCACATCAAGAATCGCGACACGCTCACGTCCACGATCGCCGGCACAGTCGCAGGCATCTTCTCCATGCTGGCGCAGATGGCATTCTTCTTCGGCGGCAGCAGTCGCGAAGGCGGCCATCCGCTCGTTGGACTTTTGATGATCATCGGCGGCGCGATCGGCGCGGCGCTGATTAAGGCGATGATCAGCCGTTCGCGAGAGTTCGTCGCCGACGCTGACGGCGCAGCGATCGCCGGCAGCCCCGACGGGCTCGCATCCGCGCTGCGGAAGCTCGATAGCTACTCCCGACGCATTCCCATGGATCAGCCCAATCCTGCACTCAACAACCTCTTCATCGTTGAGCCCGCGATGAGCCTCGGTGGCGACACGCTGATGCGCCTGTTCGCGACGCATCCGCCGACTGAACGCCGTGTCGCGGCGCTGCTCGGACGACGTTGACGCGGCGATCGCGCCGCTTCGCACATGAGCGCAATGAAAACGCGGGGCACGCCGCATTGTGGCTGCCCCGCGTTGCCTTTGATTCAACTGCCTCGCGCGTCCCGCTTAGCGGAGCGCGGCCGGAGCTGCTGGCGTGTTTCCCGACGGGGTTCCAGACGAGTTCCCCGACGAAATCGGCGTGGTGGTCGGCGGCTTCAGCGGTGCTGCGCCGACGGGAGCGGATCCAGCGGCAGGTGCTTCGGCGGCCTTGCTTCCAGAGTCCTTGTCGCCACCGATCCATCGCATGGAACATCCACCCGCTGACACCATCGCATGGCCCAGTGGGCCCTTGAATCCTTCCGGGACGATCATGCCCCAGATGAACATTTCCTGCTGACGGCGGGTTGTGTACACCGTGATCGGCGCGTACATGATGCCGACGAAGTCCTTCGGCGGCGTCACGCGCGTCTTGATTTTCGTGATGGTGCCTTCTTTCGTCGTCTCAAGAATTTCAATCTTCAAGCCGGGCAGGGAGCTGCCGCTGGAGCTGGCGATGCTCACGACAGGCTCATCCGCCGGCAGCTCCCCGATCTCGAAGTTGATCTCCGCCGACTGACCGGACTCCATGCGGCCCGTTGTCAGGCGATAGTCCTGCATGCGGAGCACCGGCTTGGGGAACGTGTATTGGTGACGCAAGCGCACGTCGACGATCGGGCAGAGCGGATGCGTCGTTTCGACGAGCAGGAAGAGCGGCATCTCGCCCTCCGTCCACTGCGTCACATCCCACTCCAGCAGATACTGGTTGCGCGGCGCGTCGATCTTCGGGTCAAAGCCGGCGAATTTTGGCTCCCGGCCATGCACTCCGGTGATGAGAAACGGGGACTTGTCGAGACTCTCGACGAACAGGCGTCCCTGTTGCGGCTGACCGGCGACGGCGTTGATGGAACCCGGCTGCATGCGGACGGGAAGCGTCACTTCCATCACCATCTGCAGGTTCACGACGCGGGCAAAGCCGTCGAAGAGGAGCTTGATCTCTGCCTTCTTGCCGCCCGGCGATGACTGCGCCGTCATGCTGGCTTCCAGCTCGACCGACCCGCCCGCCGGGATCTCGCTGCCGGCGATGTCGTTGATGGTCGTGCACTTGCAGCTCGGCTGCACCGCGAGAATCAGGACGGGCTCGGTGCTCGTATTGATAATCTTGATTTTCTTCGTGGGGGTCGCGCTCGGCTCAACAAATCCGAAGTCGCAGATCGCCGGCTCGAGACGAATCGGAGGAGGAGCGTCCTCACCATCCGTCGGGGGGCTGTCCTGTGGTGCGCCGCGCGGCTGCTCTGGCGTGGCCCGATTCTGGTCGCTCGTGGTGGACAGCGAGATGCTGCCGCCTGCCGCCGGAGTGGCGGGCGTTGCGCCTGGGCTCGCCGGTGGCGTTGTCGG
>JAWXBD010000211.1:0-39870 GCA_034439815.1 Phycisphaerae bacterium
GTCTCGAGCTGGCAAATTCGATGCGCTATCGGTTCGTCGCCCCGCGCAGCAGCGGCGAAGGACCCCCCGTCGTCATCTCAAGTCATCGAGGACAGTGGCGGCTGAAGGACGGTCATGTCGAGGTTCTGCCGGATTCGCCATCGGTTGCCGCGCTCATCTTTGTGCCAGAGATGGACGGAGCGCCGCAGGCGGCGAGCGTGCCCGCGCCCGCTCCCGCTCCGGTGACCCCTTCGGCCGAGCCCCCGCCGGGCGCAGGGGTGCCGGGCCCAGGGGTGCGAGGCGCAGGGGTGCCCCAGACCGATCCGTACGAGGGCATGTTCATGCGTCTCCGCGGGGTGGAAGGCATCCTTGAGCGCGTGATCGAGCGGCCGATGCTCGGACCTGATTCGGCCCGACCCGCGGTGACTGGCACGCCAACCACGCCGACAACGACGCCGGCGGGATCGCCCTCAGGCGGCTGACGCGCCGCGGTGATGCGGATGTGGATGGGGATGTGGATGGGGTGACTGCGGTCACGCGAAGCTTCGATCGACAGGCCGCATCGCCGAGATCAACGAGATCAAGGCGTGCTGGCGGTACACTGCGGGACTCGCTCTTGACGACCCCCCTCTCCGGCGAGGACGTCGCAGCCTCACCGCCTCCATCCCCGACGTCGCCGCCGCCGTCCTCTGATCCCCCCCCGTGCCAGTCCGCAACTTCTCCATCATCGCGCACATTGATCACGGCAAGAGCACTCTTGCCGACCGCCTCCTTCAGGCGACGAACGCAGTGAGCGAGCGGGAAGCGAAGGCTCAGCTCCTTGACTCCATGGATCTGGAGCGCGAGCGCGGCATCACTATCAAGGCGAGCGCGGTCACCGTCTACCACAAGCACAAGGGCGAGATCTATCAGCTCAACTTCATCGACACGCCGGGCCACGTCGACTTCGCGTACGAGGTGTCGCGGGCGCTGACGGCGTGTGAAGGGGCGGTGCTGGTTGTCGACTCGACCCAAGGCGTGCAGGCCCAAACGGTCGCCAACGCCTACCTCGCGGTGAACAACAACCTCGAGCTCATTCCCGTCATCAACAAGATCGATCTGCCGGCGGCGAATCCCGACAAGGTCGCGATGGAGATCGAGGGCGTGCTCGGACTGCGGGCGGAAGACTGCATCCTCGTCAGCGCCAAAACCGGTCAAGGAATTCCGGAACTGCTGACTGCGATCTGCGAACGCCTGCCCGGCCCGCGCGCCGCGACCACGACAAAGCTCCGCGCACTGATCTTCGACAGCCACTACGACGACTACCGCGGTGTGGTCGTCTACTTCCGTGTGTTCGACGGCCGCATCAAGGTGGGCGACAAGATCCGCATGATGGGAACGGGGCGATCGTTCCAGGTAACGGAGCTCGGCCGGTACACGCCGTTCCCGACAAAGCTCGAGAGCGTCAACACGTCCGAAGTGGGATACATGGTCGCGGCGATCCGCAGCCTCGAGGACGTGCGCGTCGGTGACACGATCACGCATGAGAATGATCTCGCTGAAGAGGCGCTGCCCGGCTATCAAGAGCCGAAGCAGATGGTCTTCTGCGACTTCTATCCCGCGAGCGCCGGCGCCGATGGATCGAGCGGCAAGAAGGGCGACTTCGAGGCGCTGCGCGAAGCGATCGAGAAGCTGCACCTGAACGACGCGAGTTTCACGTTCGATGTCGAACACAGCGAGGCGCTCGGCTTCGGCTTCCGCTGCGGATTCCTCGGCCTGCTGCATATGGACATCGTGCAGGAGCGGCTGGAGCGCGAAGGCGGCGTCGAGATCGTGCAGACAGCACCGACAGTTTCGTACCTCGTTGATCTCAATGACGGCAAAACCGTCGAGATTCACAATCCAGCGGACCTTCCGGACCTCTCGATCGTCAAGGCAATCCGCGAGCCGATCGTCAAGATCGAGATCATCCTCCCGACGATCAACATCGGCGACATCATGAAGCTGTGCGATTCACGGCGCGGCATCTTCAAGCAGCAGAAGTTTGTGTCGGAAGACCGGCAGATGCTCGAGTATGAATTGCCGCTCGCGGAGATCATCTACGACTTCTACGACAAGCTGAAGTCCATGACGCGCGGCTACGGGACGATGGACTACGAAGTCATCGATTACCGCGAAGAGCATCTCGTGAAGGTGTCGATCCTGGTGAACGGCGAGGGCGTCGACGCGCTGTGCCTCATCTGTCACCGTTCGAATGCTGAGCAGCGGAGCCGCGGCATTCTGCAGAAGCTGAAGTCGCAGATCGACCGCCATCAGTTCGAGATCCCGATCCAGGCCGCCATCGGCGGCAAGGTCATCGCGCGCGAATCCATCAAGGCGCTGCGCAAGAACGTCACCGCCAAGTGTTACGGCGGCGACATTAGCCGCAAGCGCAAGCTGCTCGAGAAGCAGAAGGAAGGCAAGAAGCGGATGAAGACGATCGGCAGCGTCACCATTCCGCAGGAAGCCTTCATGGCGGTGCTGGAGCAGGGGGATTAGTTTGAGCGCTGCGTACAGCCCTCCGGGCCGACACTCGCTTTTGTCCCGCGGGCGGGCTGCGGCTTGGCCGGGCGAGCGCTCGCTTGAGCCCTCCTTCCGAACCAGCTGGGTGGCAAACGAAAAGCGACGAAGGTAGAGCTCAATCGGATGTTCACCTCGGCGCCCACTCAATGCCTGACGACGACCTCCCGCGCTCCGAACTCATCCTCTACCAAACCGAGGACGGGCGCACCCGCCTCGAGTGCCGGTTCGAGAACGACACGCTCTGGCTCACGCAGGCGCAGCTCGCGGAACTGTTCCAGTCCTCGGTCGCGAACATCAACATCCACCTCAAGGCGATCTACGCGGAGGGGGAACTCAACGAAGCGGCAACTGTTAAGTCCCACTTAATAGTTCGCGCGGAAGGAGCCCGGCGCGTTTCCCGAGCGGTCCTGCACTACAGCCTGCCGGTCATCCTCGCCGTCGGCTACCGCGTCCGCAGCCATCGCGGCACGCAGTTCCGCCAATGGGCCACGGCGCGCTTGAGCGAATACCTGGTGAAGGGTTTCACCATGGACGACGAGCGGTTGAAGAATCCGCCCGGCAAAGGCCAGGCGGACTACTTCGACGAACTGCTCGAGCGCATCCGTGACATCCGCTCGTCCGAGCGGCGCTCCTACCAGAAGGTGCTCGACATCTACGCTACGAGCGTCGACTACGCACCCGACGTGAAACTCTCGCAGCAGTTCGTCGCGACGGTGCAGAACAAGATGCACTGGGCATCGCACGGCCACACGGCGGCCGAGATCATTCATGAGCGTGCCGATGCGTCACAACCGTTCATGGGATTGTCGACGACGCGCGCGGGCGGAACGGTTCGGAAGGAAGACGTGGCGGTCGCGAAGAACTATCTCACCGAAGACGAGCTGCAGGTTTTGAATCGCATCGTCAACCTCTACATCGAATACGCGGAGCTGCAGGCGCTCGAGCGGAAGCCGATGACGATGAAGGACTGGATCACGAAACTCGATGAGTTCCTGAGCGTGTCGGGACGCGAGCTGCTTGATCATTCGGGCAAGATCTCCGCCGACCGCGCGAAAACGAAGGCGAGCTTGGGTACGCGCGGTATCGCGCATTGCTCGATGCGCAACCGCGCGCCGTCGACGCGGCGTTTGAGCAAGCAGCGAAAGACTTGAAGAAGCTGCCTCGGTCGAAGAGACCCAAGCGGCCGAAACCATGAGCCTCACCGAGTCCACCGTCGAAGAAGCAGCGCGCGATTGGTTCGGCGGACTCGGCTATGCGATCAGGCACGGAGCCGAGCTCGCGCCCGGTGAGCCGAACGCAGAGCGCGCTTCGTTTGCTGATGTCGTGCTTGTCGGTCGACTCCGTGACGCCATTCGTCAACTGAACCCGCTCGTTCCCGCGGACGCTCGTGAAGAAGCGCTGCGCAAAGTCCTGCGCATCGCTACGCCCTCATTCCCGCAGACGAATCGTCTCTCTCATCAAATGCTTCGCGAGGGCGTGCAGGTCGAGTACGCGCGCCGCGACGGAAGCATTGCCGGCGATCAGGTCAAGCTCATCGACTTCGACGACTCCACGCGTAACGACTGGCTCGCGGCGGATCAGTTCACGGTGATCGAAGCCGGTCACAACCGCCGCCCCGACATTGTCATCTTCGTCAACGGACTTCCGCTCGGCGCCATCGAGCTCAAGAACGCGGCAGACGAGAGCGCGACCATCTGGAGCGCCTACGCCCAACTGCAGACGTACAAGGCCGAGATTCCGTCGCTCCTCCAGTACAACGCAGTGCTCGTCATCAGCGACAGCACGATCGCCCGCATTGGATCGCTCACCGCGAATCAAGAGTGGTTCAAGGTCTGGCGCACGATCGAGAGCGTGAGTGATGCGCCGAAGAGCGACATCGGACTCGAAGTGCTCGTGCGCGGCGTGTTCGAAGAGGATCCGGACACCGGGGCGCTGCACAAGATCATCGCCGGCTATCACCAGTTTCACGCGGTGAACGTCGCGGTGGAAGAAACTGTGCCGGCGAGATGACGTACGGCCTCGCGAAGTACACGCGCGATACGCTGCCGAACGCATCGTTCATTGGATTCACCGGGACGCCGATCGAGCAGACCGACGCGAACACGCGCGCCATCTTCGGCGACTACATCTCGGTCTACGACATCCAGCGCGCCGTCGCGGATAGGGCGACGGTGCCGATCTACTACGAGAGCCGCATCTCGAAGCTCGGTCTCAACGCAGCGCAGCTTCCAACGATCGACACGGAGTTCGAGGAGATCACCGAAGGCGAAGAGCAGTCGAAGCAGGAGCAGATCAAGTCGAAGTGGGCGGCGATCGAGGCGCTCGTCGGACACCCGCAGCGCATCGCGAACGTCGCCAAGGATCTCGTCGCGCACTTCGAGAAGCGCATCGAGGCGATGGACGGCAAGGCGATGATCGTCTGCATGAGCCGGCGCATCTGCGTCGAGCTCTGCAACAAGCTCGTCGAGCTGTGGCCAGAGTGGGCGAGCGCGAAGGACGACGACATCGAAGCTGAGAAGGCGAAGCACTGTGTCGTGAAGGTCGTCATGACCGGCGCTGCCGACGACGGGCCGGATTGGCAACCGCACATTCGCACGAAGGAGCGACGCCGCAAGCTCGCGAAGCGCTTCAAGGACAGCAAGGGTCCGTTCAAGATCGTCATCGTGCGCGACATGTGGTTGACCGGCTTCGACGCGCCGTGCCTGCACACGATGTATGCCGACAAGCCGATGCAGGGCCACGGCCTGATGCAGGCAATTGCGCGGGTCAGTCGCGTCTTCCGCGACAAGCCGGGCGGACTTGTCGTCGACTATCTCGGGCTTGCCGATCAACTGCGCCGCGCACTGGTCACGTACACCGAGAGCGGCGGCCAAGGCGAGCCGACATCGACAACCGAGAAGGCCGTGGCCGTGATGCTCGAGAAGCACGGCATCGCATGCGACATGATGCACGGATTCGATTGGTCGAGGTGGACGGACGGGACACCGACTGAACGCCTCGGTCTGATGCCAGCGGGACAGGAACACGTACTTGCTCAAGAGGACGGCAAGGCGCGTTTTGTTCAGATCGTCACGGAACTTTCGCGTGCGTTCGCGCTGTGCGCCGGCACCGACGAAGCGCTGGAAGTGCGCGACGACATCAGTTTCTTCCAGGCGATTCAAGCCGCGCTCAACAAGCAGATCACGAACACGCGCAAGACACCCGAGCAGATCGATGCCGCGGTGCGGCCGGTTTGCCGAAGCCGGACATCAGCATCTTGTCAGACCAATTCCTCGCCGAAGTGCGCGGACTCAGGCACAGGAACGTCGCGGCCGAGCTGCTCGAGAAGCTCTTGAAGAACGAGCTGAAGGTCCGTAGCAAGCGCAACCTCGTGCAGAGCCAAGTCTTCAGCGAGAAGCTGAAGAAGACGCTCAACACGTATCACAACCGCGCGATCTCGACGATGCAGATGCTCGACGAGCTCATCGCGCTGGCGAAGGAGTTGGACGCGGCGACAAAACGCGGCGCCGAGATGGGTCTGACCGATGGGCGGACACGTGACTCGAGGTGTCGCCGTCCGCGCCGCGCTCCATCACCACGCCTCAGCGATTCCAGTCACCCAGCAGGATCGACAGATCGAGCGCGTTCACGATGCCGTCGCCGTTCAGATCTCCATGCGGTCCCGCGTCGTTCCATACACCGAGCAGCAGCGCGAGATCAGCGCTGTCGACATGGCCGCTGAAGTCGAGATCACCAGGATGTTCCGCAGCGAGCACAGCGCGGCGCGCGTTGACCTGCCCCCATCCGAAGGTCGAATCCCAACCGGCCGCTCCGATGTCCGTCGCGGACGTCTTGATGAGCGTGCGCACCTGCGCGGCGGTGAGTGACGGGTTCACGGACATCATGAGCGCCCCGACGCCGGCGGCCATCGGCGACGAGAATGATGTTCCGTTGATGCAGGTGTAATCGTCGTCGGAGTACCCTGCCGCGCCGGTCCGGTCCGTCGTGACAATGACAGCACCCGGCGCGACGAGCTCCTGGTCCTCCCCGCTGTTGCTGAACCACGCCAGCGCGCCGCTCGAATTCGTCGCTCCCACAGCAACGACGGTCGGCAGGCTCGCGGGATAGGCGATGTTCGATGAAGATCCGTTGCCCGAACTCGCAAAGTGCAGAATGCCCGCCTGGGTGGCTATTTCGTATGCAAACGTGATGGTGCCCGAGACACCGAAGCTCCAGCTGGTGTTCGTGATCCGCGCCTCCTGCGCCATCGACCACACCATCGCGCCGGCGAGCCACGACCCTTGCACCGTCCATCCGCTGCAGCTCGGACCCACGGTCGAGATACGCACTGACGCGAGTGACACTCCCGATGCGATACCGGCCACACCGATGCCGTTGTCAGCCGTCGCGGCGATACAGCCGCCGACCGCAGTTCCATGATTGTCACACGCGAGCACCGGAAAACCGCCGCCGTTCTGTCCAGTCGGGTCAAATCCGAGCGCGGGATTCGCGAGCAGGTCGGGGTGATCGAACTGCATGCCGTTGTCAATCACGACCACGATGACGCTGCTGTCGCCCGTCGCGAGATCCCACGCCTCCGGTCCGTCGATGTCGGCGTCAAAGCCGTTCGTCTGACCTTGCGAACAGAATGACAGCGACTGGCCTGTATTGTGGAGTCCCCAGGCGCTTTCAAACAGCGGATCGTTCGGGATGGACAGCGGCACCGCTTCGATCAGGGCATCGCTCTCGGCGAAGCGGACCGCGGGAAGGTCGGTGACACGGTCGGCCAGCCGCAGCACTTCCGCGCCGTCACGACGATGCGTCTCAATGAGATAGGTGTTGGGAAGACCAAAGGCGTTGCGTTCGATGACTTCGCCAAGCGCCTCGCGCGCGACGATCGCATCGGCGTCAGCGGCCGACGTTGCTGCGTCAAACGCCACGATGAGCCGCGATGTCGGCACGCGCTGGCGATTCGATTCGTCGAGCAGGACGGGCGATACACACAGCACGCCCGGGTCAGCGGCGAGCACGCCGTCGATGCGACCGCGGTCAGCGGCATGGAAGACGCACTGCGTCCAGCCCGGCGCGCCGAGACCGTTGGGGTCGAGCGCCATGAGCCCGTTCAGTGCATGTCCGTTGGACCACGGTGCGTCAGCGCCCTCACGGAGCTGCACGGCCACACGATCGGCGGCGACCGTCGTGGGAAGCACATCCTTGAAGTACCGCACGCGCGGCGCGTCGGCGGCACCGACTGGCGAGGCCAATGCGCCGGCGACGGCCATCGATGCGAGCAGGACGGATGATGATGATGATGATGATGATGATGATGATGTACGGCGCGTCATTCCGTGATCCCCAGCGACTTCATCACCTCTTCAGTGATGTCGATCGCCTCGGGATACCGCAGCAGCGTGCGGGCAAAGACCTGTTCGCGGGCGCCGGCGAGCGTGTCGGTCAGGAACGGTTCGGACGGCGGCATGAAGCTGATCACCACATCGATCGCTTCCTTTTCGGCAACGGTATCGACGGCCGCGACGAGTTCGCGATAGGCCTCCTCGACCTGCTCCGCGAAGAGCTTCTCCCGAATTCGCGCCGAACCTTCGCGCCAGCGGTTGTACTCCGCCACGAGCGCCTGCACCTCCTGCTGCGCTGCTGCGCCTTCGGGAGTCTGCGGCGAGAGCATGCCGTACTTCGTTTGCAGCTCGGCGGCACGCTTCTCGAAATCGGCGTCCTGCTTGAGCGCCTCGTCGTTGAGTTCCTTACGCTTGTCGGCATGGGAGGGGCGGGCCAACAGCTTCTTCATGAGCTTGTCGACATGCACCGAACCGATCGACCAGACCGTGCCGGTCGCGCGGTCACTCCACCGCAGATGCGAGCCCTCCACGCGCAGCCGCGTGGTCGACGGCGCGGTGGCCTCGCCTTGCACGTCGAGTTTCTGCTCGTTGAAGACGACGCCGTCGGTTGGTCCGAGATCGTTCGCGACTGACGCGTCGGGTGACGCGATTGCCGTCGCGCCTCGGCCCGCGTGCAACAGAAGCGACGAGCACGCAACGACGAGCGCAGCGACGACAAGAATTCGATCAGCGTTTCGCATCGCGGCACTTTACGCGATCGTGCATCACGGGGTGCCCCCTCCTGCATCGACCGCGGCGTCGACCGCGGAAACCAGGTGCCGGCCGAGCGTCTGTTTGACGTGTTCCATCGACGGTGTCGACGAACTCTCAAGGGCCAGGCTCGTCACGCTCCGCCCCGCGAGTCCGCACGGAACAATCAATCCGAAGTGATCGAGGTTCGTCGTCACGTTCAGCGCCAGGCCGTGCATTGTCACCCAGCGCGATACCCGCACACCCATCGCACAGATCTTGCGGCCGTTCACCCACACACCGGTCGCGCAGGCGTCACGCGCGCCATCGACACCGAACTCGCGAATCGTGTCGATCACGATCTGCTCCAGCAGCCGCATGTATCCATGAATGCGAAGTCCGAGCCGGTTGAGGTCGAGCATCGGATACACGACCAGCTGTCCGGGACCGTGATAAGTGATGTCCCCGCCGCGGTCGGTCTCGGCCACGGTGACACCGTTCCGCGCAAGGAGCTCCGGCGTGGCGATCAGATTGGCGCCGGCGCCCGGACGCCGGCTCACGGTGATCACTGGCGGATCATGCTCCAAGAGGAGCACGGGCATCGGGGCCAGAGGCATGGCATCGCGGGCCTCGATCACCTCGGCCTGCAGCCGCTGCTGCAGCGCATGGGCCTGGTGATACGAGATCCGTCCGAGGTCGCGAAGTGCAACATGCGCGCTGATGCGGGAAGTCATCGTGAGGAGCGGATCGTAGCCCGTAGAATCTCCCCGCATCATGGCTCATGTTCACCCCAGCGCTGTCATCACCGGCGATGTGCAGCTCGCCGACGATGTTGTGGTCGGTCCCTACTGCGTCCTCGCCGGCACCATCCGGGTCGGTCCCGCAACAACGCTCGTGTCACACGTTCACCTGCATGGACCGCTCTGGATGGGAGCGGGCAACGTG
This sequence comes from Phycisphaerae bacterium, assembly GCA_034439815.1. GTDB lineage: Bacteria > Planctomycetota > Phycisphaerae > Phycisphaerales > SM1A02 > JAEUIT01. Next base: position 9,528 of record JAWXBD010000211.1, read on the forward strand.
TGCTATCCCGGCGTATGCCTCGGGTTTGCCCCGCAGGATCTCAAGTTTGATCCCGCCAAGCCCGGGTCCGGTCTGGTGATCGGCGAGCGCAACACGTTTCGCGAGCACGTGACGATCAGCCGCGCCACCAGCGATCAGGCGCCGACGACGATCGGCAGCCGCAACTATTGGATGTCAAACTCGCACGCCGGTCACGATGTCCGCGTCGGCGACGACTGCATGTTCGCCAACGGCGTGCTGTTCGGCGGCTTTGCACAGATCGGTGACCGCGTCGTCATCGGGGGCGGCGCCGGCGTGCACCAGTTTGCCCGCGTCGGACGGTTCGCGATGATCTCGGGACTCACGGGGATCTCCGCCGATGTGCCGCCGTTCTGCATGTCGACCAGCCTGAACTCCGTGACCGGTCTGAACGTGGTCGGCCTGCGACGCGGCGGCGTTCCGCGCGACACGATCGATCACATCCGCTGGGCCTTCCGCAAGCTGTACCGGCGCGGATCGCCGATCAAGAAGAATGTCGAGACGCTGCGCGAACGCGAGCACGTCCCGGAAGTGCGGGAGATGCTTGACTTCGTGCTGAGCGCCCGCCGCGCGGTCGCTGACCGACTGGGCCGGGCGCGCCACGGCTCGATGCAGCTCGTCCGCGCGGCCGCGGAACTTGATACAAACGAACTGACATGATGGAACTCACCGTTCTTGCCAGCGGCTCGCAGGGCAACTGCTCGGCGCTGGTCGTTCCGCACGCGGGTGACGGCGATCAACCGGGACGCCTCGTGTTCATCGACGCAGGGCTGTCGCCGAAGGCCACGAAGGAGCGGCTCTACACGGCGATTCGTCGGATGCCGGATGAAGCCACGGATCTGCTCCTCACCCATCTTGACGCGGATCACTGGCGCCACACGTGGCAGCGCACGCTCGATCGCCATCCGATCCGCGTGCGCGTGCACAGGGCGCACGCCCGCGAAGCGCTGCGGCTCGGCGTGCCTGCCGCGAACCTGTGTCCGTTCGACGACACGTGCGATCTCGGCGACGGACTCGTCGTGCACGCATGCCGCACCCCGCATGATGACCGCGGCTCAACCGCGTACTGCATAGAGCAGAGGTGCCAGCGCGGCGTGACCCGTCTCGGATTCGCGACCGATCTTGGACGGGTGCTGGCCCCGCTGCTCGAACACTTCCGCGATCTCGACTGCCTCGCGATCGAGAGCAATTACGATCCGGTGATGGAGGAGAACAGCACGCGGCCCGCGTCGCTCAAAGACCGGATCATGGGCGGCAAGGGACATCTTTCCAACGACGAGAGCATCACCGCGGCGATGCTCATTGCGGCGACGAGCACGCTGCAAGCGATCGTCCTCCTGCACCTATCGCAACAGTGCAACTGCCCGCGCGTGGTCGCCCAGCTCTGGAACGAACGGGCACCGCATCTGTGCGAGCGCGTGATCGTCGCCGAGCAGTTCCGCCCCACGCGCACGTTGCGCGTCGAACCTCGGCCGCGGGCGGCGCGCGTCGTATTCTGCGCGTCGCTGTTCGACGGCGCCGAGGGTTCTCACGGTTCGTCAGCGTCGCCTTCGGAGCTGCACTGGTCCACCACCGGAATGACGGAGCGCGTCCCGAACGCGTGACGCTGCATGGCGCGCCACTCCGCTTCTGCGATCCGGAAGCGGCCGACGCGCTCACCGCCGATGGAGAGCGGCGTGAGCATCGGCAGCCCGGGCGGGATATCCCCTTCAAGCGGCGCAATGACATCGCGCGCCACGAAGCCGGCCGCGTCCAGTTGCCGGTACACCTGCCGCGGCCGCGGCACGCTGCGGGCGACGCAGCCCTCCACCACGATCGGCTCGCGCTCCGTGAACCACCCGACCGGTTCGCCGGGCATGACGAGGGACCCGGGCGGCATGAGCGCCAGCGTTCCGGCCGGCGCGCCCACCTCGACCGCCGGCATATCGAGGACGCCGGGACCCGGCCAGACCAGTTCGACCAAGCCAGCGAACATCGCCTCGCGGAGTGCGACTGTCGCGTCGTCCTGCAGCGCCGCCAGTTCCGGCGGCATGGGGACGTCGCCCCACACGCGGCTCAGCGCCGCGCTCGCGCGGCGCACCATTACATCGGCGCGATCGCGGGAGAAAGGCCGGTCACGGGGATCGATCTCGCCGAGTTCGCGCAGTGCCCAGATCGTGGCCTGCAATTCGATGAACGGCATGACCGATCGCTTCCATCGTCCGCCTTGGTCATCGTCAGGGAACGCCACGCTCGCTTGGGCAAACTCGATCCAGCGTCCGAGTAGTGCGGCCCAAGCCAGTTCGCGCACCGCGAGGGCTCGCTGGTCGGAATCGGTCACCGGGTCAGTCATCGCGAATGATTGTCGTCGATTCGCGCCACGCTGCTCAAGCTGTTGGCAATCGTCGCCTTCTCCCCTACGCTTCCCGTTCTCGATCCACTTCGCATCAGGACCTGACAGACCGCTGGCGACGCGACCGCCTCCATGAGCGACCCGATCAAGCACGAGTGCGGTATTGCGATGGTGCGGCTTAAGAAGCCCATCAGCTGGTTTCGCGCGAGCGTGGGGGATCCATTGTGGGGCTTGCGGCGGCTGTTTCTCCTGATGGAAAAGCAGCACAATCGCGGCCAGGACGGTGCGGGCATCGCGTCCGTGAAGTTCGACATGGTGCCCGGCGAGTCGTTTCTCGTGCGCGAACGCACGGCCAAGCGCAACGCCATTGAACGGCTGTTTGACACCGCGTTTTCTCCCGTTGAGTCGCTGAGCGCCAGCGATGTCGACGGCCTCAGCGAGCACGAGCTGAAGCGCCGCGTTCCGTTTCTCGGCGAGGTCATGCTTGGCCATCTGCGCTACGGAACGCACAGCGGCCGGTCCACCGCGCTCTGTCATCCGTACGTGCGCCACAACACGTCTGCAAGCCGCATGGTCGCGCTCGCCGGCAACTTTAATCTGACGAATTCCGCGTCGCTGTTCGCGAAGCTCATCGAATACGGGCTGAATCCGGTGGGCGAGAGCGACACGCAGGTCGCCATTGAGAAGATCGGCTACTTCCTCGACCGTGAGCACGACTGGCTTGCGGAGCAGATCGGCCCCGGTTCCTTCACGGCGCTCGAAGGGCGGGACATGTGGGAGCAGGTCAGCGCGAATCTCGACATTCCGCGCGTGCTACGCCGCGCGACGGCCGCCTTTGACGGCGGCTATTCATTCGTCGGTGCGCTGGGAAACGGCGACGCATTCGTGTGCCGCGACCCGGCCGGCATCCGCCCGGTGTTCTATTACGAGAACGATGAATGCGTCGCCGTTGCCAGCGAGCGCGCCGCGCTCGTCGGCGTCTTCGACGCGGACCCCGATGCCGTGCTGCCGCTGCCCCCCGCGCATGTGCTCGCTATCAAGCGCGACGGGCGCACGATGATCGAACGCTTCGCCGATCCGCAGCCGCTGCGGCAATGCACGTTCGAGCGCATCTACTTCAGCCGCGGCAACGATCGTGACATCTATCGCGAGCGTAAGGCGCTCGGCCGGCAGCTCGCGCCGCGCATTCTTGAGCTGATCGACGGCGATCTCGCACACGCGGTGTTCGGCTTCATTCCCAACACCAGTGAGACTGCGTACCTCGGACTCGTCGAAGAACTCGGCGAGCGCGAGCGCGGGCGGCAGGCGTCCGCGATCACGCAGCTCGTGAACGCGGGCCGCGCGACTCCGGACGCGATCCGCGCCGTGCTCAGCACGCGCCCGCGCGCGGAGAAGGTCGCCCACAAGGATCAGCGGCTCCGCACGTTCATCACGCACGATTCGGCCCGCAAGTCGCTCGTCAATCACGTTTATGACATCACGCACGGCAGCGTCGGTCCCGACGATTCGCTGGTCGTGGTCGACGATTCGATCGTGCGCGGCACGACGCTGCGCGAGTCGATCATCACGATGCTCGCACGGCTGCGTCCGAAGCGCATCATCGTCGCAAGCAGCTCGCCGCCGATCATGTATCCCGACTGCTACGGCATCGACATGAGTCAGCTCGGCCGATTCATCGCGTTCGAAGCCGCGGTCGGACTGCTGCGCGAACAGGGCGAAGAGCGCGTGCTGGACGACGTCGAGAAGCTGTGCCTGGAGCAGGCGGACCTGCCGGCGGAGCGCATGGTGAATCACGTGCAGCGGATCTACGAGCGCTTCACGCTCGACGAGCTGTCCGCGAAAGTCGCGCGGCTCGTCCGCAGCAACCGGCTCGACGCGCTCGGCTGGACGGGCGACATCACGATCGTCTATCAGACGGTCGAGGGACTGCGTGCGTCGATGCCCGAGCACACGGGCGACTGGTACTTCACCGGCGAGTATCCGACGCCGGGCGGGTATCGCGTGCTGAACACGGCGTTCCTGAACTGGCGGCACGGCGACGAGCGACGTTCGTATTAGCCTTGGTGATTGGGCTCGGAGCGAGGTGGCCGCCTCTCCGCTTCCGCCTCCGAAATGAGACTGAAAATCTGCGCAATCTGCGGTCGACTCCTTCTGCTACCGCTTGCGCCTAAGCCTCTTCGCCGCCCGCGGTCCTGCCACCGGTCGGCCCTTCTGGCATCGGGACGTCGAACCCCGGTGCCAGCGCGACGGGGCCTCCGTGTCACCTCCGATCATCACCTGAGAAATCCGCGCAATCTGCGGACGACCGGATCCGGCGGGGCCAAGCTTCTCGGACCGGCGGACTCCACTCATGGCACGCGTCAGTCGATCCGATATGCAAGGCGGAGGGGGTCAGCACTTTGGCTTGGAGACCCTCAATGAGCAGCCATCTCGATCCTCTTTCGCGTCGACGTCTCATGCACAAATCCCCCCGCACTCCGATCGCACTTCCCGACCTGCACGAACCGCTCGACTCGCTCGAGGCCGGGGTTGCGGTCGAGACGCTCGAACGCATCGACGGCGCCATCGGCGCCGGCGATCTGCAGCGGGCCCGCCAGCTCGAAGCCCTCCTGCCGCAGTCCCTTCGTGCGGAACCGCCTGTCGCTGACCGTCTTGCAACTGTCCGGCTCCTTGCGGGTGATCTTGAGTCCGCAGCAGCCGTGCTCGACGCCTGTCCGCAGTCGACGCCGCGGCTCGACCTGCTTCGCGCGGTTGCCGCGCTGCGCCGGGACGACCTGCTGGCAGCGTTCGCGATCGCCAACGGACCTTCCGCCCGTCGCAGCCTGTGCCTGCGCATTCTTGCCGCGATCGTTTCCTCGCTCACAGCGTGGGAGCAGGGCGTGCGGGTGAAGTCCGACCCGACCGCCGCCGTCTGCGAAACGACCCGTGAGACGCTGAACGCAACCGCCGGAATCGGCCCCGAAAGCCTCATTCCGGCGATGCGGGCGTTGCGACAACTGTTCCCGGAGGCTCGCCCCGGGACGTTTCCTGCCGCGATCCGCGCAGCAATCCTGAGCGTGGCGCACGACCTGGCGATCCCGCTCGACGCCACGCCCGACACCCTCTGCGTGACGCCGATCGACGCCGTCCGGCTGAACCTCCGGGCGGCCTGACTGCAAGGCCACTGCCGCCCTCGGGACCACGCCATCGCTTGACGGCAACGCCGCGATTTGGTGTAGTAGTCGATTCCCCGGTCGAGAGACTCGGCCGTGGGTATTGTTCTGCAACTTCAATCACTCCCCAATCCCGACTTGATTCCCGACGGTGGCCCCCTCCTCGTGTGCGCACGAGCGGCGGGATCCGGATCGAGGGCACCGCGATGGTCTCTGATGGTCTCTAGGTGAGGCCGGAGGGAGGCCGGAGGGCTCCGCTCCGGAGGATCAGCGAACAGAAGGACTGCGATGGCTCGTTACCTCGGACCGAAGGTGAAGCTCTCCCGTAAGGTCGGTGTCCCAATCGCGGACATCCCAAAGCACACTGCAAAGCGGCAGCTCACCGTCCCCGGCATGCACGGGTTCCGAGGCCGGCGTCTCAAAGACTACGGGATTCGCAAGAACGAAAAGCAGAAGCTCCGGTACCACTACAACGTGCTCGAGAAGCAGTTCCGCAAGTACCTCGCGGCCGCGGGCCGTCGTCCGGGCAACACCGGCGAAGTGCTGATGCAGATGCTCGAGACGCGCCTCGACAACGTCGTCCGTCGCGCGGGCCTGAGCCGCACGATCTGGGCTGCGCGGCAGATGATCGTCCACGGCCATGTGCTCGTGAACGGCCAGAAGGTCGACCGCCCGTCCTACGACATGGAAGTCGGCGACGCCATCACGCTCCGCGAGGGCATTCACAAGCTCGCTCGTGAGCAGATGGAATCACTCGCCGGTCACGTGACGCCGGGCTGGATCCAGGTCAACCCCGCCGAACTGTCGGTGCGCGTTGTAGCCCTCCCGACATCCGACCAGATTCCATTCGACGTGAATACCAACCTCATCGTCGAGTTCTATCGCTGATAGCCAAGCTGATAGCCAAGAAGAGCTTTCTGTTTTTTTCAGAGGTCACTGAATGCAGATCCGGCGGCGGAAGTCTCGAGAATCCGAGCGTCCACCGCCGTTTCCTTGCGCTTGAGTGGGCGCGTTCGTGTGCCCGTAACTGTCCGCGGACTTCCGTCAGTTTGTTCCGTTCCTCTTAGGCCGGTCTGCTTCGGCCGCATCGCAGATACACATGCTTCGCTTTCTCCGGCTGTACAACAGGTGGATCCTCGCCGTCGGTGGCACCCTGCTGCTCGTCGCCTGGGCGCTCGGCGGTGCGCTGTCGACCTGCACGAGCACCGCCGCCATGAGCGGCGCACCGTGGGCTACCTACGGTGCCGACAGCGAGACGATCACCTACGGTGATCTCGAGGGGCTGCGCGGCGAGATGCGAGTCCTCAACCATCTCGGTGACCGCTCGCTGCAGCAGTTCGGCGCGGATCAGGCACCAGAGCACTGGTTCTTGATTTCCCGCGAAGCGGAGGAAGCAGGTCTCGTCGGTGGTGAAGGCGACGGTCGCGAGGTGATGTCAGCAGTAGCGGCGATGGTGAACGCGCGGCAGCCCGCTGGTAGCACCCCGGTCGACGCGATGGACGTTCTCTCGACGTTCATGCGTGAGTCCCAGGCGGATCAGAAAACGGTGCTGACCACGCTCGCCAAAGTGAACGGTGTCAATCGGCTCCGCCAGATCTACTCCTCGATGCCGCGCTTCTCTGATGCACGGCTGCGGAGTTCCGCTGCGTCGGCGCTTGACGCCGTTGCCGGTGACGTGCTCGTGCTCGATGCCCGCAAGCTCTCGGTGCCGGCGATTCCTCCGGCGACCGATGACACCAAGCTCCAGGCGCAGCTTGAACGCTACGGCGACAAGCTGCCCGGTCAGGGCGATTTCGGTTTCGGCTACCGCTTGCCAGATCGGGTGAAACTCGAGTGGATCGAGATCCGTGAAGCGAGCGTCCGCACGGCCATCGAGGCGTCGGGCGCACTTGACACATTGACGCTGAAGAAGCGCTTCGCAGAAAATCCTTCCAAGTACGGCGCGCCGGCCGGGTCCGCCAGCGATGTGCTCTCTTCATTTTCCGCGTACGAGCAGTCAGTGCGTCAGCGAGTGCTCGACGAACTGACCACCGAGCGGATGAATGAGATCTCGAAGTTTGTCAGCGACCAGCTTGCGGTCTCCCTTCGCGGTGTGCCCCGCGATCAGGCGTATATCGTCCTGCCCAACGACTGGGAAGCACGTCGACCGAATCTCCAGCGGCTTGCTGAAGAGATTGCCAGCCACTTCAAGATCGAGATGCCTGTCTACGAGTCCACCGGTGACAACTGGAAGACGGCCGCGGACCTCAGAGGCATGCGCGGGATCGGCACCTCGTCGACGACGCGTTTCGGCCCGCAGCCGGTGCAGTTTGCGCAGCTCGTTGACAAGCTCAAGGAGTTCGGCCATGGCATCGACACCATGCCGCTGCAGAAGGATGTGGTCGGCCCGCCGATGACATCTGCATCGCGAGATCTCTACTTCTTCCGCGTGACCGATGCCGATCCATCGCGCGCGCCAAAGACAGTGGATGAAGCCCGCGAAGCGATCACCGCCGACGTGCTTGCAGAAGAGCGCTACGCGGCACTGGAGCGGCTGCTCCCGGAACTCGAGACGCTTGCGAAGCAGGAAGGGATACGTGCGGTCGTGAGCCAGTACGGTGGTAGCGTGGAGTTTGCGCCCAACCTGCGCGAGGCAGCGCCGGAGACGATTGCGTACGGCATCCGCTTCGCGAACATTCCGGGACTCGGAAACAATATCGACGCGATGCGAGAGATCATTCGTCGCGCCTCGGCGCTTCCGATCGACCGACCGGCGTCAGAGATTCCGGAGGCCGAACGCACGTTCGTCATCCCACTGCCCAAGAGCCTTGCCGTGCTGATGGTGCGGGTGACCGATCGCTTCCCGCTGACGACGGAAGATTTCCAGATGGTGGCCAGGAATCCGAGCATTCAAGGCGCGCTGCTCGGGGAGGAGTTCCGAACGGCAACGCTCGAGGCCCTGTCGTTCGACGCGTTGAAGGCCCGCCACAACTTCCGGCTCGTGCGCGGGGGTGATGAGGAAGGCGAAACCCCGTCGGGCGAGGCAGCCCAATCGACGCCGGGGCCAACGCCGGGGCCGACGCCTGCAGGCTGAGCCGGCGTTTCTCGGCGAGAGCAGCGAGGTCCTTTCAGCTCACCTTCGAGCCAGCCTTCACCGGTCGCTGCACGCTCAGCACGACCACATCGCGTTCCTCCGAGCCGGGCTTGGCACCGGGCGGTGGCGGTGCGGCGCCTTCCCTCAGATCGCTCGCGGCCAAAATCATGCCCTGGCTGATCTCGCCGCGCAGCTGACGTGGCTCCAGATTCGCGACGATCACGACCTGCTTGCCGACGAGCGTTGCCGGGTCATACCACGCCTTGATCCCCGCGCACACTTGGCGGCCTTCGGGCGTGCCGTCGTCCAGCCGGATCTTCAGCAGCTTGTCGGCATTCGGATGCGCTTCCGCCGACAGGACGGTCGCCACGCGCAGGTCGAGCTTCGCAAACAGCTCGTACGGAATGTTCGGCAGCGCGCCCGATAGATCGGCGGCCGGCGCGGCGGCGGTGGAGGGCGGGGTCGCAGCAGCTGCAGGCGGAGTGGGAGGCATGGTCATTGGGCCGTCAGGATAGTCGGCCGCACGCCGTCCCTGCGCGAAGCCGCCGACCATTAGCATGCCCGGGGTCATGACCACTGCTCCCCTCCACTTCGCCGACCGTCTGAACCGCGAGTACCTCGAGCGTCACGTGGCCAAGGAGGACGCGTTCTGGACCGCCTACATGGGTCTCACCGACGACGCCGTTGTCGCGCGGACCGCGCTCAATGAACGCGAGATCGCGTTGCAACGCTGGCTGCAGGACCCGGAGCAGCTCGACGCGGTCCGGCGCACGATGCCGAGCGTCCAAGGCGATGACGCTGTCATCTTGCGCGGCTGGGAAAACACGTTTGTCGCGCACTGCATCGACGTTCCTGAAGCGCGATCACTCGCCGAAACCATCGTCACGCTCGAAGGCGATCTCGCCAACGCGCGCAACGGCATGACGCTCGGCTACATCGAACCGGACGGATCGTTTGTCGCGGCGAGTTCCGTCAAGCTCGGCGCCATGCTGCGCACCGACCCGGACGAATCGAAGCGGCGCGCCGCCTGGAACGCGTTGCGGTCGATCGAAGATCACGTGCTGGCAAGCGGCTTTGTCGCCGTCGTGCGCGAACGGAATCGTCTTGGACGCATGCTCGGAGGCGAAGACTATTACGACTGGAAGGTGCGCCGTGTCGAGCGCATGACTAAGCGCGAGATCTTCGACGCGCTCGGCGAACTCGAAGTGCTGACGCGCGACGCCGGTCGACGCGGCCTTGCGTTCCTGCGCGAGCGCCACGGCGAGGCGATGGTCCGCCCTTGGAACGTGAGCTACCTTCTCAGCGGTGATGTCACGCGCGAGCAGGATCCCTACTTTCTGTTCAGTGATTCGATCGCCCGCTGGGGCACGAGTTTCGCCGCGATGAACGTGCGTTTCCGTGGTGCCGAGATGACGCTCGATCTTGTCGACCGGCCTGGCAAGTACGAGAACGGATTCATGCACGGGCCGCAGCCGGCATGGCGCGAGCGCGGCCGCTTTCATCCGGCCCGCATAAATTTCACAGCGAATGCAATTCCCGGGATGATCGGCGCCGGCTTCCGCGCGACGAACACGCTGTTTCATGAGGGCGGACACGCGGCGCACTTCGCAAACGTCGACATGCCGGCACCGTGTTTCGGCCAGGAATTCGCACCGACATCGGTCGCGTTTGCCGAGATCCAAAGCATGTTCATGGACTCGATCCTGAGCGATGCCGACTGGCAGCGCCGCTACGCGAAGAACAGTGCCGGCGAACCGATGCCGGTGGAACTGATCGAGAAAGCGATCCGCTGCAGCCAGCCCGGCGCGGCGCTTGGCACGCGCGCGATGCTCGCCGTGTGTTTCGCCGAGAAAGCGATCTACGAAATTCCGGACGATGAGCTGTCTGCGGACAGCATCCGCGCGGCGATCCGTGACGCGGAGCGCCAGCTGGTATTTCTCGACGAAGGCAGCGGCCGTCCCTCCCTGTCGATCCCGCATTTGCTGTCAGGGGAGTCGAGCGCGTACTACCACGGCTATGTACTCGCCGACATGGGCGTGCGGCAGACGCGCGACTTTTTCCAGCGGCGCGACGGGTTCCTGTGCGACAACCCGCGCATCGGGCCCGACATGGCGAAGGCGTACTGGCAGCCGGGCAACAGCGCGACGTTGAACGAGATGCTGAGCGGATTGACCGGCGAGATGCTTTCGCCGCGGGCACTGGCGCGGGACGTCAACCGCACCGCCGACGAGGCCGTCGCGGAAGCGCACGAGCGGATCGCGAAAGCCCGCGATCTGCCGCCATTCCGCGGGCCCGTCGATCTCGACGCACGGATCTGCGTCGTGCACGGCCGCGAGGAGATCGCGCGTCTGGACGGCGACTTTGAGGCCTTCGCAGCGAAATTTGCAGCCTGGGTCAGCGGACTGGCGGGGAGTGGGACGTGAGAAGTAAGAAGGATGAAGGATGAATTCGGCACCGGCCCAGAGCTACGTCCTACTTCTTCCTTTTTCCTTTTTCCTTCGCATCACACGCCAACGGCGCTCGCGTCGCGGTCGCTCAGCATGCCTCCGTCCGAACGGAGTTTCACCGTGCCGTCCCGCTTCCAGCTGCGCTCGCAGCGCGGTTCCTCCCGCAGATCGCGCACCGAGGCGGCGCTCGCCGATCGATCGAGAACGACGCGGCTCACACCGAACAGGTCGGCCAGCTCGCGCGCGAGCGGTGCCAGCTGGCCGGTCGGATCGGCGAGGACCACTTCCGCATCGAGCGGATTTTCGATGCCGGCTGATTTCGCGCGCTCCATCGCTTCGAAGGCCGACGATCGCGCCGCGATCGCTGCGGGCCAGGCGGCGTGCGCCGGGCGGATGTGCGCGGCGAGATCGCGGTAGGTCTCACGCTGCACCGCGCGGCCGTCGGACCGCCACAGCGCACGAAACGCTTCGTCAGCAGTGTGCGGCAGGATCGGCGCACACAGACGGACGATGGTGTCGGTGATCTCCCACATCGCAGTCTGTGTGGCCCGGCGGCGCGGCGCGTCTTTCGAATCGCAGTACAGCCGATCCTTCGTCGCAGCGCAGTAGATCGCGGACAGCGTGTCGTTGCAGAAGTCAAAGATCGCAAGATGGGCGGCGCGGAAATCAAGCCGCTGAAACGCGTCGCGCACGGTCGTCTCCAGCGCGGCCGTCTCCGCGAGCGCCCACGCGTCGATCGAGGTCGGGTCAATCGCGTGCAGCTCCACAGCGTCGCCGCGCTCTTCGGGCGTCCGCGGCTGAAAGTCGTCGAGATTCGACAGCAGAAAGCGGATCGTGTTGCGCACCTTGCGGTAGCTCTCGCCGGCAAGGCGAAAGAACTCGACATCCACTTTCATGTCGTCGTCGTACGCCAGACTCGACACCCACCAGCGGGCGACATCGGCGCCGACATCCTTCAGCAGCGACTCCACTTCGAGTGCGTTGCCTTCCGACTTCGACATCTTGCGGCCGTTCTTGTCGACCATGAACCCGTGCGTCAGAATCCGCTTGAACGGCGGCGCGCCGGTCACACCGAGCGCGGGCAGCAGCGAAAGCTGGAACCAGCCACGATGCTGGTCACTGCCTTCGAGATACAAATCGCACGGATAGCCGAGGTCGCGGGCCCGCATGACGGAGTTCCACGACGATCCCGCTTCAAACCAAACATCGAAGATGTCGTAGAGCTTCTCCAGCGCACCGATGTCGAGATTCTTCGGCGCCTCAGGATCACGCGCCGCGTCATACGAGGCAAGCAGCTGCGCCGGCGGCTCCTGAAACCATGCGTCGCTTCCGCGCTGCGCGAATGCCGCGGCGACGGCGCGCACGCTGGCCGGCGTCAGAAGGATCTCGCCGCTCGGCATGCGGAACGCCGGGATCGGCAGTCCCCATGAACGCTGCCGCGAGATGCACCAGTCCGGCCGGCTTTCCAGCATGCCGCGCATGCGGTTACGGCCCCACTGCGGCGTGAACTCGACCTTCGTTTCGACAGCCTCGAGCGCCATCGCGCGCAGCGTGCGCGCGTCGCTCGCGCGGCCGCGGTCGACCCCGATGAACCACTGCTCGGTGGCGCGAAAAATGACCGGCGTCTTGCTGCGCCAGTCATGTGGATAGCTGTGCGTGAAGCGATGCGAGTAGAAGAGATGGCCGGACGATTTCAGATGCGCCAGGACGAGATCGTTCGCCTTCCAGATGTCCACGCCGCGCAGCCATTCCGGGACCGTGTCGTCGTACGTGCCGTCTTCGAGCACCGGGCAGTAGATCGGAAGGCCTTCCTTCAGACCGGTGCGATAGTCGTCGGCGCCGTGGCCCGGTGCCGTATGCACGAGTCCCGTGCCGTCTTCGAGCGTGACGTACTCGGCATGCACGATGCGGCCGACGCGATCCACAAAGGGATGGCGGTAGCTCAGACCGACGAGATTTTTGCCGTCCGTTTCGCCGAGAATCTCGATCTTTTCGGCAGACGCTGCGCCAATGACCTTCGCGAGCAGCTCGCTCGCGATGATCGTCTCCGCGCCGTCGACGCGCACGAGGCTGTAGCGATAGCGTTCGTGCACGGCGATCGCGAGGTTCGCCGGCAGTGTCCACGGCGTCGTCGTCCAGATCATGAATGACGGCGTGACATCCAGTTCCACCCCGAACGCCTTCTCGACCGCTTCACGGTCCTTCGCCTCGAAGTCGACATAAATCGACAGATCCTCGCGGTCTTCGTACTCGAGCTCCGCTTCCGCCAGCGCTGTCTTGTTCGCGATCGACCAGTGCACCGGCTTCTTGTCGCGATACACCAGCTTCTGTTCGAGGAGACCGGCGAACACGTCGAGTGTTCCGGCTTCATACGCCGGCGCCATCGTGAAATACGGATGGTCGTAATCGGCGAGCGTGAGCAGCCGGCGCATCTGGCCGGCCTGCAGTTTGATGAACTTCTCCGCCGACTTCGCGCACTCGCGCCGGATCGCCATGCGCCGATGATCGGGCGCGAGCTCTTCGAGCTTCTTCGCTTTGCCGCTCTCGACGAGTTCCGTCATCACCTTGTGTTCGATGGGCAGACCGTGACAGTCCCAGCCTGGCACGTACGGACAGTCGAACCCTTCCATCAGTTTGCTGCGGACAACGATGTCCTTGAGCACCTTGTTCAGGAGGTGACCGACATGGATCGAACCGTTCGCGTACGGCGGTCCGTCATGAAAAACGAAACGCGGCTTGTTCGCCCGCGCCGCGCGCAGCGCGTCGTACATCCCGATCTCGTCCCAGCGCCGCTGCGAGAGCGGTTCGTTTTGGGCGAGATTGGCCTTCATCGGGAAGGCCGTCTTCGGAAGGTTGAGCGTGGCTTTGTAGTCGGGCATTGGTGGCTATGGAGTACTGGGATTGAACTATTGGGGATGCTCGTCCGGCTTGACGGCCTCGTTGAGATACTTTTGGAACTCGCCCATGTTGTAGCTCACGAAACAGAACACGTGATGCAGCGTGAACCACTCGATGTCGGTCGGATCCTTGCTGAGATCGGCGCGCAGCCGGTTCAGTTCGGCGAGGAGTTTCTCAGCTTTGATCGTGGGCTTGTCAGCGGGCTCTGGCATGGGAACGCCTCAGTGTGCGTGATCGTGATCATGATGTCCGTGGTCATGCTGCAGCACTTCGTCAGCAGTATGCACATGCACGTGGGACGCGGCTTCCATCCGCGCCAAGGCAAACGCAAATCCGAGGCCGACGATCAGCGCCAGTGAAAGTCCCACGCGATCGTGGCGGTGGAACTGCAGCTCAGGCAGCAGATCGCTCGAGGCAATGCAGATGAACATTCCAGCTGAGAACGCGAGCGCGATCGAGGCCACACCAGCCACGTTGCCCGCGCCTCCCCCGACTGCGCCGACCCAGAACAGGCCGACGCCCGCCGGTACGAGCAGCGCGAGCAGCACGTTGGCCAGCACGCGGATGTTCTGCGGGGCTCGCGCATGCCGCATCAGCGTCGCGAGTGTCATCGAGTCAAACGGCTTGTGCAGGACGATGACGAGAAACGTCGCAAGCCCGGCAAGCGCCGCGTGGCCGCCTCCTTCGGCGACCCCCACCGCCACGCTTGCCGCGAGCGCCACGCCTTCGAGCAGGCTGTGCAGTCCGAGCCCAATCAGCGCGCCGGACCAGCCGATGGCGCTGCCCGGCCTCCTGGCGACACGGCCGTGCGGTTCGTGCGCATGATCATGATGATCATGATGATCATGCGCGCACGCCGCCGCTATCTCCGACTCCGGCTCGTGCTGATGAAAATGGAAGAACCGTTCGAGCAGAAAAAGCGCGAGAAACCCGCCGATCGCCCAGAGCATTAGCGGGTCCAGCAGATCATGTCCGACGATGTGGCCGTGCGCGTCGGTGGTGCCCGCCGCCGCCGCGGCCTCCGCGCGGAGCATGATCGCGTGCGGCAGCATGTGAAAGAAGCCGACGCCGAGCATGATGCCCGCGACCAGCGAGAGGACAAACTGCAGTCCACGGTGGCTGAACCGGAAGAGACTCGGCAGCAGGCCGCCGGCAAGCGACGCAAGCACGATCACGGCCGCATAAAGAATGAGCAACGTCGTTGGCGCCACAGAACGGTCTCCGCCTCTTAAGGGTTCGCCATCGACTGCCTGCTGGGATCGCCCTTCGAACAACCCGTGCCCGCATGAGGACAGGTTGCGGACAAACCCCCAGCGAATCGACGTGGAAGGGGGCGAAAGCGTACCCCGTCTGCGGTTCAAGCAACAATCGAAGAGCCTGCGGCGAGGGAACTCGAGCCGATCACGCTGTAGCGGACCCGCACATGCGCCGATATACTCTCCGTCCCTTCAGGGGTGGTAGCTCAATTGGGAGAGCGCCTCGGTCGCATCGAGGAGGTTGAGAGTTCGATCCTCTTCCACTCCACTGACTGGTTTGTCTGTGCCTGCTTTCCCGGGCTTGGTCCCGCGCGTTGCTTTGTGCTGCTCTGTTGAGCAAAGCGCCCGCCGCTGGCCGGAGAACCCACTCCCGGCCCGTATCCTGCGGCAGTGACCGCTGTGCTCCCATCCCGCATCGCCGGCGCCGAACCGCTCCTCCTCGAGTCGAGCCCGCTCTTTCAATCCCCCGCCATGCGGCAGTGGGTGCGCTTCAAGAAGCAGCATCCTGAATGTCTCCTTTTCTTCCGCATGGGGGACTTCTACGAGCTCTTCGACCGTGACGCGGTCGTGGTGCATCAGGCGATCGGCCTGACGCTCACCGAGCGCACGAAAGGCATGCCGATGGCCGGCGTGCCGTATCACTCGGCCGAGGGCTACCTCCGCCGGCTCGTCGATCAGGGATTCCGCGTTGCGATCTGCGAGCAGCTGCAGGATCCGAAGGACGCGAAAGGCGTCGTCGACCGCGGCGTCACACGCGTGCTGACGCCGGGCACGCTCGTTGACGAAACGATGCTGGACGAGGGTCGCGCGAACCAGCTCGCCGCCTTGGCCGTCGCCGGCGTTCGTGCGTCGGTCGCGCTCATCGAACTCTCGACCGGCGTGTTCACGATCGTGGACGTCGCCACGGACCGCCTCGCTGACGAGCTGCAGCGGCTCGCGCCGGCTGAAGTGCTGTATGCCGAAGAGACTGACGGCTCCGCGCCGCCTGCGCTTGACGCATTGCGGCTCGCGCGCGGCACCGCGCTGTCACCGCGGCCGGCATGGACGTTCCGCTCGCGCGATGCGGCCGACGCGCTCACGAGTCACTTTCGCGTCGCGACGCTCGAGGGCTACGGGCTGACGCCGGACGAACCGGCGACGCAGGCCGCGGGCGCGCTGCTGCGATCGATTCTGGAAACACAGTCGAGCAATCTGCCGCACGGCGCCGCCTCGAGCACGCTCGCGCATCTGCAGCCGCCGCAGCGCGTGGTGAGCGGCGACTTCGTGACGATCGACGGCACGAGTCTGCGCAGCCTGGAGATTGAGCGCACGCTCCGCTCGGGCGGAACGGACGGCACGGTGCTCGCGAGCGTCGACCGCTGCCGCACGGCGATGGGACGCCGGTTGCTGCGGCAGTGGCTCTGCTTTCCGCTGCGCGATCGAGCGAAGATCGAGTCACGGCAGAAGCGCATCGCGTCACTGGTGCTGGACGAAACCTGCGCGGACGCGCTCGCTGCGCGCATTGCCGCCGTGCAGGATGTGGCCCGCATCGCGGGGCGCATCGGCACGGGCCGCGCAACACCGCGCGATCTCGTCGCACTGGGCACATCGCTCGCGCAGCTTGATGCGTTGCGCGACCTGCTCGATCAACGACCATCGTTTGCCGCCGACCGCGCGACGCTTGACGCGGTGCGCGCTCCGCTGGCGCCGCTCAGCGAACGCATCGCGCGATGCTGCGTGGAGCATCCGCCGGCGCATCTTCGCGACGGCGGTCTCTTCCGCGACGGGTTCGACGCGCTGCTCGACGAAACGCGGCTGCTGCAGCGCGATGCGAACACGTGGCTTGCCGAGTATCAGAAGCGTCTGATCGACGAGAGCGGCATTGCTTCACTGAAGGTCGGCTTCAACAAGGTGTTCGGCTTCTACATCGAGATCACGCATTCGAACGTCGAGAAGATTCCGGCGAGCTTCAGCCGGAAACAGACGCTGAAGAACGCGGAGCGCTACATCACGCCGGATCTGAAGGAGTTCGAGGACGAGGTGCTCACGGCAGAATCGCGGGCCAAGGAGCGCGAGAAGACGCTGTTCCTTGAGCTCTGCACGGACGTCGGCCAGGTCACCGGGGCCTTGGCGCAGTACGCCGAATGCGTCGCCGGTCTTGATGTGCTGCGCTCCTTCGCCGACGTCGCGCGGCGCGAGCGCTGGACGGCGCCGACGCTCGTCGACGAGCCGGTGATGCGCGTGAAGAACGGACGGCATCCGGTGCTGGAAACGATTCTGCGCGAACGATTTGTTCCGAACGACTGCCGGCTCGGCGCCGGCGCGACGGACGGCGGCGGCACGCTCGCGCTCATCACCGGACCGAACATGGCGGGCAAGTCGACGTTCATCCGCCAGCTCGCGCTGATCGCACTGCTCGCGCATGTGGGGAGTCACGTGCCCGCCGAGGAGGCGACGATCGGGATGGTCGACCGGATCTTCACGCGCATCGGTTCGAGCGATGAGCTGCACACCGGCCAGTCGACATTCATGGTGGAGATGACGGAAACAGCGAACATCCTGCATCACGCGTCAGAGAGCAGTCTCGTCATCCTCGACGAGATCGGGCGCGGCACGAGCACGCTTGACGGCCTGAGCCTCGCATGGGCCATCGCGGAGACACTCGCCGCGCGCGGGTGCCGCACGCTGTTCGCCACGCACTATCACGAACTGACGTCGCTGCCCGAGCGGTTTCCCGCCGTGATCAATCTCCATGTCGAAGTGCGCGAGTGGGAAGAGCGGATCATCTTTCTCCATCGCATTCTGCCCGGCCGCACCGATCGCAGTTATGGCATCCATGTGGCGCAGCTTGCCGGACTTCCCAGGGAAACGATCGAGCGTGCGACACGGCTGCTCGAAACGCTCGCCGTCGAGACCGATGAGGCGAGCACCCGGGCCCGCCGGTCTGCTGTCGCATCGGCCGTCGGGGCCGCGCCTCGACGGCAGTCGCCGCAGCTGGCGCTGTTCACGGAGTTTCTGCCGCATCCCGCAGTCCGTCGCCTGGAGGAGCTGCGTGTCGAGGAGCTGACCCCGCTGCAGGCGTTCGATCTGCTGCGCGAATTGAAGCAGCTCACCACCTGAACGGCACCGGTGCCGCGAAGTGCGAACGTCGCCGAAGCGGATCGATCCTCCGGCCTGGTCACGGACCGCAGCCATCGCCGACCGATCTCGAACCGGCGGCCCCTCCCGCTCCTCCGGGCCCTTTCCCGATCCGGCGGGATGGCGTCCCCCGGCCAGGGGAAAGCGCGACGCTCCGCTCAAACCCCGGAAGGACACCGAGCTCGATCATCTCGCCTGCGCTCCACAGCACACCGAAGCGCGGCTCCAAACCGTCTTGGATCGGGAGGCGGTACACGCCGCAGACATCCCCCACGTCATTGAGACCGTGCGCTTCCGCCTTGGTCGCGTCGGCCGGCTGGGGCAGCAGCATCGTTTGGCCATCCTGCCAGAGAAACGCTCGCTGACCGCCTGTGCGAAGGCCGTTGATCCGGCCGCAGACTGCACCGAGTTCGTTGACGCCAGTGGCGGTCGAGCTGATCGCCCCCTCGAGCGGGATCGTCTGCACCTTCCCGTCGATCCACGACACGGCAACGGGCGGCGCGTTCTTCGGCAACAAGGCGATCTGCGGCGGGGGCCTTTCCGTCGGGCGGGATGCCGAACCGAATGTCCCGGTGATACCTATCGGCGTCAACAACTGCATCTTCTGGGGGAGCACGCTGCACTCAACCAGCTTCGACGTTGATCCGTTGTTCGTCGACGCGAGCCCGACAACGGCGGCGGTTTTGTTGCTTCGATTTGACTCGCCGTGTCTGAACCGGGGAAGCGTCGTCCTGCTTCCACTGGATCTCGCGGACGTCGACGATGACTTTGACGTCGGCGAGGTCATTCCACTCGATGTCTCCCGACAATCAAGGCAGGTGTTCCCGAACGGTTGCGTTGATGTCGGAGCGCATGCTTGATCGTTGGGGAAGCCCCGCCGTTGCCGCTGGACTCAAGCGCAATGGGGGGAGGCGGCCAAGGCAGTTCGGAGTCCGGGAGCGGGCTGACGCCAGCACAGATGGCCGCCGCCTTCGGCTTCAATTCAGTCGGTGAACTCGTGGCGTTTCTGGTGACGCTTGACTACGAGGAAATGGTTGAACTGCTCGGGTTTTTCTGGAGCCCTGTCTGAGAGGGACGTCGGACTGGCGGAGGTCCGCGTCGAGGAGCTCACCCCGCTGCAGGCGTTCGATCTCTTGCGCGATCTGAAGCAGCTCACCACCTGAGCGGCGTCGCGCCGCGAAGTGCGGATTTCGCCGAGGCGGATCGTCCGTCCGGCCCGTACCGTACGAGATGATGTCGATCGTCTCGCTCGTCACGAGTCTTCTGCTCACGCTCGCTCCGCCCGCGGATCCCGCTCCGCGCATGGCGCCGCCGGATGCCGTGCGGGCGGCGCACCCCTCCATCTCGCTTGCGGACGTGACCCAGGAGGAGCGCGACGCGATCGAACGTCTTCGCCACGGAACGACGTGGGTGCGCCGCGCGTTTGGTGCGGCGCGGCTTGCACGGTACGACTGCGAAGCGAGCGAGGTGTACCTGCGTGATCTGCTCACGGACCGCGCGTGGCATGTGCGCTGTTACGCGCTGCTGGCCTGCGCCCGGCGCGGCATCGTCGTGCGTGAGTCCGCATTCGCGAGTGAAACGGAGCCTCGCGTGATCCGTACCGCGCTGCGCTGCCGATATGCGGTGCCGCGCGAACCGCTGGCCATCGGAGCGGCGCGCCTCGCCAAGAGCGGGTCGCTCGATGATCGGCTGCTCGCACTGGAGCTGGCGACCGCCGGATCACTGTCGACGAAGGAGCTCGATCAGTCCGCGCTGCTGGCCTCGATCATCATGCGGATGGACCGCGTCGAGGCCGGTTCGCTCTCGACGCGGCTCGCGGCGATCACGGGCGGAAACGACAGCGCCCGCAGTTACCGCTGGCGTGCCTGGTACCGCAAGAATCGCAAGGATCCCGGGCTGCACGGAGCGTTCCTCGCTCCTCCGCGCGACGGGGACGGCCGCGTGGAGGCGGGCGTGGACGTGTCGCGCGGCGTGATCGCGGCGCTCTCGACGCCACGACTCCTCGAGCTCGAACGCCACATGCAGGATCTGTCGGGGAAGAGCATCGAGATCGTCATCGCGCTCGACTGCACGGCGAGCATGTCCGGGGAACTCGCCGAGTGCCAGTCCGGCGTGGACGCGCTGATGATGTTCGTCCGAGGGATCGCCAAAGATCTGCGCATCGGATTTGTCGGATACCGAGACGAGAAGGACCTGTGGGAAACGAAGGCATGGGACTTCACACGTTCGGTGCCCGAAGCGCGGGAACGGCTGTGGCAGCTGAGCGCCGAAGGCGGCGGCGATCGTCCGGAGTCGGTGGCCGCTGCGCTGAAACTTGCATACGGCACGATGACGTGGGACACGAAGGCCGCGAAGTCGCTCATCCTGGTCGGTGACGCGCCGCCATACCCGGGCACAGGCGACCGTTGCGTGACGTGGGCCGCGCAGGCGTTGGCAACGGGCATCCGCACCTACACGATCGCCCCCGCTGCGCGACAGGCAGCAACCGAACCCGCGCCCGTCGATATCGCAGAGCCATCGCCGACCGACGAAGCGCCGGCGGCCAGTCCCGCGCCTCCCGGCAGGCCCGGTCCCGCGGAGTGGCGTCCGCCGGCCAAGGGCAAGCGTGACGAGCAGAGCCCTTGGCGGAAGAAGCTCGGCCCGGGCGAAGTGGAGTACTGGAACGAGATCGCGGACGCGGGCGGCGGGCGCTGCGTGCATTTACCGAAGGATGCGAGCCTGATCGCGGAGATTGCGGGCCTCACGCTGGGCGATACCTTCCAACGGGAGTTTGACGACTTCTTCGATGCGTGGACTGCGCTGTGCCGGTAGCGAAGGATGGGTTACGGCCGTGCGGGGCCCTTGGCGTTGCCCTGGGTTTGAGCCGACCGAGCCTGATCAAGCCCGCCTGCAAGGGCGCTTCATCAATGTCGCGCGGAGCTCGTGTGAGGCTTTGGCGCGCCCATTCAGGGCTCGTGAATTCGCTCGGGCGGTGGCGTCCGAAATACCACGGCCGGCCGCGTGGACACGCGGCCGGCCGGTCTCGTTGAAGGTTGTGGGCGTGTCCGACCCGCGTCACGTCACGCGGCCGCGGCGCAGCAGGCCGGCGACGAGCGAGACGAGGAACAGCACGATGAAAATCAGAAACAGGATCTTGCCGATGGACATCGCGGTACCCTCGACACCGCCGAAACCCAGGACTGCGGCAACGATCGCGATGACAAGAAAAACTGCGGCC
Source organism: Phycisphaerae bacterium (assembly GCA_034439815.1). GTDB lineage: Bacteria > Planctomycetota > Phycisphaerae > Phycisphaerales > SM1A02 > JAEUIT01. Next base: position 31,038 of record JAWXBD010000211.1, read on the forward strand.
CAGTACAACATGATGCTTCTCCTATGGCCAGAACGTGTATGGCCAGAACGTGGGTCCCACTCAGTCCGCTGCGTCCTGAATGCCTTCGCCGGCCGCTTCAATGTCCTTGCCGGCGCCCTTTGTGGTATTGCAACCCGACATCAGCAGCGGAGCTGCAATAATGGCGACAACCGTCGCAGCGCCGATCCATCGTCGAACGGTGCTCGAAGAGCACGACAGAGTGCCTAGGGTGTCAGAGGCTGAGAGCTGATTCGTAATGAGATTCATTGTGATTCCTTCTCTTTGAGTTGTTTGCTCGGCGGTGGTCATCCCTGCGTTGACCACGCACCATGCCCGTCGATGTCATCGATGCAATCGGGTTGAAATCGGACCAGTAATTGAAATCGCAGTTTCAACTCGCAAGGCAACGTCAACGGGTACGAGTATAAAAGTGAAGTGAGGCACAGCCTTCGGGCACGTGCCCGAAATCCGATGTCGACCATCCCTAGGAGCAGCACATGCGCATTCTCATCATTGAAGACAATCCGAAGATGGCGACGGCGGTGCAACGCGGTCTGCGCGAGAACGGATATTCCGCCGACATGTGCCACACCGGACTCGAAGGCGAAGAGCTTGCATCGAGCCGCGCCTACGACGTGGTTCTGCTGGATCTCATGCTGCCCGACCGCGGCGGCGTCGAGGTCTGCCGCAACCTGCGGCGCCGAGGCGTGTGCACGAAGATCTTGATGCTCACCGCACTTTCTGACACGCGGGAGAAGGTGCAAGGGCTTGATGCCGGCGCGGACGACTATGTCGCGAAGCCGTTTGAGTTCGACGAGCTGCTGGCGCGCATTCGGGCGGTGACGCGCCGAGGCGAAGCGAGTGAAGCCCGGCATCTCCGCCATGGCGATCTCTCGCTCAATCTGTACGCGCGCTCGGCGACGCGCAATGGAGTGACCGTGGAACTCTCAAGCAAAGAATTTGCCATGCTTGAGCTTTTCATGCGCAATCGGGACCGCGTACTTTCCCGGGCGCAGATCGGGCAGAAAGTTTGGGACATGAGCTTTGAAGCGGCAAGCAATATTGTGGACGTGTATGTCTCGAGCCTGCGCAAGAAGATTGACCGGGGCCATGCCAGCGAACTGATCCATACGGTGAAGGGCGCGGGTTACCGGTTTGGCGCGGAGATCGGCGGGTGATGCGAGATCATGATTCCGCGCGGCACCCGGAGCCGCCGAAATTGACCACGCTCCTTCCGTCCGCGGGGCGTCAGTTTTCCCTGCGATGGCGCGTCACCGCATCGATCGTGCTGCTCACGGCGCTCATGCAACTCACGCTGGGCATCGTCGTCGGCCTGTATCAGGAGGACTCGACCGAACGGCTGTTCAACACCCGCATCGGCGTCCGCCTCGACGACATCGCCCATCGAATCGAGGCGCTTGATCACGTCATCACCTCCGCCGATCTCGAGCGGATCCAAACCGAAGCCGTCCGATTCGTCCTGTTCGAACAGGTGGCGCTCGCGCTGTATCACGAAGACGGCACGCTGGTCGCGTCGTCGGCCGAACCTCCACCGCTGCCGCAGTCGATCATCGCGGGCGCGCTTGCCACATCGGCGAGTCAGTTTGTCGCGCCGGTCGAACCGCTCCAGCTTGATCCGGATCATCCGCCCATGCCGACACGGTTCGGTGTGAAGCGCGTCACGATCGCTGACGGCAGTGTCGCGGTCTTGTGCCTGGGCGCTGGCGACCGTTATGCGCGCGAGTTCATCGCCAGCACCACGCGGCTTCTCGTCGTCTCCATTTTGGGATCTTTGATCGCGACCGTCGTGGCGACGTGGCTGATCGTCGGACGCGTACTGCAGCCGCTGATGCGACTCGGCACGCTTGCGACGCGGCTGCAGCCGGAACAGCTCGAGCGCGACGATGACCTGCCGGGGGACCGCATCCATGAGCTTGAATCGTTACGCATCGAGCTCGCGTCCGCGCGCGAGCGGCTGCGCCGCGCCTTCGCGGCGCAGGACCGGTTTCTCTCCAACGTCTCGCATGAGCTCAAGACGCCGATTGCGGTGCTTCTGACGGAAGTGCAGACGCTGAATCACGCGTCGCTCGGGCCGGCAGGCGAGGAGCTGGCGATTTCGGTCTCAGAGGAGATGCGCCGGCTCGGTGCGATGATCGAGAGTTTTCTGCTCCTCACGCGCGTCGGTGTCGGCAAAGCGGCGCCGGCCGATCACCGCTTCTCACTCGTTGAGCCGGTCATCGAAGCTGTCGCATCGTGCCAGTCGCTCGCCAGGCAGCATGGCGTCGCTCTTGTCCCCACGATCGATCCGACGCTGTCGCTCGACGATGAAGTGGTAGGCGACCCGACGCTCATTCGCATCATGGTCGAAGGACTCCTGCGGAACGCGCTGCGCTTCTCGCCGAGTGGCGGCTCGATCGCGCTGCAGCTTTCACGCGGCGCGGGATCCGACGCACTGATCGGCGTCCTCGACCAGGGGCCGGGCATTCCCGTCGAGATCAAGGACTCGCTCTTTGATCGATTTGTGCAGGCGCGGTCCGAACACGAGCGCGGGCGGGGCAGCGGTCTCGGACTGTCCATCGCGCAAGGCATCGCGGAGATGCATGGCGGCCGCATCTGGTTCGAGAACGGGGAACAGTGTGGATGCACCTTCTTCGTGCGCCTGCCCGTGGCGAGGCTGGGTAAGCCCTGAACTCACCAGACGGTTGCTGCAACGGTGTCACCGTGCACGAGCTTCCAGCACTTCTCCAGCAGTTCAGGACGGCCCTCGCCAGTGGCACCTGAAATGGCGACCGATTCGTCCTTCGTGCAGCGCAGCCGGCTGCGCAGCCGGCGGAGCAGCGGTTCGCGATCCTCATCGGCGACGAGATCGAGCTTGTTGAACGCGATCAGCTCCGGCTTTTCGGCGAGCTCGCTGCTGAACGCATCGAGTTCGCCGCGGATCGCGCGGTAGTTCTTCACCGGATCGCTGCCGTCAGGCGGCATCACGTCCAGCATGTGCACGAGCACGCTCGTCCGCTCGATGTGCTTCAGAAAGTCGTGGCCGAGGCCCGCGCCTTCGCTGGCGCCTTCGATGAGCCCAGGAATATCCGCGACCACCAGACGGCGCTCGGCGTTTGACGCGCTGCTGCCCGACTTGCCGCTCCGCGCAGCGGGCAGCTCCGCGATGCCGAGCTGCGGCGTCAGCGTGGTGAACGGATACGCAGCGACCTTCGGGTTTGCGCGACTGATCGCCTTCAGCCACGTCGATTTGCCGGCGTTCGGCAGCCCGATCAGGCCGACATCGGCGATGAGTTTGAGCTCGACGCGAAGCTTCCGCTCAATCGCCTCGCCACCCGGCTCGCACTCGGTCGGCGCCTGATGCGTCGACGTCTTGAATCGATCGTTGCCGCGACCGCCGCGACCGCCCTTGGCGATCACGAACTCCTGGCCCGCCTCCTTGATGTCGACGATGAGTTCGGCGGTCTCCGCGTCGTAGACGAGGCTGCCCAGCGGAAGGCGGAGGCGCAGATCGTGGCCTTGGCTCCCGTGGCACTTCTTCCGTGTCCCCTTTTCGCCGTCCTCGGCGAAGTAGTGCACTTTGAACGCGAACTCGACCAGCGTGTCGAGGTGCGGATCACCGACGAGAATGACATCGCCGCCGTCACCGCCGTCGCCGCCGTCCGGCCCGCCTTTGGGAGCGCCCTTCTCGCGGCGGAAGACGTTGCTGCCGTTGCCTCCGCGTCCGGAGCGGACGGTGATGATGGCTGTGTCGATGAGCATCGCAACAATCGCAACAAGTGTTCAGGTGAAGCAGGACGCCATAAATAAAACGACCGGCCGCCGCTCGATAGGGCGCTGCCGGTCGCAGCGAGTCTGGACGACGCCGCTCGCACGCGCGGTGCCGCGATTCAGCCGAACCCTCAACCAAAAACAGTGATCTGCGGAATGGACGGATCGGACGGCACGACATCGATCGTTGCGCCGCGGAATCGCACGGTGCCGGCCACGAGCGCCATCAGCGTGTCATCCTTGCAGCGCTGGACCAGATAGCCCGCCTTGTAGCGGGTTCCACACTGCCGGACGATGATCGAGCCGGCCTTGGCTGTCTGGCCGCCGTAGAGCTTGATGCCGCGGTACTGCGGATTGGAGTCTCGACCGTTCTGGGTCGAGCCTTGTCCCTTTTTGTGAGCCATGAGTGCCGCTCCGAAAGTAAGCGCGGTCGGCGCTGACCAGAAGGTTTCTAGTTTTTGCGGGAAGGTTCCGCGGGAAGGTACCGCCGAAAGTTCCACCTCGCGGACGCCATCGGCGATCGCGGGTAGATCGAGAAGGGTACTGGAAAGCCCGCAACGGTTCAACCGGCGGCACCACGGTCATGTTTATCGCCAGAGCCAGACGCCGTAATCGGACGCCCGCCGCTCCGCACCGTCTCGGATGTCATCATCGACGGAGGCCGGCTCGACCGGCGTGCTGCCCCGTGCGACCGCGTCGCCGGGAACAAGGTAGTTGAAGCGGACGGTCCAGCGTTCGACGCGCGTCGTGGGACGCTTCGTCGCCGACGGGTTCTCGCAAGCGCTGCCATCGCTCGCGGGCGCCAGCTGGGGATCGGCCTCCGCTTCGGATTCGGGCTTGGCGGTGTCCTTCGACGGCGCTGCAGGCTGGATCGCCGGCACTTTGCGAACCTTGCCGCTGACGCCCGTCACAAACACGGTGAACTCGGTGATCGAGGTGTCATCCGCCGGCCAGACAACCAGGCCCTCGATGGCGTTTTCTTCCCCAATCATGATTTCGCCGATCGCCTGATTCTGATCCTGCATCAAGGGATCGCCAAGCATCGCCATGATCGTCGCGGTGATCCTCGACGGGACGGCCTTGCCCGACGTCTCGATGGCCCCCGTGTCGGTGAAGAGCTCAAAGCGCGGGGCCCACATGCGCTCACGGCCGGTGCGATTGACGACCTTGTAGGTGAAGTACCAGTAACTCGCCCCCTCGGCGGCGTCGGTAAACATGCGGAGGGCGCCGGGGCGAAAATCGAGCTCCCAGGCGGTTCCGCGGGGGAGTCGGGCGACGCGCGAACCGCCGGCGGCCTGGGCTGGCGACATCGCTGCTTCAGCCGAACGCACCACGGACGGAACCACCACTGGTGCGGCTGCAAGGACGGCGAGAGCAGCGAGCACCAGCGAGCGACGGAGAATATTCGGCATGAGGCAAAAACTCGCAGACAGGATCCGGGAAGTGAACGCACCGCCAACTTTTCGACGGCTGTCACGTCCCAGGGTGGGGAGGACCAGTGCGCGCACGCGTCACCGCGTCGAGCTCGGAAGTGTACCTATCCATTCGCACGGAGCGGGAAGCAGGCTGCTGGTTTCGTCCGGCAAAACGTCGTGCGTCAAGAAACAGGGGTTACGCTTGGGCCTCCTATGCATGATGGATCCGCTCCCGCCCCCGCTCCCCGATCCGGCCCCGGCTCGGGACCAGGATCAGGCTCTCCCGCAGGGGCTTCCGGGGGCTCACAATCCGGGATTCCAGGCGATGCGTCGATCGTTTGCGTTCCGCTCCACCGGCGTCTCGAAGCGATTCAGGCCCTCCTGCGGTCGGACCGCGCCGCGGCGGAGCGGTTCCTTGCGTTCGCGCGAGACACGTCGATTCGGCTGGAGGGACTCTGGGCATGCACCGACGGTGCCGACCGCATCGTGCTCAGCGTGCTCGCGGCGCCGAGCAGCGGACGTACCGCAACGATCTTCGCGACGCAGGCGCGCACCGAATCGGACGTCGTCACTCTCGCGCTCCTCGTCGACCGGGCGTGCCGCGCGGCGCACGATCTTGATGTGGATCTCGCACAGGCGCTCGTCGATCCGACGGAACATCGGCAGCTCAGCGTCTTCGCGCGCGGTGGGTTGACGCGTCTGGCCGCACTGTCGTATCTCGAACGTCCGCTGTCGCCATTCAATCTGCCGACGACGCCGGTGTTTCCGGAGGATCTGCGCACGGAACGCTGGAACCCGACCGAGCGCGCCGAGATGATCGCGGCGCTTGAGCAGACGTACCTCGACACACTCGACTGTCCGGCGCTCGCCGGTCTTCGGCGCGGCGACGACATTCTTGAGGGGCACATGCACAGCGGCATCTTTGAGCCGTCGCTATGGACAGTGCTGCGCTACGTCAGCGGATCGTGCGCCGGGAGTGTCGCAGGCGTGTGTCTGTTCAACGCGTCCCCGCCCACCGCGATCGAACCCGCAGGCTCCATCGAGCTTGTGTACTTCGGTCTCGTCCCGAGCGCGCGCGGGCGGGGGATCGGGCGCATGCTGCTGCATCACGGACTGTCACTGCTCAAAAAACGCCGCGAAACAACGCTTATTCTCGCCGTCGACGATCGCAACACACCGGCGCTTGCCATCTATCGCGATGAAGGATTCCGCACACGGTTTCGCCGGATCGCGTTCATCCGTCCTGTGACACGCGCGCCTGACATCGGTCCCGCACATCGCGCGCCGGCTTAGTCGTCGCGGCGCGCGGTCGCTACACCACCGGCAATTGAATCGCAAGTTGCTCGGGCAGCCGGCGCTTGTCCACAGCGCACGCATGCGTTCCGCGCGGGCGCGGTGGAGAACTCTTTTTGTTCGCGCGTAAGTGCCGGAGTTTCCGCAGTGTTCCGCACATCACTCGTGTGTTGGATCGCTCGAACATGAAAGAGCACATTGGCGCGACGCCTTCACGCGATACAGTCCGTCATGCCACGCATGGATGTGTGGTGAGTGATGTGCGACGGAGTTCGATCGGAACGAAATGAGGTTCCTTCAAACTCCTGATCACAATGGAACGATCGATGCTGACATGTTCGGTGCCCGGTTGGTGCCGGTTGGCCAGATGCCGTTCGCATCGTCACTCACGACTGGTCAGGACGGACCCTGCTCGCCTCGACGGTCACGTGGACGCCACGGGGTCGCCGTGCGGACGGGATTCAATCTGACTCGGTGATTGCAGGGAATGCAGCAAACCTCCTTCGCGATACTTCGTCGCCGACGCGTGCTGTCGGACGTCGTATGTGAATGAGGCGCTCCTGCGGCTGAACCGATCTGCTTGCCCTTCCTCCAATCTCTCGAACATCGCTGCAAGTCCGCCGCCCGCTCTGCGGCCTTCCCCCTCCCCTTTGACCTCACGGTAGGTGCTTCCCCACTTTCGCTCGTGGGTGGGCAGTCACCGCCGGCTCTCCTCATCTGCATTGCCATCTGAGATCGGTGTCCTCTTTTGCTCGACGTCGTGAGACGTTGCGTGGAAAGGACCAGCGGCGGCGCGTGCGCGCCAGTGGCTGCGGTGTCGCTGCGCCGCCATGTCCCAATCGTCGAGCCTCATTCTTCGGGATGCAAACTTCTTTGTGATCACCAACGACTGTCGCCAAACCGATGACCACCGCTTCCAGCACTTCCACCGCGACCCGCGCGCCGGCCGTCAAAATCCAGTCGACTGGAGGTTCGTCGAACAAGTCGACGTGCAACGGACCGCACAGTCAAACGGTGAAGTCTGCCCGATCGTCGAAGCTGGTCGTTGATGCAGACGCGCAGCCGCGTCCTGCTCGCGACGACGCAGCGGGTTCGCGCACGAACAGCCAGGCGAATGTTCAGATGGGGGACCAGATCAGTGCACAGATTGGCGCTCGCATCGGCGCGCGGAAATTTGACATCTGGTTCGATCGGCAGACGACCCGCCTTCGGGTGGAAGGCGGGTCGCTGCAGGTCGATCTGGCGAATTCGTACGTGGCTGACTGGATCGCGCGTCATTACGCCGACGATCTCGCGACGGTCGCACGCGAGGCCCTCGGCACTGACGCGACAGTCTCGATGATGATCGCCCCCCAGTCATTCGGGCGCGGCCGCGACGATGGCAGCGACGGAACGTACGGTTGTGGGAACGGGGCCGGGAACGGGAACGCGACGGGCGACGACGCGGGCCAGCCGCTGAGCGCGACCGACGATGCGCCGGGAGGTGATCCTGGTCGGCATGCCGAAGACGATCGCAGGCTGCTCCGTCAGCCACCCGTGTCGCGACGCCCGTCCGGCGACACGCGCCGGCCGACATTGCGCCGCCTAGATGAATTCGTGGCCGGTCCGTCGAACCAGCTCGCATACGACGCCGCCCGGCGGCTCGCGGAGGCGGCGCCTGGAGCTGCAAATCTTCTCTTTGTCCATGGCGACTGCGGCGTCGGCAAGACGCACCTGCTGCAAGGCATCTGCGAACGGCGACGGGCGCTGCATCCCCGGCAGCACGTGCGCTACACCACCGCCGAGCAGTTCACGAACGAGTATCTCGCGGCGCTCCGCGACGGCTCGCTCGAGGGATTCCGTAAGTCGCTCCGCCGGCTCGATCTGCTGGCGATCGACGACATTCACTTCCTATCCAACAAGACCGCGACGCAGAGCGAGTTTCTGCACACGATGGATGCGATCGATTTCGGCGGCTCCCGCATCGTGCTCGCGAGCGACGAGCACCCTCGGCAGATCCGGAAGTTCAGCCAGTCGCTCGTCAGCCGCTTCCTGTCCGGCATGGTCGTCCGCGTGGACCGGCCCGACCGGCAGACGCGGCTCAGCCTTGTGCGCCGCCTCGCGGACGCGCGCGGCATGACGCTTCAGCCCGGTGCTGAGGAGATTGTCGCCAACCGCTGCGTGGGCAGCGTGCGGGAGATCGAGGGGGCACTGTCACGGCTCGCGGCATTCGCGTCGCTCAGCGATGACGTCACGTTTTCTGCCGGCAGCCGCACGCGGAACCACGCAAACGGTGTCGCCGGTGACGGCTCCAGCACGGGACAGCCTTCCTCCGACGGCATGGACATCGGAACGCTGCTGGCCGAGCGGGCGTTCGA
>JAWXBD010000212.1:0-2750 GCA_034439815.1 Phycisphaerae bacterium
GACCGGGCTGGCCCGAGCAGCTTCCGCCAAGGCGAAGCGCCAACGGGGCCTGATCTGTCTCCGGACCGGTCCGCTACCCACACGAAAGCCGGAAGCGCCCAGAAATCGCAAGATCACCCGCGTCCACGTCGTTGTCGCCATCGAGGTCGCCCTGCAGCGGCTCGGGCGCGCACGGCGAATCGAAGCCCAGCTCGTAGGTGATGTTGTCGACGACTGCGAGATTGGGGATGGTGCTGAATGGAACACCGTTGTCGAGATTCTCGCCGTCAAGGACAACCAGCGCGTTCAACGTGTCTAACGCCGGCGTCCAGCCCTTCATCACGTCGGTGCGATCGAGGAGAACGGCGCTCGTGGCAATGTCGGTGATCGTGGTCTTGAACGTCCCGGTGATCGCGTCGACGTCGAGGTCGATCGCGTACCACGTCCCGATCACCGCAGGCAGGCCGAGCGGGATGTCGGCGGACAGCACCCGGTCCGCCGGCGCGACGAACAGCCGCCACTCCTGCGTGAACGAACTGGCGTATACCTGCACGCCGCCCGAGGCGTAGGCGTCCGGTCCTGGCTCCAGTTGCGTGATGCCAACGGCCACTGGCCACTCCGCCGTCTCGGAGATGGCGCCATCGCTGTACCGATCGATGCGCACGTGGGCGCTGATCCGATAGCGGCCGCTTTGCGGCACCGGCAGGTAAATCCCGGTCGTCAGCTCGAGCGCATCGGGAAATGCGAGAGCGTTCGTCGCCGCCCCCAATGCGTCCGTCGTCGCAACGACCTTCGATGAGGTTGCAGGATTCGGATCGGGGAAGGCGCTCAAGTCGAGCCACGGCCCCTGCGCGAACGTGCCGATCGTGTCCGTTTCGAATGTCTCGTCGGCGAGGCCCGCGGCAAGCATGACCGCGGCGCAGGTTGTGAACGTGAAGGGCATGAGAGCCCGAAGGTTGTAGCGAGATCCCATCGGTCTTTTCTCCTCAAAGGTCGGCGCGCGTGACGCGAGCCGTCGTTGCATGCGCAATCGATGGTGCTCGGCTCCGATGAGAGTCGCGAATCAGCGCGCCTTTCACACGCCCGTCCCGCAAGCTCCGTCCAGGGCGTGTGAAGAAGTTGGGCCCGTGAATTGGGGTATCGATACTGGCCACCTCGCGCGCCGTCTTGGTCCAGGGACTAAACGCTCGCAGCCTGCAATCACCTGCTTGACATGATGTTGCGCCACATGTTGCGCTGTGCAGCGACCTCGGCCTTCCCCCGGGCACAAAAAAAAATTCCGTCAGCGGCCGTTTTCGTGACAGTCCGAAGGGACCGGCCGTCGCTATGGAACTATGGACACGAAGCTTTGCAACTCAATGAACCGACGACACTGCGAACCCCTCGCTTCTGTTGGACTCGCCGCCGCGCTGCTCACCGCCGGCCTGACTGGCTGCGCCCACCGCGGGCCGACCGCTCCGCTCCTTGAAGGAATGGGAACACACCGGCGGCCAACGAGCACGCGCGTCGTCGCTGCGCAGACGTACTTCGATCAGGGGCTCGTGTGGACGTTTGCGTGCAATCACGACGAAGCGATCCGGTCGTTCACGCGCGCAACGGAACTCGATCCCTCCCTTGCGATCGCGTGGTGGGGCATCGCGCTGTGTCACGGTCCGCATATCAACAATCCCGTGATGCCAGAGGAAGGCTCGAAGCTCGCGTTCGAGGCGCTTGCCAAAGCACAGCAGCTTCGCGCGCACCCGAGTCCAGTCGAACAGGCACTCATCGACGCACTCGCTGCGCGATACCGATGGCCTGCGCCAGCCGACCGCAAACCGCTCGACGAGGCGTATGCCGCGGCAATGCGCGGTGTGTATGAGCGCGTTGCCGATGATCACGACATTGCGACCTTGCACGCCGAGTCGCTCATGGATCTTCAGCCATGGGACCTGTGGACGCGCGACGGTCAGCCGAAGGGAAACGCTGATGAAGTCGTTCGCGTGCTTGAGCGTGTTCTCGCCGCCAATCCGCGTCACCCCGGCGCTGCGCACCTTTACATCCACGCAGTCGAAGCGCCGCCCGCACCCGAGCGGGCGGTTCCGGCGGCCGCGATACTGCGCACGCTTGTGCCGGCATCCGGACATCTGACGCACATGCCTGCACACATCGACGTGGGCGTCGGGCGCTGGGATGACGCGGCGGAGCAGAATCGGCGCGCGATCGTGATTTACGCTGCGTACCGCAAGGCATCGCCGCGCCAAGGTTTCTACAGGCTCTACATGCAGCACAATCAACAGTTCCTCTCGTTCGCCTGCATGATGCTCGGCCGTTGCGAGGAAGCGCTCTGCGCAGGACGTGCGGCCGTGTCGACGCTGCCCGCTGCATGGATCCAAGAGAACGCGTCTGTGATGGACGGCTACATGACCGTGCACATGGATGCGCTCAAGCGCTTTGCCAAGTGGGACGAGATTCTCGCGCGCCGGCGCCGCCCTCGTACCTGCCGTACACCACAGCCATGTGGCGTTTCAACCGCGCGGTGGCGTATGCCGTGCAGCACAAGGCCGACGCTGCGAAGCTGGAGCGTGCGAAGTTCATCGAGGCGTACGAACGCGTGCCCGAGCAGGCGATCGCGCAGATCAACCCGGCGCGGCGTGTGCTGTCCATTGCGAAGCACGTGCTCGACGGCGAGATTGCTTATACGGATCACAGTTGACCTTCGCGCGAGGCGTTCACGCCAGCAGCGGCAGCTCCCGACAGAGATCGCACCACGAGCGCACGGATCAACTGCGGCC
>JAWXBD010000213.1:0-16696 GCA_034439815.1 Phycisphaerae bacterium
CGTGCAGGATCACGCCGTTGCCAAGGACGCAGCGTTCGCGGATCACGACGCCCGAGTTCAGGACGCAGCCGCTGCCGATCGTCACGCGCGAGTACACGACGACGCAGGGGAAAAGGGCTGTGCCGTCACCAATCACACTGTGCGGACCGACGACGGCGCCGGCACCGATGCGCACATTGGCGCCGAGCACGGCGGTGGGATCAACCGACGCTTGTGGATGAACACCGACGCAGGGAAGCTCTTCGTCGGCCGCGAAGAGCTCGAGAATCGCGATCATTGCGCTGTCGGCGCTGGGCACGACGATCACGGACCGATCGTCGGTCGACGCGACGCTCTTCAGCAGTGACTTCGACACAACTGCCGCGCTCGCGCGGCTCGTCGCCCAGAATCGCGCGTGATGCTCGTCGCCCACAAACGTCAGTTCGCCTGGCGAGGCGTCCTGCACCGTCTGCAGTCCTGTGATGGGACTGTTGCCTGGACCGAGCACCTCGCCACCGACGCGCTGCGCGAGCTCGGCCACCGTAAACGAACGTTGCGAAGCTTGTGAATTGTGCTGCGCCACAAACTCTCTCGGTGCGGAAGGAGGCGGAACGGGGTCGTGGTCTTTTCCCACAGCGCGGTGAACCAGCGAATGTGAACCAGCGCTGTGAACCAGTAATTAGGGCTTCGCGTTGTCTGCTGCGGCCGTGTTCCCGCCCGCAGATGCTGGCGCGGTTCCAACACCAGAGCCGCCACCGTTGACCGGCGCGGTCGCCGTGGGGGTCGAGGGCAGCGTCACACCGGGAGCGAGCGGATACGCGGCGTTGATCTCGGCGATCAGATCGCCCGAGATTTCAAACGTCGGATCGGCATACAGAAAGCGCCGTGCGGAAATCTGCTGCAGCGTCTTCTGCGCGTCGCTCGGAATCATGTCCGGAATCGAGTCGTCCAGTAGCACCAAGTCGTGGCCGTGCTTGGTGGCGTAGGACTTTGCCGCCGCCTTGATTGCCTCGTAGGTTTCGCGCATCGACTTGGCCCGCTCGGCTTCCATCTTGACGCGGGCAAATTGATCGAACGCCTTGAAATTGCCGATCGCAGCGTGGATCTCGTCCTGCTTGGCGAGGAATCCGGACGACGTAGGCGAAAACAGATCGATCTCCTCCTGCAGGGCCGCCAGTGTCTTCTTCAGCGCCGTGACCTGCGTGTCGAAACCCGCCGCCATCTTGCGCAGCTGCGCTTCGCGGTTCGCGTGCAGATTGCAGTTGTTGAACACCTTCTCGAAGTCGACCATCGCGATGTTCGCGGGACGGCTCGGGGCGAAGCTGGCAAGGGCGATCAGTCCGGCGACGAGTGTGGTCAGCGTCGCGACGATCAGGCCGCGGGCGTACGAATGCGAGGTGGCTGCGTGGTTGGTCATCTGATTGGTCCGCTGTTTGGTCATCAGGGCGAGTTTCTCGATTGGTCGTGGGAACTGATCGATCGAGCAGATCAAGTCATGTTGTTGAGGCGGACGATCACCCTTTCGGTGATATCGATGGCCTTCTTGTCCACGTACAGAATGCGCGTCATGCTGATCTGCGCCGAAACCTGCATTTCGCGCGATGCATTCTGCTGATCGCTCGATCCGATCTCGACATTGCTGTCGTCGATGAGCACGAGCTGGTAGCCCTCGCTCTTGGCGACCTTTTCAGCCTCGGTCTTCACTGCACGGAACATCGACTGCCGCATGAGGCTCAATTCGCGGTCAACTTCCATCGTCTTGATCTTGCGCCACTCCTGCAGCTCCAGCTGCTTGATCCCCACTGTGTCGCGCAGGGCTTCCAGTTGCGCGACGTCGGTGACGCCCTTCGCCGATTCCTGCAGGGCGCTGATCTCGTCCGCGCGCGCCTTCTCGTCGGTCTTTGCCTTGGCCACGAGGGCGTCGAACTTTGTTCGCCACGTCGCGTTCGCGTTGTTCTCTTTCATTACCTTGTCGATGTCGACGACTGCGACGGCGGTCGGGGGTGCCTGCATGGCGGCCGTATTGGCGTCGACGGCTGTCCGGAGCGCGAGAGCCTGACTGCCCGCCCACACGAATGCGGCGGCAAGCGGAAGGGCGAGAACGGTTTGCGAAACGAGGCGGCTGGACCAGGTCGACATGATGCGTTGCTCCCAAGAATCTTGAGGCGGCGATTGTACGGTACGCGGCGCTTCGAGACGGTCACGGGCCTGCAGACAGCGCCATGCACGCTCACCTCGGGTTCGGCGCGATGATCGGGGTTTCCGGCCCCCCGCTGATCAGAATGGAAACTCGGCGGAGAAACTGAATACCTGCGTGCGGTCGCCTTCGCCTTCCACGAGCGGAAACGCGAAGTCAAAGGCCAGCGGCGCGGGACCCAGCTGCGGAATGTACAGACGCACGCCCAGCCCCACGGCAACGCGGTATTCGTCGAAGCTCACGTCTTCCGTCACTGTGCCGGTATCCGTGAACAGCACACCGCTGAGGAAGTCGCCGACGATCGGGAATTCGTACTGCGCGCCCACAAACACCAGCCACTCACCACCGATGGGTTCCTTGTTCGGCGTGTTCGGCTGGCCGACGCTGCCTTGGCTCTTGGGGCTGACGGAGCGATACTCGAATCCGCGAAAGCTGCGGCCGCCGAGATACATCCGTTCGTAGACCGGTGCGTCGTCGCCGAAGATGTAGCCGACGCTGCCGTCCAGCTTCAGCGTGCTCTTGCGACCGAGGTAGTCCTCGTCGACCGTGAACACGGCGGTGCCGCCGAGTCGAAGCATGTTCCAGCTCGTCTGGTCGCTGAGGTCATAAAAATACGTATAGGAAAGATCGACCTGTGTACCGCGCGAGGGGCGGCGTGCCTTGTCCGTATCAGTGCGTGAAAGTGAAAAGGCGCCCCACAGGATGTTCGCCGGCCCTTCGTCGGCGACCACTTCAAGCGGCGTATCTGATTCGAATCCGCCGAGCTCGACGTTGTTGAACCCGGCCGTCACGCCCGCGCTCCACACGTCGCCCAGCCGCCGGCTGATTCCGAGCGAGGTGGCGAAACGGTTTTCGTCATACGTGTCGTAAAAGCGCGTGCGGTAGAAGCTGCGGAACTGCAGGCCCACATCGGACTCAAAGAGATGCGGCTCGCCGAACGTGACGGAGTACGTGCTGACTTCGGTGCCGGGCGCGATCGAGAGGTTGAACGTCTGACCCGCTCCTCGGAACGCGCGGCCGCTGATGAACTCGTCGAATGACAGCGGCGGATCGGCGATGTCAAAGTTCCGCTGCGAAATCGACACCTCGCCAAATGCACCAGAGTCAGTTCCGATGCCGACGCCGAAGTTGACCGCGCCCGTGTTCTTTTCCTTTACTTCGACAAGGACGTCGCGTATCTGGCGGGAGAGGCGCCGCGCGGCGTCCGGATCCGCCGACGCCGCTTTCGCGGCGATCGCTTCTTCGTCGGTCAGTCCCGCTGTGGCGCCGACTGCATCCTCATCATGCGGGCGAGGGCGCTGCGCCGTGATGCGGACATCGTTGAACAGTCCGCTGCGCTTCAGCCGATCCGTGCTCTCCTCGATCTCCCGCCCGTCGAGCGGCCTGCCTGGCTGCAGGCGGACCAGGCGACGGATGACCTTGTCCTTCGTGAGAAAATTGCCCTGGATGAGCACGAGCCCGGCGATCGAGCGCGGTCCCTCCTTGATCGAGAGCACCAGATCGACTTGCGGCTCCTCGCCGACGCGCACCGACTGGGTCTGCACATCCGCGTCGATGTAGCCGAGCAGGAAGTACGCATCCCTGATCGTCTCGACGCTCTTCGTCAGCATGAGCTTCGTGAAGAAATCGCCAGGGCGGATGACGAGCAGCGAATCAATCTGCTGCGCCGACATCACGCGCGGGGCTGCAGCCACACTGCCTGGGACATCATCGGCGACGACTGGCTTCACGATCGATCGTCGCAGCGTGTAGCGCCGGCCTTCTTCGATGAGAAAGGTGACCTTTGCTTCTTTGCTGTCCGGCGACAGCTGCACCCGGCGGTCGATCCGCACATCAACAAAGCCCATGTCCTTGTAGAAAGTGTCGAGCGCGGCTACGTCGTCATACAGACGCTCTTCGTCGAGTTCACCTTTGCGGAGCAGGGGCAGCGCGGTGCGCGTCTTGATCTGCGAATACAGCTTGTCGGCTTCAAAGCTCGCGTTGCCGACGAACACGATGTCCTGCACGCGGACGCGCGGACCCTCCATGATCCGAAAGACCAGGATGCCGGTTTCCTGCAGCCGACTCTCGTCGACCGTCACCTCAACGAGATAGTTGCCTTTGGTGCGATACAGCTCCTTGATACGGACGAGCGTCTGTTCGAGCAGAAAGTCATCGCGCGGTCCACCCGCGTAGAGCGGCACGACCTTGCGGATTTCCTGGTCAGATACGACGTTGTTTCCGACGAAGGCCAGCTCCGCGATGATGGGCTGTTCGAGGAGCGTGTAGATGACTTCGACAGTTCCGTCCGGCCGAAGCGTCGCATCGGCTGTGACCGTAGAGAACTGCCCGAGCCGGTACAGCGTCGCAACGTCGTCGCGAATCGCGGCGGCGTCGAACGGCTGACCGCCTGCGACGCGGAGGTTGTTGTCGATCGTCTGCCGCGACACCCGCACGAGGCCGCGAACCGTGACCGCGGCGATCGGCCGGTCGGCGAGCGCGGCGTCATTGATGCTTGGGGAATCGGTCGGTGGCGCGACTGATGGCGCAACGGGCGGCGTTGCAGGCCGCGCAGGGCCGTTCGCAGCCTGGTGTACCGTGCGTGCCATAGCCTGCGGCGCGAGACCGCATGCAATTCCAGCGAGGACCGACGCAACGACAAATGGGCGGCGCGCTGGTTGTTGCATGAGTCGTGCAGTCACTGAGCAGTGAACCCTTCGCCAGTGGGGCGAGAGGCGAAAGATAGCCGCGACGCGCAGGAGTCACAAGCGCCGCAGCAGGTCGCCCGCAGCTCAATGGCGATGCATGGCCTGCGCCGTTACGCTGAGCCTGCCATGTCCACAGCCGCCGCGACCCAGTTGAAGCACACGCCGTTCTACCAGTTCCACCTCGACCACGGCGCTCAGATGGTCGAGTTCGCCGGCTGGTCGATGCCGATCCGCTATACGTCAATCCTCGACGAGCACAAGCAGTGTCGCACGAGCGGCGGGTTCTTCGACGTGAGCCACATGGGACGGGTGCGGTTCAGCGGACGGCATGCGAGGCGGTTTCTCGACAGGATCTGCACGCGGCAGATCTTCGGCATGACTCGAGGAATGTGCCGGTACTCGCTGATCTGCAACGATCGCGGCGGATGCCGTGATGACGTGCTCGTGTACTGCTTTGATGACGACGAGTACCTGATGGTGTGCAACGCCTCGAACCGGGCGAAGCTGCTGCAGCACTTTGCGGAGCAGAAGGGCGATCTCATCTTCGCCATGGAAGATCAGACCGAATCGACGGCGATGGCTGCGTTCCAGGGACCGAAGGTCATGGACGTCGTCGCCGGAATGTCGCGCGAGATCCCGACGCTGAAGCGCTACCGCTTTACCGAAAAGAATCTGATGGTCGTCAAGATGGTGGTGAGCCGCACGGGCTACACCGGCGAAGACGGCGTCGAAGTCATTCTGAACAAGATGATGGCGAAGATGGTGCTCGCGCTGCTGCTGAAGGACAAGGGCGATCAGGCCGGCCTCGTAAAACCCATCGGCCTCGGCGCGCGCGACACGCTGCGGATGGAGGCGGGGATGCCGCTGTATGGCCATGAAATCGACGAGGACACGGATCCGCTCTCAGCAGGTCTGGCGTTCGCCGTGAAGCTCGAGAAAGGCGCGGACGACGACCGTATCGGCGGTTTCATCGGCCAAGAGGCGCTGCAGCGGATTGCGAAGGCGGGGCCGACGAAGGCGCTCGTCGGCCTGCAGGTCGAAGGACGGCGCAGCCCGCGTCAAGGCATGAAGATCCGTCGCGGGCCGACGGAAGTCGGGGCGGTCACCAGCGGCTGCGTGAGCCCCACGCTGGAGTACCCGATCGCGATGGCGTACGTCCCGAAGGAATTCAGCGAGATCGGAACGGAACTCATCCTCGATCTGAAGTCGGACGTCGGAGCAGGGCAGCCCGCATCGGGCGTCGGCGCCAAGGTCGTGAAGATGCCGTTTTATTCCGCGCTCAAGTAAGCGCGGCAGCCGGACCAGAGCGAGTGCGCGCCCGGCGGGCGCTACCCGATCGCTCAAAAAGACTCTCTACACGGCTTCGCGCCCGTCAGCCGCGCGGCCGTTGCGCCGCGCGCGGTTCGACAGTCGTCGGAGCATCGACGCTTCAGCGCCATTGTCATCGAGCACGGAATCATCGCAGCCGTTGGCGCGCGCGCCTTGCAGTCCGTTCACGCCGTTCGCGTTCGCGCCGTTCAGCGCTGTCCCGTTTGCCGCCTTGCGACGGAGAAATCTGGATGGGCGGTCGTCCTGCAACTGCTGCTGCAGGCGTTTGAGCGCTTCGACTTCGATCTGACGGACGCGTTCGCGCGTCAGGCCGACTTCGTGGCCGATCTGCTTCAGCGTCAGCGGTTCCTGACCTTCGAGGCCAAAGCGAAGCCGCAACACGCGTGCGTCGCGCTCATCGATCGAGTCGAGCAGTTTCAGGATGAGCTTGAACTCCTCCTGGCGCTCCACGCTCTCTTCCGGCTTGCGATGCCGGCTGTCCTCGAACATGTCGTTGAAGTCAATCGCTTCACCGTCGTCGCCCGTCGGCGCGTGCGAGGGGGCGTGAAATGCCTTGACCGCCCGCCGGATGATCTGCAGCTTTTTGATCGGAAGCTTCATCGCCTTGGCAAGCTCAGGCAGT
Source organism: Phycisphaerae bacterium (assembly GCA_034439815.1). Lineage (GTDB taxonomy): Bacteria > Planctomycetota > Phycisphaerae > Phycisphaerales > SM1A02 > JAEUIT01. Next base: position 6,815 of record JAWXBD010000213.1, read on the forward strand.
GAGGGCTGACGCCCGAGTTCTTCTTCGAGCTTGCGGTTGGATTCTTTCCACCGCGCGATCAGCTCCACCATGTATGCCGGAATGTGAATCGGCTGCACAGCGTTGATGAGGGTCCGCTTGATCGCCTGCTTGATCCACCACGATGCGTAGGTGGAAAACCTCGCGCCTTGGGCGGGGTCAAAACCTTCGACTGCGCGGATGAGACCGATGTTGCCTTCTTCGATCAGGTCTGACAGCGGGAGGCCGCGGTGGACGTAGTTCTTGGAGATCGAGATGACGAGGCGCAGGTTCGCCTTGATCATCGCCTCCTTCGCGCATTGATCGTTGTCGTTGATGATCGACCATCCGAGGCGCTTCTCTTCCTCGGCGGAGAGCAGCGGGACCTCGTTGATCTGCCGCAGGTAAAGCTGAAGATCAGACTGCAGCGGGCTTCGAGCCATAATGCGACCTCGGCCACGACCGGGACAGGTCGGGTTCCTCACGCGAGGGCATGCATGGTTTGAGAAGTTGTCGCGCAGGGTCGCCGTGAATCCACGGCCAACAGACGCAACGCTTTCTTTCTCCCCATACATGACCGCAGTAACAACACTGCGGAGGCTGTGCCGGAGCATACCGCTCGCGGCGGGTTTGCGACAAGCCTCCCTCAATCCCCAGAAAGAATTGCAACATCCGGACTCACGGACGGCTGCCGGCCGTTGCGTGATCCACGTCTCCGGTCGTCGGCTCCTGCCGGATGCCGCTTGACAATCTGTACGCGAAACTTGACCCTGCGGACGCGACAATGACGCCTAATCCGCGGATACCGCTGGGGGGGTTTGTTCCGACGATTCGGGTTGAACGCAGTGAGCTGTTCGCGCGCGGATGAAGGGCGCGTCGGTGTGCGACGATGCACCGGGAATGCTGAGTTGAAGCACGAATCCAGGCGTTTGCAGGGAACAGTCATGCATCGATCGGAGCGAGTCGTGGAACCGCCGGATCTAGATCTGACCCGCATTTTTGCAGCGTGGCCGTACGAGGCTGGACGGGTGAACGTCCGGCTCGTCAAAGGTCTCGACGGCGCTGCGAAGATCCAGGTGCGTGTGGATCTGGGCATTTTGCAGCTTGAGACAGCAGGGCGTCCCGACGGCCTTCGTCCAGACGGCTTCGAGTCGCTCCTCCACCTGCAACGAGAACGGATCGAACGAAGCGCAGGAGAACACAACGAACAGGAGTTTGTCATCTCCAGCGACGAGTGCGCGTCGCTGCGCGAAGAGGCGGTGCAGTATTACCACCGCTACGTGGCGTTCTTCGTGCTCGAGGACTACGCCGGCGTTGTGCGCGACACGACACGCAATCTTGACGTCTTCGACATCTGCAATCGATACGGCGAGCAGGAGCACGACCGAGAAGTGCTGGAGCAGTTCCGGCCGTACGTCATCATGATGCGGACTCGAGCCCAGGCGGCTGAAGCCATGCGCACATCGAACACGCGGCTCGCGCTTCTTGCGATCAATCACGGGCTGGACGAGATCCGGCAGGCGTTTCGCAATCAAGGCACAGAAGATCGCTTTGAGACAGCGAACGAAGTGCAGCTCCTGCACGGACTGCGCGATGCACTCGTTCCGAAACTTCCTTCAAGCCAGCGCATGGAAATCCAGGAGCGGCTGAGCGCCGCGATCGCCGCCGAAAACTACGAACTCGCGGCGATTCTGCGCGATGAGCTACGGATGCTCGAGTGACGCCCTCACTCAGACTTCGGGAACTTCACGAACAGCGTCTGCTCTTCACCGTCGCGGTCGATCACCGCCTGCACTTCATCGCCCGGTTCATGCTGCCGGAGCAGGTCGACAAATTCTTGGCGGGTCTTGACCGGCTCCTTGTTCCACTTGAGCATCTTGTCGCCCACTTTGAATCCGGCTGCCTCGGCGACACCGCCCTCTGTGACCTCGATGATGTCGACGCCGCTGCCGTCGTCGGACGCGCGACTGCGCACGCCAAGGCGCACACGCATCCCCGGTCCGCGCATCGGACCCGCTTCCGTGTCAAATGCAAATCGCTCGGATCGCTGCGCCGCTGACAGGGCCATGTCGCGAAAGAGCCAGATCGCCTTGACGGCGCCTTCGCGATTGATCAGATCGCCGACGTCGCGCGGCGTGTGATAATCCCGCTGCTCACCGAAGTCCGCGAGGATGCCGAAGAGCGCAGGAACGCCGACAGCCAAGAAGCTCGCGTGATCGCTGCCGCCGCCCGCGGCCTTCGTCCCGACGACCTCGAGACCGTACGTCGCCTTCGCGCTGTCATATATCTGCAGCGCCCACTCGTGCATGTCTTTGCCGCTGGCGGTGCCGGACACCGCGAGCCGGTCATTCACGAGTCGCCCGATCATGTCGTAGTTGAACATGAGGACATGCTGGCCGATCGGGAACAACGGGTTCTGCGCATAAAAGCGGCTGCCGTTCAAACCGCTTTCTTCGGCGCTGAAGGCGATGAACAGAATCGATCGGAGCGGCTGGTCGGCGGGCAGTTTCTCATATTCCTTTTTCAGCATGTCGGCGAGCATCATGATGCCGGCCGAGCCCGACGCATTGTCATCGGCGCCCGGGTGCAGCGCACCTGCGCCGCCGCGCGAACCGAAGTCGCCGTAGCCTAGGTGATCGAGATGACCGCCCATCACGATGACTTCGTCCTTGAGCGCGCCGCGACCCGGCAGCAGGCCGACGACGTTTTCCGCCATCACCGGTTTCGATTCGGCGCGCAAGGCGAGACGGAGCTTCGCGCGCGGCAATGCGATGATGGTTCCCTCAGCATCGGCCAGCGTGCGCAACTCCATGAGCGATCGTCCGGACTCGTCGGCCGCCTGCACAAGCGCGTCAGCGGCTTCCGGTGTCATGAGGGCAACAGGCATCTTCGCCATGCTGCCGCCCGAGACCTTCAGTGACTGCACGCGCGGATCGTCGGCGCCCGGCGTGTTGACGATGATGATCGCCGCCGGATGGCGCGCAAGGAGCGCGGCGAATTTCCCTTGAAATCCAGCGGAACGTGACCATCCCTCCTCGCTCCACCTGCTCTTGCCTTCCTCCGTCATCGGTTCGAAGCGGAGCATCACCGCGATCTTGCCCGTGAGATCGACCTCGTCATTGAACGTCATGTAGCCGCGGTCGGGGTTCTGGATCGCGTAGCCGACGAACACCGCATCGCCGCTGACATCGCCCCCGTCGCCAAGCGTCGAGAAGTCGTAGTCCGTTCCGAGCACAAACTCCTTCGAGATTCCGGGTGCCGTCAGCGTGAACGCCTGTTCGCTGAAGGTCGTTTTGCCTCCGAGCGGGAACTGCTGGCGGAAGGACGGCGTGCCGTCGGCGGACTGCGCCGGCGCCTCCAGCCCGGCTTTCTTGAAGCTCCATTCGACGAAGTCCATGGCCAGGTCCATGCCCTTCGTTCCGGGCAGCCGGCCGTCCATCCACGGGCTGGCGAGAATCGTCAGGTATTCGTTGAATGTGCGGACGTCGTCCGGCACGGTGCGCAGCACTTCGTGAATGCGCGGCTGCGGGCTGATCTCGACGATGGGCGTTGTCTGTTCCGCAGTCTTCTGGTCCTGCGCCGCCGTCCACGCGGCGGCCAGCCCGACGACGATCGAGAGCGGCGCGCCCGCGAGAAGGAGGACGCGAAAGCGGCGGGCTCGAGAACGACAAAGAAACGGCGGGCTGTGGGCGGGCATCATCGAGTGCTCTGGTGTTGAAATCCGAGGTCGCGGGAGGGCAGTCGACTGCCCCCGGACACTGAGTGTTCTACCTTCGCGTAGCCTGTTCGGCTGCGAGGCAGATCACGGTGCGGACAAATCGCTCGACATTTTTGGCTGCGTGCTTTCGGTGGCGTACACAGCTGGCGCCGCTATTGACCGCTCTGCTGGCCGCCATCACAGCCGCCAGCAGCGCGCGCGGGGCGAGCGTCCATCCACAGGATGGACCGCATGCCGATCTCCGCTTTGAGTTGCGGTCAGACGCATTTGTCGCCGATATCTCGATGAATCTGGTGTTTCTGGACTACGTGATCGATCCGCATCGTGAGCAGCCGGATCGGATCGAGCTGTCCGAACTCAAGGCGATGCAGGCTGCGCTGACCGACCGGATGGCAGCGGTGTGCCGCGTGACTGTCGACGGCACGATCGTTCCGCCGCGACTCGAAGCGCTTGCGATGAACGATCCCGATGAGGCGCTGCTCCCGCTGTTCCCGCTCTCCGGGATGCGCGGACTGCGCAAGATTCGCTTTGAGCTCGTGCATCCCATTTCGAGCCCGCCCGGCTCCATCTCAATCGTGTGGAGCGAATTCCCGCCGGACGAGCTGTCGACATTCGAGCCGCGCCCGCTGTTGACGCTCGCGGCGGAGCTGACGGCGGAGGGCGTGCGCTCGCAGATCGAGTTCCGGGCGGACGAGCCCGAAGTCACATGGCATTCGACACCCGGCGGGATGAGTGCGCGGCTGCTCGGCGTGCCGCGCCCGGCCGAGCCGGTCACGCGTTCGATTTCGCTGATCGCGCTGGCCGCCGCCGCCGCTGCGCTCCTGACGAGCTGGTTCGCGCTCCGCTCCGCGCGGCGCGGCGCGCGTGCCGCGCCGCACATCGTCACCACGGGCGTGCTGGTGGCGGCAGCCGTGGTGTGCGCCGCAGCGGTGCCGTTGGGGCGGATCAACGTGACTGATCCGTTCGCGTCGCGCCACGGGCTGCCAAGCGATGCCGATGCCCGCGCAATCTTTGAACCGCTGCACGTGAATCTGTATCGCGCGTTTGACTTCGCAGAAGAGTCAGCCGTCTACGACGCGCTGGCTGAGAGTGTCGACGGTCCGCTGCTCGAGCAGCTCTACCTCACAATCCATCGAAGTCTCGTGATGCAGGACGAGGGCGGAGCGATCAGCCGCGTCCGTGCCGTGCGACGCACAGCAGTCGACATCCAATCGATCGGAATGCTCGAGACGGTGAGCGCGCAGGGAGCTGCCGAGACGGCGCTTGAATCGCCGAGCTTCGAAGTCCTCTGCCGTTATCAGGTCGACGGCCGCGTGACCCACTGGGGACACTCGCACGATCGCACGAACGAATATCTCGCGCGCTACACCGTCATCGCCACTCCCGCAGGCTGGCGCATCGCCGCGGCAGACGTTCTGGAGCAAACGCGCATCGACGAAGCAGCCCCGCGCGACGACGGCAGTTTTGATCTGTAACCCCGCGTCGGCTCCAGCAGGCTGCTGCTCGAGCTTTCTGCAAAACGCCATCAACCCGCAGCGGCGGATTCACTCCGCCGCGCCCGCGGCGCCAGAGCGAGTGTGCGCCCGGAGGGCGCTACGGAGCGCTCAAACTACTCCGCTACGGAGCGCTCAAGAAAGCCACAACGCCGAACCCCGGGGCTCCAAGTGAGCGACCGGGGTTCGACTGCAAGGAGAAAGGAGATGTGTGCGTCTGTCTGTTGGATCTCTGCCGAAGAATCCGTCAGCCAGCATTTGGTCGTTGAACTCACTCGCGGCACCGTCAACGGGCGTGTAACCGTTCCGGGGTTGTGGCGGTCAAATCTGTTCGGAGTACGAGTCGTGAGATCACGCGGTCAAGGGGTGGTCAGCTCAGGCCGAAGCCTGTGCACCTCGCCACTCGGAGGGTGTCTCAAGAAATTCGTCGGGGCCCGAGCAGCCCATTCCGCATCCAACATTCTGCGAGCCAGTCCAGCAACGTGTAACGCTGTTGAGTACGCGTCGCATCCTTCCAATGTTCCTAAGAACGCAACATGAATCGACTGATTCCCTCGTCGATCTCATTTTTCTTTCGGCGAAGCGGGCGATCGCCCCTCCGCGAACACGCTTTGCCCGACGCTCGCATGTCAGGAATCCGCCCGCCGACGGAGCAGTGCGACACAGTCGTGCAGTGAGCGATCGAACGGCACTTTACGCTCGATCTCAAGCCAGTAGTCGTACGTCGCGACGTGCTCGAAACGCGGTTCGCTGGCGAGCAGGCGAGCAAACTCACGCTGATTCCACGTGCGAAACGACCATGTGGTCTCGAAACGCCGCGTACGTCCCTGCGTCGTGACAGCCAGCCGGCTCCGCATCGGCATCGATCGGGCGCGACGATCCGCCACACCGTGCCGGATCGTCGCATTGACGGACGTCGCTCCGCGTGCGGCACTCCAGCGTTCGTTGATCGTGTGCTGTCGGCGGTAATCACAGAGGTGCACCGCGATCGCGTAAATGCCGCCTGGCAGGAGCACATCCGCCATGCGCTCAAGGTGCGCCTCAGCTTCCGCTTCACTCGCCACGTACTGGAAGCTCGAAACGAGGCAGAATGCCCCCGCGAAACGACCGCGGGCAGTGAATTCGTCAAAGCGACCCGGTCGAAGATCGCCGCGCAGTCGCCGCCGCTCCAGCCGCCGCCGCGCGAACGCGAGCATTTCTTCACTCGCATCGAAGCCGCTCATCGACCACCCACGCCGCGCGAGCTCCGCGAACAGCCGCCCGCTGCCGCACGCCGGCTCCAGCAGCCGGCGCGATCGCCGGGCGGCACCGGTCGCGTAACGGTCGATCATCGCCTCGAGAAAATCCGCTTCCACGGCGGTTTCGTCGTCAAAGACGATGTCGTAATAGCGCGGCGTCGCGTACCAATCGAACGGTTCCCAGGTGTATCGCACGCGGTGACGCTACCGCGCGATGATTGTGTGTGCAGCTATCCGTACAGCTATCCATACGTCTGGGCGAGCAGCGCTTCGAGAGTGCTGAGCGAGTCGGCATCAGCGGGCTTCTTGTCGGTGCGCCATCGGAGAATGCGGGGAAACCGCAGCGCGATGCCGGACTTGTGGCGCTTCGAGCGCTGCAGTCCTTCGAACCCCAGTTCAAAGACGAGCGTCGGATCCACGAAGCGGACAGGCCCGCGCTTGGTGTGCGTGGTGCCGCGCAGCTGCCGATCGACCATCGCGATTTCTTCGTCGGTCAAGCCGGAATAGGCCTTGGCAATCGTGATGAGTTCCTCGCCGCGCCACAGGCCGAACGTGTAGTCGGTGAGCAGATTCGCGCGCCGGCCGTGGCCTGCTTCGGCGGCGATCACCACCGCGTCAATCGAGAACGGATCGATCTTCCACTTCAGCCAGCTCGCAATGGCAAGCTCCGTGCGCCCGCGCTGCCGACCGATGCCGTATGGCGCATCGAGCCGTTTCAGCATCAGCCCTTCGACGCCCAATGCCCGGCTTTGCGCCCGTTCCGCCGCGGCATCTTCCCAGCGTGCGGGACGCAGGACGGGGGACAGGCGAAGCATCGGATCGTCGACCGATGAAACGATGCGTTCAAGCCGCCCGCGCCGTTCCTGCAGCGGCAGCCCGCGAATGTCGACGCCGTCGTCCTCGAGAACGTCGTATGCGAAGAACACGGCGCGCTCGATATCGAAAAGGCCCGGTCCTGCGTCCACCGCCGAGCGCTTCGCGTTGATGCGCGTCTGCAGTTTCGCAAATGATCCGATCGTGTCGCCGATGACCAGCAGCACTTCGCCATCGAGTACCGTTCCGTCGGGCAGCTGTCGCGCCAGATCGCGCAGCTCCGGAAAGCTACCGTCGATCCGCTCTTCGCCGCGGCTCCACACGGCGGTCGTTGCGCCGCGATGCAGCAGCTGGCCGCGAATGCCGTCGTATTTCCGCTCGATCTGCCACGCGGCAACTGGTCCCAGCATCCGGTCAAAGTCGGCCGGGGGCACCTCCAGCGATGAGGCAAGACAGAACGGATACAGGCATCCCGGCGCATCGTCGGGCGACTCGCCGCGCAGCAGCCGCTCCCATGATTCCGGTGTCGGATCAAACGGACCGCTGAGGCGATGCGTCACGATCGCGAGGTCGACGCCGGTCAGCGCCGCGATCGCCCGCAATACCAGTCCGCTCGACACGCCGATGCGGAAACTCCCGCCGATCAGCTTGTGATACACAAAGCGCTCGTCGGAATCGAAACGGTTCCACCACGCAAAGACGATGGCCTTGCGCCGCGCGGGGGGCGCTGCGGCGAGCGGCAGAATGCCGTCACGCACTACGACGGCGAGACTCGCCATCGGTTCGTCCGAGTCGTTCGGGATGCGTGCGGTGTCGGGCAGCAGCAGCGCCAACGTTTCGCCGAGATCGCCGACGCTTTCATAACTCATATCGATGAGCCAGCTCGGCAGCCCGCCGGCCTCGGCGACCCAGCGCCGGAGTTCCGTGGTGGTGACCGCGCGCTTCAAACGGCGGCCCAGGAAAAACGACAGCGCCAACGCAGCGTCTTCAGCGGGCGCGGCGCGAAAGTAGTCGACGAGCTGCGCGACTTTCGTGGCCGTGCTCCTCGTCGTCCCCAGTTCGATACAGAGCCGCGCGAACGCTTTCATGTCGAACCCTCGGCAGGTGCCGCCGCGCCCGCTTCGGCGCCTCCCTCAGCGTCCTCGCCGGTGAACTTCGTCTGATAGACCGTCGTCGGCATGCCGCGCTCATCGAACCAGCGACGAAGCGGATCGACGAACCCGTGCGTCAGCCCAACCTCGGCGCAGCCGGTCGCGTCGATCGCCGCCAGCAGGCCGGGCCAGTCGGCGTGATCCGACAGCACGAAGCCGCGATCGATGCCGCTGCGCCGCCGGGTGCCGCGGACGCGCATCCAGCCGCTGGCGAGCCCGTGGCTCCGGAGTTTCGGCGAGGTCGAGACCGGGCTCGCCAAGGCGGACGGCGGCGCGAGGACGAACGCCCGCCCGCGAAAGGCGGCCGCGTTTTCCTTCGTCGCGGGCAGCGTCGGCGGGAGTCGGACTCCGGCGGCCCGATGCAGCTCGACGATCGGCGCGACGGCGCCGTGCACCAGGATCGGCGCGTCGTCGCCCTGCAGCATCGACAAGACGCGCTGGGCTTTGCCGAGCGAGTACACGCCCAGCACAGCCGTGCGGGCCCGCTCGCGGCACGATCGCCACCAACTGTTGATTTCGCCCGCCACGATCGCCTGCGGCTGCCAGCGGTAGATGGGCAGGCCAAACGTGCACTCGCTGATGAAGCGATGACAGCGGACTGGTGCGAAGGGCTCGCACACGCCGTCGGCCTCTACTTTGTAATCACCGCTCACGACCCAGACTTCACCCGCCCGTTCGATGCGGACCTGCGCCGAGCCGAGCACGTGACCGGCCGGATGCAGCGACACGGTGACGCCGCCGATCGGCCTCGATTCGCCGTATGCGAGCGATTCGATCGTCTGCCCGGCGAGCCGGTGCGCGAGAATCAGGCGACCGGGCCCAGCGGTCAAGTATCGCCTGGCGCCGAAACGGGCATGGTCGGCGTGCGCGTGCGTGATGATCGCGAGGTCGGCCGCCCCCCACGGATCGACGTGAAACCCTCCGTCGGGACAGAACAGGCCGCTGGGAGTTGTGATGAGCATCGATGGACGCCGACGGGGGGGGGGGGCAGCCTCTTGAAAGTTTCCTGCATTCTCAGGATTTCATAGTTGACCTGCGTCACCTGCCGAGCGACATTCAATTTGCCGAAGTCGTCTGCCGCGACCGCCGGCTCCTCGGAGGCAATTCAGACGAAAGTCTGGCCGTGCGACGAGTGAAGCTTGGGAATGAATCGTGGGGGGTGAATTGTGGCGGGGGTGAGCTGGCTTCGCCGACTGCGGCTTCGGCCGCGTCGCGAAAGCCGCTTGAATATGTGGGGGGACCGGGTGCGGACGCAAGGAGACCGCACCCGGTTTCGTTTTTGGGTTTCGTTTTTGGGTTTCGTTTTTGGGTTTCGTTTTTGGGTTTCGTTTTTGGGTTTCGTTTTTGGGTTTCGTTTTTGGGTTTCGTTTTTGGGGTCTTCCGGCTTTCCTGTGGGTGACGCTGCCGCGTTCCGCAGCCCGGGCTCCGTCCGCAGGCCGGCGCCAGAGAATAAGGAAGGCCATCTTTCGGGC
>JAWXBD010000214.1:0-5066 GCA_034439815.1 Phycisphaerae bacterium
CAGCAATCGAGTGGCAGCGCCTCGCGGACAGAGGCGTTTGGACTTGACGCGAGAATTGAAACGCGGACTGGAACCAAAAAACCGGGTGGCAAGCTGGCGCGGCGGGAACCTTCACGTCGGACGTATCGACGGGCGCCTAGTCGGGAACGGTCACGATTGACGACTGGCAGAACTCGGGGATGTACTCACCCGGTGGCTGGCGATTCGCCTATCAACTCACCAATGGCAGCGGTCAGTTTACCGGAAGCGGTGAGACCGCGGACTCAGGTGGCGATGGCGGCGGCACGGTGCCCGCGCCGGGGCGGTAGGTGAGGGCTTCGCTACGAATCCAGCAGCGGCCTGTTAGTTCCAAGCGCCAAGCAAGATTGCAATATCCGGCGCGCTCACAACGCCGTCGTCATCAAGGTCAGCTTCGCAGCCACTCGGACACACTCCCCACGCGCCAAGGAGGATCGCGAGATCTGGGGCACTTACGTGGCAATCCCCATCGAGGTCTGCGGCGCTGCCGGGGAAGATCCCGAAAGAATAGACGCCACTTGTGCCACCCGGTCCGTACACACTGATCGTGTAGGTACCCGTCGTCGTCAGCGTTCGCTTCCCGGGAGTGTTTACGCACATCGCTGAGTCACTGAATACGGCGGCGTTGAGAGGATCGGTGAGCTGCCATGCGAGCGAACAAGCGCCAGCAATCTCGTCGAAGCACACGACGTCCCCAGCCTCGGCGTCGAATCGATAGACATCGAGCGATCCGGGTTGTTCGATGTTGCCCGCACCGGCCGCGGGAATGCCGTTCGCAACGATGTCGCCAAGCGCGATGTCGAACAGTTGCGGAGGCATCGATTCGATCACTCGGAATGCGTATGTGCCAATCCCGCCCGATGGACTCTTGACCGTGATGAGATGCACTCCGGGAGATAGCAGCGTGAACGTCCCCGGATCGGTGACACAGATCACGTTGTTGGCGAAGAGCGACGTGCTGTTCGGATCGACAGCGCCCCAGAAAATCGAACAGTTGCCACGGAGCTCATCGAAATAGACCGTGGTCGGAAACACCACGTTGAGTGCGTAGACATCAATGGATCCCGGCGTCTCAAGATTGCCAGCGCCGGTGCCCGGAATGCCATTCGCCACCACGTCATTCAGCGCGATCTCGAATACCTGAGGTGGACTCAACGTCCAGAGCTTGAACGAGTAAGTGCCGGTCGAGCCGCCGACGCCGACGACCGTGATGGTGTAGGTGCCGGGAGTCGCGAGCGTGAGCGAGCCGGGATCAGTGACGCAAATTGCGGAATCTGAGAACAAGACGACGCCGTTCGGATCGGTACACAACCATGCGATGTTGCACGCACCCGTTAGTTCTTCGGCGTATATCGCAGTCGGTGCCGCGATGGTGAGCTGATAGACGTCGGTCGCGCCGGGCTCTTCGATCACGCCTGCGCCAGCGGCGGGGACACCACTCGAAATCGTCGTATCGAGAGCGATCGTGAAGACCTCAGGTTCGTCAAGTTGCCATACGGTGAACGCATACGTTCCGGTCGCGCTACCGTTGCCCGCGACGGTGATGGTGTAGGGGCCAGCTTCGCTGAGCGCGAAGACTCCCGGGTCACCCACGCAGATCGCGCTATCCGAGAACACCAGTGCCCCGGAGGGACTCACACACGACCAGATCAGCGCGCAACCGCCACTCTGCTCTTCGAAGTACACCGAAGTCGGCGCGGCGATCGCGAGCTGATACTGATCCTTGGCGCCAGGCTCTTCGATGTTGCCAGCGCCGGCCACGGGAACGCCGTTCGACACTCCCTGCTCAAGCGCGATCGAAAACTGTTCTGGCGGATTGAGCGCCCAAACTGTGAACGCATAGATTCCAGGTTGGGGCCCTGTCACCGTGATCGTGTAGACGCCCGGCGCGAGGTACTGTTGACTTGGATCTAACCCGCACATCTGATTCGCACCAAACACGACGACGTTCGCTGGCCCGACGCACGTCCAGGTGAGAGCACAGCTCGACGATTGCTCGTCGAAATACACTATCGTCGGCTTATCGATCGTGAGTTCGTAGGTGTCGGTGGCACCGGCCACTTCGATGTTGCCAGCACCACGGACCGGAACGCCGTTCGACACAGGTTCTTCCAGCGCGAGGACGAACGAGTCGACGAGCCCAGCGTGCACGGGCATCGCAATCACGAAGACCAGCAGCGACGCAAGCGCATAAAGAAGAACGATGAATCTGCCCATAGGAGGCTCCGGCGGACGTGGCGGAGCAACCCGTGGCCATGGTCATTCGGGCTGCGTGACGATCGAAGATACATCGCAGCCAGCGCGACGCGAACCTGAGTGGCCCGACCACGATCTTTTGCGCGGGATTCGCTGCGCACCGCTCGTCCTGAAACCAACGGTGTTGCTCAAGCAGTATCTTTTCCGGGACCTTTCCCGGGCCCGAACCACTTCCAGTCTCAGAAGCGCTCGTCGAACCCGTGCTGGCGAAACTCGGACTTTCGTCAAAGGTTCACGAAGGGCGCCGTAACGCGCGTCGATCATGGGGCATGGGGTGTCGCAAGTCGGCGTACTGCTGGCCCTACTACTCCTCGCCAGCGGCGTGATGAACGTGACCAAGGCCAAGGAGGCCAGCGAAGGGTCGCCCACGGCGACTTGTCGCGTTCGCTCAACTTTCTTCGTCGCCAGATGAGGGAGCCGTGGCCCGCACGTCGCATGAGGGCTTGACGGGACTGTCCGTCACTTACCAAGTCAACTCAAGGACCCTCCAATGCGATTCGTCACGACTAGCACCGCCTCTTTTGTCCGATCCACCCTCGCCACCACGCTCTTCTTCACCGCTGGCACCGCCAGCGCCGTTGTTCGCAATGTCCCTGCGGCGTTTCCAACGATCCAAGACGCCATCAACGCCGCAGCGGCTGGCGACACCGTGCTCGTTGCCGCTGGCACCTATCACGAGCAGATCGACTTCCTCGGGAAGGAGATCACCGTGAAGGCATCGAGCTTCGCCGATCCCACCTTGACCGTCATCGACGCCGACTTTATCGACACCGCCGTTCGCATCGATGGAGGCGTTGGACCAGACGCCAAACTCATCGGCTTCACGATCAAGCAGGGAAGCGACACCACCGGCGGCGGCCTCGATATCACGGGCGACCCCGAGATCAAGCACTGCATCATCAAGAATTGTGACGCCACCCTCGGCGGTGGCGCGTACGTCAACGGCAACGCGACGTTCATCGACTGCCAGTTCATCAGCAACGAGGCGACCGGCGGCGGTGCCATGTCCATCACGGGCAACGTCACAGTCGAGGACTGTCTCTTCGATTCCAACCATGCGACCGGCGGAGGTGCAGTCGAAATGAGAGGCATTTGCACCTTTGCTGATTGCGATTTTCTCGACAACGACGCAACGAGCGTCAGCAGCGCCAACGTGCTCAGCGGGACCGGCCTCTTCGATCGCTGCACATTCGACGACAAGGACGGCGAGGTCCTCTCGACCCGCGAAGGCCTCTACGTGAGTAACAGCATCTTCTTCAGCGGCGATGTAGCGGTCGAAGCCCTGTCGATCTCGAATCCAGTTTTGGTGACGATCGTTAACTGCACGATCTACAACGGCGGCGCCGCTGGGATCGAACTCAACGACCTGGGCTTCCCGCTGCTCGCGCTCGTCTCCAACTCGATCATTGGGTCGAACACGACTTCGATCGACGTCTCCGGCGCTGGCGTGACCACCCTCGTCGCCCGCAGCAACGTCCAAGGCGGCTGGCCCGGTGTTGGCAACATCGATACCGATCCGCAGTTCGTCGACGCTCTGGCGGGCGACCTGCAACTTCGTCGGACCTCACCCTGCATCGACGCTGGCAGCAATGCTCTCGTACCGGCGTGGGTGACCTCCGATCTCGACGGCAACGCGCGCTACGTCAACGAAGTCAGCGTTCTCGACACCGGTGCTGGCACTGGACCGATCGTCGACATGGGCGCCATCGAAACCGTCTGCGACGTTCGATACGTCAACGTTGCGGCCGCGGGCGCCAACAACGGTACGACATGGACGGACGCCTACACCGACTTGCAAGACGCGATGGACGACGCTCTGGTTACGCCGATTCAGTACGTCCTCGTCGCCCAAGGGACGTATCAGCCCGATCGCGGAACGAACAATCGTAATCTGCGCTTCCCGCTCGTCAGCGGCACGCAGTTGATCGGCGGCTTCGCCGGCGGCGAAGTCGACATCAGCGAACGCGACGCGTTGGCGCATCAAACCGTACTCTCCGGTGCGATTGGTGCTGCGGGGAGCGGCGACAATTCCTACAACGTTGTCGCCGCGCTGAACGTCGATGCCACCGGTGGCATGTCTGGCTTCATCGTGCAGAAGGGCAACGCGAACGGCCCCGCTGCGGGACTACGGAGCTTCGGCGGCGGCATCGTGATTCAGAACGGTGCGCCAGTGATTCGCGATTGTTGGGTGCGACAGAATGAGTCGCTCGATGGTGGCTCTGGCCTCTTCGCGCTGACCAGTGACGTGACGATCGAAAGCTGCCGCTTCAACATGAACGTGAGCACCGGCGCTGGCAGCGCGATACTTCTCTCAAGCGGACAGCCGAGCATCGTCAACACGCTCGTGCATGGCAACGACGGCGCGGGCAACGGCGCTGTGAGCTTCATCGCTGTTGCAAACGGACTCATCGTCAACTCAACGATCGTCGACAACATCTCGACCGCAGCTGGTTGCGGCGGCGTGTACATCGCCCCGGCAGCAGCTCTCACACTGCGCAACTCGATTCTGTGGAAGAACGCCGGACTCGCGGGCGTGCTTGAACAACGACAGCTCACGTCGCTCGGCCTCCTCGACGTTGCGGCGACGTCCGTCCTCGGGTGGACCGGTGGCTTCGGCGGCGCTGGCAACGACGGCAACGATCCCGCCTTCGTGAATCCGCTCGGCGCTGACCTCGTTCGCGGCACCGCCGATGATGACTATCGCCTGCTCGCGGCATCGAACGCGATCGACAACGCGATGTCGAACTGGCTCTTGCCGAGCGCGTACACCACCGACCTCGACGGCACCGAGC
>JAWXBD010000215.1:0-17528 GCA_034439815.1 Phycisphaerae bacterium
CTTGAACTTGTCGCCCGGCGCGGTAACGGTCGTGGTCGGCGTGGCGGTCGAGTTCGTACCCGCATTCAGCGTCTTGAAGGGGGCACCGGGCGCGGCAACGGTTGTGACCTGTTGAGGCTTCGGCGGAGGCGGATTTCCGGTGCAGCCGACGACAATGAAGAAGAGCGAGACGATCGTGATGACCGCCGTCGCGCGGGCGGGGGTGAGGTGACGCATGCGCAGTCTTCCCGGGAAAGGCGGATTGCCGTCCGGAGCAATCGCTGGGTCAACGGTGGACGTGGCCGGACGCACCGCACGGCCCCAATGGCCGCTCGCTGCGCGCGGCGAACGCGACTCGCGAAACAAACGGAATCAAACCGAGACTCTGCGCACGAAAAGAGGCCCGCACCCGTTACGGGGGTTGCGGGCCTTTGAATGGCGATGGGGACCTCCAGTACGGACTGGGGCCAGCGCGATTACTCGTCTTCTGGCTTCGGAGGCGCGGCAGGTGCACCGCCTGGAGTCGCGCCCTCGTTCGCGCCGAAGGAACCCTTGAACTTGTCGCCCGGCGCGGTAACGGTCGTGGTCGGCGGCGGCTTGACCTCAACGTCCTGTTTGGCTGGAACGCCACCGTCGCCACAGGCGGCGAGGAGGAGGCAACACGTGGTGCCGGCAATGGCCAGGCTAAGCGTCGTCAGGGACTTCTTCATGGCGTATTCCCTCGATGATTGCGAGGGCTCATCTGCTGCAGCCGCATCGACGGTACTTCGTCGATTGCAGCCACAAAGTGCGGGTGGGCGTTCAAGCCCATATGCCTATCTTGCGTCAGAGAGGCCGCTCTGGTCAAGCGATCCCCCCGAAGAAGTGAATTCCTTTGGTGTTTCACTCCTTAGGAAGGCGCGCCTCATCGAACCCCGCTCTGACGAAAAACCCCGTTGATCCATTGAGGGAATCAGCGGGGCGGAGGGGAGAAAGATGCCGAGAAACGCTGCGACTGCTCTGTCTCATTCGTCGCAGCGGAAGAGGTCGATCGTGGTGTCGCGAATGCCGCTTGTGCGATCGTGCGACGAAAAAGATTGTCGGCACAGGGATAGGAAGCCCGCTAGATTTCCGACGGGAAACTTTCGCAGCAGGCCTTGACAGCGGCGGTTTTTGAATTGTGCGCACGCTAAGTCTTCATGGACCCGGCGGTTGAGTCGCAGGCGACTGACGGTCACGGCTGGGGCGGCACGAAGCGCAGAGGCCCGCCGCGCACGAGGTCCAGTGCCGTCGCGAGGCACGCGCTCGCGGCCACGCTCGATCGGTAGCGGGCTACGACGAGCGCTCGGCCGCGTGCTGCCATCTCGCGCGACTGGTCCGGATGGTCAAGCGTCGCAAGGAGCGCTTCGGTCCACACCGCTGACTGCATCTCGCCCGCAGGCAGCAGTAGGGCAGTCTCCCCGTCCACCAGTGCGTCGCACATCGGATCAGCTGCCGCGATCACGGGCACGGCGCGCCCGAGGGCGGTGAGCACTTCGGGTCGCGGTCCGCCATGCGGCTCGATCGACATGAGCACATCGCACGCGCTCACTGCCGTCATCGCAAGCCGGCCGCCAACCGCCGCTGCGTCCACCGCCGTGACGCGGTTCAGTATGCCCAGCGCACGCGCGAAGCGCCACAGTGACGAACCTGTCCCGAGTGGAAACTCGACGAGAAACAGGAGTTCAGGAAATCGCTCCAGAGCCGCATGCGCAGCGCGCAGCGCGGCGGCGAAAGGTCGTTCATCGCGTCCCTCTCCGATGATCGCAATGATGCGGGCCGGTCCGATCCGCGGGGGCAGCGACTCGTCCACACGCACGCCGATCGGCACGACGCGGACGAACTGTTCGCTCACGATCGAGCGCGCGACCCGTGCGAGCGCTTCACACGGCGTGACCAGCGCGACCACGCGATCACTGCGCAGCGCGCGGGGCGCGAACTTCAAGTCGACATCACGCCGCAGCTCGAGCGCGACCGGCCGATCGCATGCATCTGCGAACTGCGTTGCAAGCTCCCACCCGTCCGCGCCAACCGCCCACAGCAGGTCCGGCATCGATCGTTCGAACGCACTCACCATACGGTGGAGCCGCTCTTCACGGCGCCAGAACGGAACGCGCACTTCGTAGCTGAGCCGGCGCGGCACTTCAAATCGCCGCTCGCTGCGCACGAGCTCCGGCAGCACCGATTCGGGATCGCGCTCCGGGACGGGCTCGATGACGGTGACCGTGGCACCTTCGCCAAGCAGTCCAATCGCGAGCCGTCGCACGAGTTCTCGCTCGCTGCGCCAGCGCTCGGGCGAGGCGATCAATGCAATGTGCATTGCTGCCGCTGTCACGCGATGACTCCCTCCAAGGCATCGAAGGCGGATGCGATCGCTGCGGGTATGCGAGCCGGTCGACGCGACTGAAGATCGACAAATGCCCACAGCGTCTTGGCGCGACACACGATCGTGTCATCGTTCGGCCTCACCACGACCGTCTCGCGCCACGACGAAGTCTTCTTCATCGATCGGACCCACGTCGCAACGATGAGCTGATCGTGCTCCCAGCACTCGGCGAGATAGTCGACCTCATGACGTGCTACGAAGAAGCAGCGATCCTGTGCGAGCAGCACGGACCGTGTGCATCCAACCGCCGTCGCGTGCAGCTCCGCGACGCCGTCGAGCCAGCGCACATACTCAAGATTGTTCACGTGAGGAACAGCGCGCGACAGGTGCGTGTGATCGATGGTGATCTCCGCGACGAACGGTCGGGGATGCGGTGTCCAGCCAACGCCGGCAGGGTCAACGAAGGCATTGGTCTTTCCACGAAGTGGAGTGAGTTCGCTCACGGCGTTGATCCGCCTGCGCCGTCGGGTTCAATCTCGCGCAGATACCGCCATGAATAAATGCCCGTGTCATGCCCGTCGGAGAACCGGATTCGGACTGCATACCGCCCGACAAGTTCCGCGGAAAGTGCGGTGAGCGGCACGTTGCTCCGCGCTGCCGGCAGGACTGTGAGCGGGTTTGCGGCGAGCTTCTCCCGCAGCGTCTTGGCGTCCGCCGACGGAGACATGCGGCGCAAATACGCGATTGGATAGAACGAGCGCCTGCCGCCCTGCCACTCGATCGTGAGTCCCTGGTCGCGCTTCAGATCGAGATGCGCGGGATGTTCGTCGGTGGCCACAGCGCGATTGTACTCAACCGGTACCATGGCTCGTCGCCCCTTGGCCCGCACCTCCCTGGAACTTCCACTGTGACTGCCGCCGCGATCGCCCGCTCCGCCACTGCCACGACAGCCCATCCCGCCGACCGGCTCCTGACCGCGTTCGCCCGCGTGGGCGCGCCGGTCTGCGTCGGGCTCGATCCAGTGCTGGAGCGCATGCCTGCGGAGATCGCGCATGCGAACGGTGACATCGCTCCAGCGGAGCAGCTGCTCCGATTTTCAATCGTTGTTCTTGACGCCATCATGCCGTTCGTCGCCTGCGTCAAGATCCAGTCGGCGTGTTTCGAGCGTTACGGCGGTGCCGGCATTGCGGCGCTGCATCAGACATCCGCCGCCGTAAAGGCGCACGGCATGGAGCTCATTCTTGACGCGAAGCGCGGCGACATCGGCATCACTGCCGAGCACTACGCCGCGGCGAGCGCACTCCATCACGCGGACTGGACTACCGCAAACGGCTATCTCGGCGAAGACGGGTTGCTGCCATTTCTCGCGCGCGTGGACGGAGCACCGGGGCGCGGCGCCTTCGCGCTGGTCCGCACCTCCAACGGTTCCGGTGATGCGATTCAATCGCTGCGCCTCGCAGACGGCCGCACGGTCGCGGAAGCGATGGCTGATTCCGTCGCGACCCTCGGCGCTGCGCACCTCGGCGAGCAGGGGACGAGTGCCCTGGGCGCAGTGGTCGGTGCCACCAAACGCGCCGATGCCGCGGCCCTCCGTACGCGCATGCCCCAGCAGATGCTGCTCGTGCCGGGGTACGGAGCGCAAGGCGGAGGCGTCGACGATGTTCTGCCCTGCTTCCGCGCGGATGGCACGGGTGCCATCATCACCGCGAGCCGGAGCGTCCTCTATCCGAGCGGCAGTTCCGACTGGCGGGGCAATGTCGCACGAGCGGCCGAAGCATTTCATCACGAGATCCGGCGCGGGCTCGGTCAATAGTTCCTTCCATGCACGCCGGACGTATCACGCTCTTTCTTCTGCTCGCGGTGCTCATTGGAGTGCCGATCGCGCTCGCGCCGCGCGACGACACTGCGACAGCGCGGTCTGCTGCGAACACGCTCGTCATCTTTACGCCGCACAACGAGAACATTCGCCAGGAGTTCGGTCGCGCGTTCGAGGCGTGGCATCAACGGAATTACGGCGAGACGGCCTACGTCGCGTGGTCAACGCCCGGCGGCACGAGCGAGATTCGCAAGATGCTTGACGCGGCCTATCGCGCCGATCTTGTGCGTCACGCCGAGACCGGAGAAGCGATCGGCGGCATGGCTGATCTTCTTTTCGGCGGGGGCTCCTATGAGTTCATGAAGCTCGCGAAGCCGATCGTTGTCACGACACCGTCGGGTCAACAATCGACCACGGTGCTGGTGCCGGTCACGTTCTCGGAGGAGTTCCTCCACGATGTGTACGGGGACGAGTCGCACATCGGTGACATCCCGATGTTTGCTCCCGACGGCATGTGGTTCGGCGCGGCGCTCTCGGGCTTCGGCATCGTCTACAACCGTGACGTGCTGCGCGAGCGCGGCGTCGACGATCCGACGCGATGGGACGACTTGTGTGATCCGAAGCTCGTCGGCTGGATCGCGCTCGTGAATCCCGCGCAGAGCGGTTCCGTCGCGACAGCGTACGAAGCGATTCTACAGCGGCGCGGATGGGTCGAGGGCTGGCGCATTCTCCGGCGCATGGCGGCGAATGCCCGCACGTTCTCGGCGAGCGCGCCCAAAGCACCGACGGATGTCAGTCTCGGCGAAGCTGCCGCGGGCGTGTGCATCGATTTTTACGGTCGTTACCAGTCGCAGGTCATCATCGATGCCGGCCGGCACGCCGGATCGCAGGACCCGCAGACAGCGCGTGTGGGCTACATCGATCCGAAGGCGGAGACCGTCATCGATCCGGATCCGATCGCCGTGCTGCGCGGCGCGCCGCATCCGGAACTGGCGCAGCGCTTCGTCGAGTTCGTGCTGTCACGTGAGGGGCAGGCGCTGTGGCAGTTCCGTCCGCGCGATCACGAGATCGACGGTCTCGGTCCAACGCAGTACGAGCTGCGGCGCATGCCCGTGCGCCGTTCGATGTACAAGTCGGACGACCTCGCGCGCTTCGTCGACCAGGTCGATCCGTGGACGATTGCAACGGCCGTCGAGGCGCCGAACGACGCGTTCCGCGCATTTTTTCCAGGTTTGTTTGTGGCGATGGCGATCGAGAACCGCGCGCATCTGCGTGACGCGTGGCTCGCGATCATTCGTCACCCGGCGTACCCCGGCACGCGCGGCATCGTGACGCACGAAGACGTCACGGATCCGCAGCTGAAGGAGATGCTCCGAACGTTCGACGCGATGCCGACTGTTCAAGGACCCGACGGAGTCGAGTTTCATCTCGGTGATCCCGATCAGTTGGCGGCGGTGCGCGCGGGCTGGCTCGAAGGAAAGTGGCACGCAGCAGGACTGTGGCCGGACGACGCGGCGCCTGCGGAAGTGCTGCGAGGTCACATGACGGCGTTCTTTCGCACACAGTACCGCCACGTAACGGCGCAGGCGCAGCAGGGTTCTCCAAAGGGTGACGCATGAATCGAGACCGCTCCCTCACGCGCATCGTCGCGACGGTCGGTCCTGCGACCAGCTCGCCTGCCATGCTCGAAGCGCTCCTCCGCGCCGGCGTCTCTGTCGTGCGGCTCAATCTGAGTCATGGAACGATGGAAGAGCATGCCCGCACGCTGCTGGCGATCCGCGCCGCCGAAGCCGCGACCGGCATCATCACTGCAGTGCTTGCTGATCTTCCAGGTCCCAAGATCCGCGTCGGCCGCGTTCAGGAAGGCGGAATCTGGCTCGAGGTCGGTCGCATCGTCCAGATTCGCCCGGGATTCCTGTGCGAAGTCAGCGCGGCCGAAGAGGTCACGCTCGCCTGCACGTACGAAGGAATCGCCGAGGACGCCGAGCCGGGTCATCGCGTACTCATTGATGATGGAGCGGTGCGGCTGCTTGTCGTTGATCGGCGCGGCGGCGCGCTGATCTGCACGACGCTGACGGGCGGAATGGTCCGATCGGGAAAGGGCATCAATCTTCCCGACAGTGAGATCCGGGCGGACCCGATCACCGAGCGCGACATCATCGGTGCGGACTTCGCAGCGACACATGGCATCGATTTTGTCGGCATGTCGTTCGTGCAGGACCCCGAGGACGTGCGTCGGCTCGCCCTGCGCATCGCGTCTGCGTCGCGGCGCGTGGGACGGGCGATGCCGCCCCACATCGTCGCGAAGATCGAACGGCCGCAGGCGATCGAACAGGTCGAAGCGATCGTGGCCGCTGCTGACGCCGTGATGGTGGCGCGCGGCGATCTCGGCGTGGAGATGGATCTGGCCAAGGTGCCCGTTCTGCAGAAGCGCGTCCTGGCAGCGGCACGTGCCGAAGGCAAGCCGTCTATCGTCGCCACCCAGATGCTGCAGTCGATGATCGAAAGCTCCACGCCGACGCGCGCGGAGGCATCCGACGTCGCTAATGCGATCTTCGACGGCTGTGATGCGGTGATGCTGTCAGGCGAGACTGCTGTTGGAAAATGGCCGATTGTCACGGTCGAAACCATGGTGCGCATCGCGTGTGAAGCGGAGGCCTATCTCGCGCTGCACGCTGAACCGGTGGCGCCGCCGGCGCGGCTGGCCCGCGAGCGGAACCGCGTCGCGGCGCTCGCGCATGGTGCTTCGCGCGCAGCGCGCGATCTGGGCGTGGCGCGCGTGATCGCGTGGAGTCAGACGGCCACCACGGCGCTCCTGCTTTCGCGCTTCGGTTTCGCCATCCCAGTGCACGCAGCGTCGACGGACATTGCAGCGCTGCGCCGCATGCGGCTCTTGCGCACCGTGGAGCCGATTCTCGTGCCGATCCTGCCGGCATCATTTCTTGACTTCGTGTCGATGCTCGAAGCAATGCTCCGTGCGGGCGCCGTCTCCCGGAGCGGCGAGCTGCTGCTTGCGGTAAGCGGCGAAGGCTTCGGTGCCGGTGCTCCAAGCACGATGATGGCGCTGCGCGAGGTCGGTGCAGACGATGCCACGGATGGTCATGGGGGCGACGGGGGAGGCGCTGCATGAATGCCGCAACGCTGTCGATCGGTGACGAACTGGCGCTTGGACAGATTGATGACACGAATGCGCGATGGCTCGCGCAGCAACTCGCGTCCGAAGGCGTCTTTCGTGATGAACATCGCACGGTCAGCGACGCGACTGGCGCGATTGAAGCGGCGATCAAGGACCTGTGCCGTGGCCGAGCACTGCTGGTCATCACGGGCGGGCTCGGGCCGACTGCGGACGACGTGACGCGCGACGCGCTCAATGGCTGCTGCGATCCAGGCACACCGCTGCTGGAGGATGCTGAAGCGCGCGTGGCGATTGAGCAGTGGTTTCGCGGCCGAGGGCGACGCATGCCGCCGTCGAATCTGCTGCAGGCGCTGCGGCCGCGCTCTGCCGCGTGCATCGCGAATCCGCACGGCACGGCGCCGGGACTCGTCGCGACTGTTGCCGGCGCCCGCGTCTTTTGCCTCCCGGGTCCGCCGAACGAGATGCAGCCGATGTTCACCGCGACCGTGCTGCGCTATCTTCAGGAACTCGGGGGCGATGTCGTGATGCCGACGGTTGCCGTGCACAGCTTCGGCGAAGGCGAATCAACGCTGGCGGAGCGGCTTGGAGCGCTGATGGATCGCAGCGCTGACCCGGTCGTCGGAACAACAGCAAGCCGGTCCATCGTGACGGCGCGCATCCGTTCGCGCGGGCCGCGCGCGACCGTTTTCGCGCGCATCGATGAGGCCGCGCGCATTATCGAATCGCGCTGGTCACCGTATGCCTACGGACGTGACAGCGCCTCGCTGGCGGAGGTGCTCACAACGCTCCTGCGCGAGCAGCGCGCGACGGTGGCCGTCGCCGAGAGCTGCACCGGCGGGCTGCTGGGCACAATGATCACTGATGTCGCCGGCGTCAGCGACGTGTTCGCAGGCGGATTCATCGCGTACTCCAATGATCTGAAGGAGCGGTTCGCGCGCGTCCCCCGGTCACTCCTTGCGGCGCACGGCGCGGTGTCGGAACCGGTCGCGGGTGCGCTGGCACAGGGAGCACGCGATCAGGCCCACGCGACGTGGGGAGTCGGGATCACCGGAATCGCGGGTCCCGAAGGAGGAAGTGCGGCAAAGCCGGTCGGAACGGTGTTCATGGGCATCGCGGGTCCCGATGGCGTGCGCGTCCGTCGCTTTCAGTTTCCGGGTGATCGGGAGAGTGTGCGCGACCGTTCCGCAAAGTCCGCGTTGCAATGGCTGCGGTTTGTTCTGCTTGCACGCCCGGACACGCCCATGCTGTGGGCCTACGCTGATGCTCCTCCCGCGGAGCGTTCAGACTCGTGACACGCAGCGTCCTCATCGCACTGGGCAGCAATCTCGCGAGCAGCGCAGGCGATCGGCTCGCCACACTCGGCGCCGCGCTCGATCGTCTTGCCGCAGTCCCGGGCCTCGCGGTCCTTCGCGTGTCCCATGCATACGAAACCGATCCCGTGCCCAGCGGGCAACCGATGTATCTCAACGCGGCCGCCGAACTGGCGACTGAACTCGATCTCGCGGTGATCCTCGAGGTCGCACAATCAATCGAACGATCGCTTGGACGGAAGCGCGTTGCGAACGAACGATGGGTTGCTCGAACGATCGACATCGACATACTCATTGATGGGGAATCGGTCGTGGACCGGCCGGGTCTCGCCGTGCCGCACCCGAGGCTCGCCGAGCGTTCGTTCGTGCTGGTTCCGCTCGCCGAGATTGCTCCGACTCTTCTGGAACCCCGCTCGGGTTCGACCGTACGAACGCTGCTCACCCGTCTCAGCCACGACCCATCGTCGGTGCGCCGGATCGGGCCAATTCCTCACCACCGCTCAATCCGTCCTTTGGAAACCAACGCATGAAGCATCAGACCATCGCCCGCTCCGAGGTCGTCGCGCCCGACCGACTCATCGCCCGCCTCGTGCTCGTCGGCCTCGGCATGGCAGCGGTCATCGCGACCGCCACACCGGCGCGTGGGCAGGCCAGCACACCGCCGGCCGTACCGCCACCGGCCGTTCCGCAGACCGCCCCGACGGCCAAGGCGAATCCGCTCGCGGCACAGTTTGATGCCGCGGCCCGCAGCCCTGAGTCCATCGCGAAGATCGACGCGCTCCTCACGGAGATGCTGAAGGCGTACCACGACGCGCCGACGATTTCGGACACCGTCACGCTCGAGTTCGCGTCGCCGCAAGGCAAGCAGAACGACACGTACCGCCTCGCGTTCGGCAAGGGCACGGACGCGCAGATCTCGATGACCGGAGCGGAACTGACGGCGCTGGGCGACACAGTGACCGTCACGATGAGCGCGGCACCGAAGGTCGCTCTGCAGGCACCCCTCAACACCGATATCAACACGACGCTGAAGACCAAACTGCCGGGATTCAACATGCCCGTGCCGCACTTTGTGCTGCGCTACAAGTCAGCGGTCATCGCGCAGGACCTCGCGATGGAAACTCTGCCCGACTCGCGCTTCGCCGGACTGCGCGAAGCGGACGGCATGCAGCACCTGCTCATCGAGGGAACCGGCGGCGCAGTCACGGTGAGCGCCGATGCGGCGACGAAGCTCGTCAAGCGGATGGAAGCGAGCTTCACGCCGCCCGGCACGCCGCCTGATTTCCAAGTCACGATTACGCTAGGCTTCGCACCAGTGGTTGCCGATGCGCTGGCGCAGCCGATGACCGTCGACACGACCGGACGTCGCATCGTGGCGTCGATGGAAGAGATGCAGGAGAAGCCGAAGGTCACCGGCGACATGGCGCCCGACTGGACGATGACTGCAGCAGACGGAACCACCGTCACGACGAGCGATCTGCGCGGCACGGTGGTCGTGCTCGACTTCTGGGCGATGTGGTGCGCACCGTGCAAGCGCGGTCTTCCCTACATCGAAGAATTCTCGAAGTGGGCAGCAGCGAGCGGCAAGAAGGTGAAGGTGTTCGGCGTCAACACGCTCGAGCCGCAGGAGGCGGAAGCCCGCCGCACTGCGGCCTCGAAGTGGTGGACCGAGCAGGCGTTCACGATGCCGCTCCTTTTCGACATCGACGACTCTGTCGCGGGGAACTTCGGCATCCGAGGTCTTCCCGCGACATTCGTGATCGGATCCGACGGCAAGATCGTTTCCGTGCATATCGCCATCGATACGAAGAATCCGGGGCAGATTGTCGAGGCGCTGAAAGCTGATGTCGCGAAGGCTTTGGACGAGAAGTGATCGGCTGCGTGCTCTCGTTACACTGGCGACGGAGGATCCTGCATGCAGCCACATTTTCCCTTCGCTCGGCATTTTCATGGCGCGTTCGTGGCTGGCTTGATGGCCGCGGTTGCATGGGCAGGCGCGTCCGCGCACGCGTCCTGCCGAGCGCTGCAGGACGACGCGCAGCCGCCGGCAGCTGCGGACGACAAGCCTGTCGCCGAACCGGTCGAGACAATTCCGACGGAACCGGATCCCGCAGCTACAGCGGCTGTCGCGGCGCTCATGAAGGCGTATCGCGAGCGACCGGCGCTGCGTGTCACTGAGAGCGTGGCGGTGAGCACGGGTGTGGACGCTCAGGAGGGGAATGCTGCCCCGGTCAGTGCCGAGATGACGTTCGCGCCTGGTCGAAAGCTCATCATGCGGATGCGCGACTTCGAACTGCGATTCTCTGAGGGAAAGGTGTGGGCGACGCACGAGTCAAATCCTGACACCTACATTGAGGCGGGTGACGATGACTCGCCGTACTACACGCTGCTCGCTGCATTCATTAATTTGCCGTTCGTGTCACTCGCACTCGCGCTCGGCGAGGAGGCGGTTGATGAGACGGTCATGCAGCTTCACCCCAACGCGCCCAACGTGATCCCCGCGAGTGTCCGTGCCGAGACGCTCGCGGACGGTTCGAAGCGCCAGCACATCGTGCTGCTCGCTGATGGCGAGCGTCTTGAACTCGTCGTGGATCCCGCGACCATGCTCCTCGTGAGCACCGAAGCGCGGATCAGCCGCGGTGAAGCGGTGCCGGCGCGCGGCTCCGTCACCTATCGCAGCGCGATCGTGAACGAGATTCCTCCGAAGCCCTTTGAAGAAGCGGCGTTTCGGCTCGACCCCGGCAAGCGCGCGAAGGTGGACATGTTCGCGCAGCTCCGCAAGAAGGGTGCGGTCGACGGCGGCGGCAACAGCGGCGCCGGCGCGCTCGTCGGAAGGCCGGCGCCCGAGTTCAGTCTTCCTGCAAGCGACGGCGGCCTCGTGAAGAGCGAGGATCTCGCGGGTCGTGTCGTCGTGCTTGACTTCTGGGCTACCTGGTGCGGCCCATGTCGGCAGGCGCTGCCGGAGCTCGTCAAGGTCGCCGCGTGGGCCGCGGAGCAGCAGCTTCCCGTCGTGGTGTATCCAGTGAACGTGTTCGAACAGACGCAGGGACACGACCGCCTCACCGCCGTCACGGGAATGTTCCAGCAGCTCCGCGTGACGCTGCCGTCGCTCATCGACGCGCAGGACAAACTCGCGAGCGCCTATTCGGTGCGAGCGATTCCCATGACGGTGGTGATCCGCGCTGACGGCATCGTGCACAGCCAGCACGTCGGCGCGAATGACTATCTCGAGATGCTGAAGCGCGAGATCCAGGATGCGATCAAGGCGGGCGAAGCCGGCGGAAAACCGCCACAGGACGATGACGAGAAGACGGTCCCCGTCCCGCAATCGGATCCGGAGCCCTGACCGGGCCAATCCGGGCGGTCAGCGCGACACGATCAGCTGCTCTACCACGCCGCCGAGCGACGCGCTCGCGGCGACGCTGATCGCAACGACTGCTCCCGCGACGACCGCGATGAGCACAAGTTCCGCCGCAATCAGGTGGAACACCGTGCCGCGTGCCGCTCCGAGACGCACCATCGTTGTCAGCTCATCACGGCGCAGGCGCACGGACAGCGCGATCACGAGCGCGACCACTGCCATCGTCACAGCGCCGACCGCGATGAAGATGGCGTCGAGGAAACGCTTCAGACGAAGGATCTCGCGCAACAGCCGTTCGATGGCATCCGTCGGTCGCACGATCTGCAGCGGTTCGTCCGATCGCTGAAACCGCCCCTGCAGCAGTGCCGCATCGCGGGCATCGCGTGGCCACACGAGCATCGCATGGATCGGAAACGTGGCAGGATCACCGTGGAAATGGAAGGTCGCCGCGAGCTCGGGCGTGATTTCCTCATAGTGCCGCAGGCGCTCGCTCGCGACGACGTGATCTCCGACCGTGCCGATGAGATCGTTGGGATCGCGGATCGCTCCCGCGTCCTGATGACCGTGGCCGATCCCCGCGATCGTCCACGCTGTCTTGAGATCAACAAAAATAGCGTCATCGTCCGCCGTGCCGCTCGGCGCGAGCGTTCCGGTGACGTTCAGCTTCAGTGGAATCGTGCCGGCGAGGTCGTAGGGATCAAGCGCGTCCGAAATGATCGGAAGCGTGAGGCGCTGCGCGGCGCGAAATCCGAGCACGCACTCACCCAGCACAGCGAACTGCCTGCCGTCTTTCAAGCGCAGCGCACGAAGTTCGAAGTAGTCGAGCGACGTGCCCACGATCGGCTGACGCTGCGCGCTGAAGCCGAGGTGCAGGGGAACGACTGTTCCGGACGTCGAGTCCGCGAGCCGCGTCAGTTCGCCCGCACCGTACGACCTCGGGGCGGGGCGCGCGAAGTACAGCGATGCGACGACGAGATCGAGTTCGCTGCCGCGACTGCCGATCGCGAGTGGTGTCGATCGTGCCCGCGCCATCATGGTGTCGCTGCCGGCTGCGACCAGTGAGCGCACGAGGAGGGGCAGCGCTGCGGCCAGCGCGATTGCGACGATCAGAATGATCGTCCGCCCGCGGTGATACACGAGATGGTGCCACGCGAGCACAAACGCATGCGCGTGCCGTGTCATGCGCGCCCGTCCGTGACGGCAGGTTCGAAGCGCGTGAAATCGAGCGTCCGTCCGAATGACGGCAGGAGCGCATGATCATGCGTCGCGAGGATCACGATGGCGCCGGTGTCGCGCGCCATTGCCAGCACTTCCGAGAGCAGCCGCTGCTTTCCGAGCGGATCGAGATTGCCCGTCGGCTCATCGGCGAGCAGCAGGCGCGGATTCGTGACGAGCGCCCGCGCCACGGCAGCGCGCTGCCGTTCGCCGTGTGACAGACGTTCCGGCAACCGGTGCAGGTGCGGCGCGATCCCGAGGCGTTCGGCGAGCGCTATCGCGCGAGATCGCATGCTCGCGTCGAGGGCCAGCGCCGGATGCAGGCGGCACGGGAGCAGAATGTTGTCGAGCACATCGAGATACTCGACGAGCCGAAACTCCTGAAAGACGAGTCCGACCTTCGTGATGCGAAACGCGCGGCGATCGGCATCGGGCAGTTCGCTGATCGCCTGATCCCCGAAGCGCACGGTCCCGCTGGTCGGACGCCGTTCGCCAGCCAGGATCGAGAGCAGCGTGCTCTTGCCGCAACCGCTTGGTCCCACGATCGCCATGGTGTCACCAGCAGCAAGTGCAAGCGGCGGCACGCGGAGCTCAAATCCGCCCGGCGGTGCATATCGAAAGTTGAGCTCCGTCGTCGTAAGCATCGGTGGGGTGGCGCGGGTAGCCTACCGCTTCTCGCTGTCCGACGGGCTTGTGTGCCTTCTTTCTGAGGTAGATGTCATGCGCCGCGGTATCCCATTCGACTCGATTCTTGTGTTCGTTTCATGCATCGTGATGCTTGCGGGTCTCGTGAGCTGCGAAGATCCGAAGTCGCAGACGGCGCCGTCACGAGGCGCGAGCCCGTCCGGTGAACCGCAGGCAGCCGAGAGCGCCGTGTTGAACGTGATCGCCAGCAATGCGCCGCTCGCGTACTTCGCCGCACAGATCGGAGGCGAAACCGTCAAGGTCGCAATGGTGGCGCCCGCCGATGTCGATCCGGCGTTCTGGACGCCGGCAACCGCCGACATCATCACGCTGCAAGCGGCCGACCTCATCCTGCTGAATGGCGCCGGCTTCGAACCTTGGCGGGCCAGAGTGTCACTGCCCGAGCGCAACGTGGTTGTCACCGCCGACAGCTTTCGGTCGACATGGATTGTCGAGGATGGTGTGACGCACAGCCATGGTCTGCAAGGCTCGCACTCGCATGGCGAGACCGCGTTCACGACGTGGATCAATCCGATGAGCGCGATCGAGCAGGCCCGTGCGATCAAGGATGCACTCGTGAAAGCGCGCCCCGCGCACGCGACCGATATGGAGAGTCGATTCGGCGCGGTGGAGCGCGATCTCCGCGATCTCGACGGGCGCCTCGAGGCTGCAATCGGCGGGCAGCAGGCGCTGCCGATTATCTTTTCGCACCCCGTCTATCAGTATCTCCAACAGCGGTTTTCGCTCAACGCTATTTCCGTGCATTGGGAACCGGAGGAGATGCCGTCGGCCGACGCGCTGAAGGACCTGGAAACGGCGCTCACGGAGCACCCGGCCCGCTGGATGATCTGGGAGGACGAGCCGGGCAACGCGATCCGGGCGAAGCTCCGGGAACTCGGCATCGAATCGATCGTCTTTGCGCCGGCCGGGAATATGGGCTCTGATTGGTCGAAGTGGCTCGAACGGCAGTACGAGAACGCCGCCGAGCTCGCGAAGGTGTACCAGTGAACGGCGCGCGCGCCACAAGGGCTCGCCGGGATTGAAGTTCGGCTGGTGCGCGCACTCTCGGGGTAGACTGGCTGTGATGTTTGGGTTCCGACATCTGAAGACTCGTCAGCTCCGCTTGCCTGCAGACTCGAACGCGCCGCCGCGCCTTCGTCGGTCGCCGCTCGCGCTCGTTCCCGTTGCATTCCTCACGCTCGCGTGCGGCTCTCCGCTCGGTCATCCGCTGAACGATGCTGCGGATCAGACCGAGCTGCGGGTAAGTCAGCAGTCGGCGCCCGCCGCCGCGCCTCCCGAAGGGCGAAGCGCCACTCCCCAGCAGGCGAAGCCGGTTGAACCGACGCTCCGGTATGGCTGCAAAGAGCCGTTGCCGAAGTCGCCCGGCAGCGTGCGGCTTGCAACCTACAACGTCGAGAATCTCTTTGACGACCACGACGACCCTTCGATCTCGGGCGACATCGACGACAAGACGATGACGACGCCGACATCGCGCCTCCGAGCGATCGCCGACACGATCAAGCGACTGGACGCCGATGTGCTCGCGCTGCAGGAAATTGAAAGCAAAGCGGCGCTGCTGCAGTTTCGCGACGGCTATCTGCAGGGACTCGGTTACGACCACGTCGCCAGTGTCGATGCCGGCGACGGTCGCGGCATCGAGCAGGCGGTGCTCTCGCGCGTACCGATCACGAATGTTGTCAACTGGCCGCGCGAAGCGATTGCGGACATGGATGCGAAGCGCACCGGTGACGGCTGGAGTAAGCTCGCGGCGGACGCCATGCCGAAGCGCTGGGCCCGCAGTCCGCTCATGGTCGATCTCAGGACGAAGGACGGGTACGAGCTCACGCTGTTCGTCGTCCATCACAAGGCGGGGGGGCGCCAGTTTGATGCGCAGCGCGAACTCGAAGCTCTGCAGGTCGTCGAACTCGCCACCGCGCGCCTCGCGAAGGAGCCGCAGCGCAACCTCGCGGTGATCGGCGACTTCAACGCGACACCGACGCGCAAGAGCATCCGGGTGTACTTCGACGCGGGGTTCAAGAACGCGTACGACAAGCGGTTCGATCGCAAGGCATCGGCCGCGATGTACCTCACGCACATCACGAACCGGCCGATCGACTTCATCTTCATGAGTGCGGGCCTGGATGCCGACACGATCGACAACTCGTTCTTCGTGCTCGGCACGCCGCTGCCGCCGTCCGACGCGAGCGAAGACATCGAGGTCGCCGGGTACGCGAGCGATCATCTGCCGGTGGCGATTGATCTGCATCCGAAGGACTGACGCGCGGGAGCCAGGCGTCCGCAGATTGCGCGGAGGGGGGCATGACTTCGCAGACTGCGATTCCTACGGTTGGGCTGCACACGTTTCAGTGAGCGGACAAGTCCTCGTCGAACTCCTGAAAGAGGCCGGCGCAGCCCGCGACCGAATCTCGTCGTTTCGAAAGCTGGCTCTCGACTTGTGCTCGACCGTGGTGAGATTCGGATAGGCAAAGGGCGGAAGGCGAGCGAATCTTGATGGAGCAAAAACGGAGCCGCGCGTGACACGCACACCCAGGAGTCTGCCTCGGGTTGGCACATTGACGGCGTCGCTCGGCGTCATTCTCGCGACGCCAGTGGCGCTTGCTGATGACTATGCGGCACTCTGCTCGAATCCGACCAGTGTCCTCTTCGTCGACGCGAGCGTCGGCTGCGACGAGCCCCTGACCGGTTCGAGTTGGGAGTATGCATACAAGTACTTGGCCGACGCGCTCAATGCAGCGGGCGCTCCTTCTGTCGGGCATCACGCACATCTTCGTGGCGCAAGGGACCTACCGGCCCGACCAGTACTGCAATGCCAACGGCGCGCCTCAGCAGAGCAATGATCGGACCAGGTCGTTTGTGGTGCCGCCGGGCGTCAGGCTCGTCGGAGGCTTTCGCGGCTACGCGGGCGGCGTCGGCGATCCGAGCGAGCGGAAAGTGCCGACGTATCCGGAGGAGCTCGCGTCGTACTGCCAAGCCCCTCCAGTCGATCCGCCGATCGCCTGCGAAACGATCCTGACGGGCGAAATCGGCGACTCGGAGATCGTGACGGACAACAGCTATCTCGTCGTCCGCTGCACGACAGCCGAAGCGCCGGCGGGTTCGCCTGCCCCACTCATCGACGGGGTCACGATCACCGCCGGCTTCGCGAATACCGCTACGGAGAACGGCTCATGCACGATTCAGCCGCTGCCCGGCGGCGGCGCAGGTGTTCTCGCCGTCGATCGCGACATCGTGCTGCGCAACTGCCGGCTCACCGAGCACACGCGCACACCGGCGCTGCCGTGCGTCTACTCTGTGCCACGCAGGACACGATGATCGTCAACTGCATCTTCGAGAGGAACCGGGCCTATCTCGTGGGGACTGGCGAATCTCCACCACCTGCCCCGCCACTCTTGCCGTGCGAGACTGCCACGCCTGTTCAGTCGGTGCCAGCCGGAAACGGCGCGGGCATCTACTGCTTTAACTCGTCGCCGCGAATCGACAACTGTGTGTTCCGCTGCAACTTCGCCGATCACATCGGCGGCGGCATTGCAGTTCAATCCGGCGGTGCGCCGAACATTGCCAACTTTTTGGGTCTTCCGGCTTTCCTGTGGGTGACGCTGCCGCGTTCCGCAGCCCGGGCTCCGTCCGCAGGCCGGCGCCAGAGAAAAGGAAGGCCATCTTTC